>NZ_JBHSEY010000045.1:0-2621 GCF_042654745.1 Comamonas denitrificans
CCGCAGCACGGATCGCGCCATAAACAGCGGATAGCGATTTTTGTCTATGCAATCATCCGGGATGCTACACTTTATTACCAACCCATTGTGGCAATGCAGACAGGGAAAATAGTCAAGGCAGAGGCTTTGATCCGCTGGGATCAACCTTTGCGAGGCCGGGTCAATCCCGGGGATTTTATTCCTCTGGCTGAAGAGTCTGGGATGATCGTTCCTTTGGGAAATTGGATTTTTAACGAAGCAATCCAGCAATTGGCTGTATGGCGTACTCAATATAAGTCCGATTTTTCAATTAGTGTGAACGTCTCACCGGTTCAATTATTAAGCACCGATTTAGATTGCAAGCAGTGGTTGGAAAAACTTGCACAACTTAAAATTCCAAGCCAAGCCTTGGTCATAGAAATTACCGAGCGCATGCTACTCGAATCTGACAAAATTAGTGATGAAAACATCAACACCTTGCAAACTGCAGGTATTGAACTGGCGCTTGATGATTTTGGAACGGGCTATTCTTCGCTGTCGTATTTAAAACGTTTTGATATTAATTACATCAAAATTGACCGCAGTTTTGTATGCAACTTGCACCGTGCTTCAGAAGATGTTGCCTTGTGCCAAGCCATCATCGTCATGGCGCACCAGCTGGGCATCCAAGTGGTTGCAGAAGGGGTGGAGACCCAAGAGCAGCACAGCATCTTGCTGGAAGCAGGTTGCGATTTTGGGCAAGGTTATTGGTACTGCAAGCCCATCACCGCCACCGAGATGACGCAGCGACTGGTACAAGAAAATTTAAAAATTTAAAAAAGTAGCTTAAAAAGTGGTTAGAATACTAGCTTAGTCGGAGCGTAGCGCAGCCTGGTAGCGCATCTGCTTTGGGAGCAGAGGGTCGCGAGTTCGAATCCCGCCGCTCCGACCAATAAAATCAAGGGTTTGCATCGTTTTGGTGCAAACCCTTTTGTCTAACGGACTGCTACAGCTTTGATAGCTTTTTTGTGTCGAACGTAGTCTGCCGTCTGGCTCTGAGTTGAGTGTCCGGCTAGCCGTTGGGCTTGCAAGATCCCAGAATTTGCGTCCGCATCAACTGCAGTCATTGGTAGAAGATGAGGACGATGACTACACTGAAACAGGCTCTTTGGCAGGTGACCGGATCGTTGATGCCCGTCTTGGGGCTCGTGATGTGTTTACTGAACCCGGAAAGCCTGGAGAAGCATTAAATACAGCGATTTCGCTGTTGATCGACTCCAGTGGCAGTATGCGTGAGGCAGTACCGGGAACTCCTAACTCAATTGCGACATATTGCGCATCAGCAACCTGGGCTATCGGTAGCGTGCTCAATAGCTTCGCGCCGTTTGGTCTTTCGTTCTCGATTGCATCCTTCAACACCAATCTGATGGTGCTCAAAGAATGGAAAACTCCTTGGAAAAAAGGTGGGTGCCTTGAGAACTACTGGACGACTGGGCTTACTTCGACCCGTCCAGCACTAATTGGTCGACTCAAAGACTTGGTGCAACGGAAAGAGGCTCGCAAGATACTCTTTTTGATTACCGATGGCGACATTGGTGATCTCTCAGATGTAGTCAAGAGTGCTGAAAGCGCTGGAGTTGAAGTGGTAATCATGATGATTGGTACAAAAATCTGTCCTCATGACACCTCTTATCTCAAGAATTTCACGAAAGTGAATCCCACAAATCTCCCATCGGAGATGCTGAAGGCCGTCATTAAGATGTTCTAAGGCAACCCCCAACCCCCCATGTCCGCGTCCTGCGGCTTGGGGGTTTTTTTGACTTGACCACACGACGCTGCAAAGTACGAGGGCTACCACAACTTGCGGGCGGCTGATCTGGCGCGGAAGCTGGGGTAACAAGGTCTGCAGTATCCGAATCAAAAGCATTAAGTAAGTTATAACTTTGTTTTAAATCTGCCTTGACAAATTTTCCCCATGTAATAACATTGTTAAAACAGATTGGAGTTAACATGCAAATCGTAATTCGGAATATCGGAAACAGTAAGGGGGTCGTGATCCCCAAGATCATGCTAGTCCAAGCCGGGTTAGATGGAGCGAGTGTGGCCGCCGTGGCAGTGGAGGGCGGTTCCATCGTCCTGCGTAAACCCGCAAAGCCGGTGCGAGAGGGCTGGGCACAAGCAGCTAAGACCATTACAGCCAGCGGTGACGATGCGCTGGTAATGGGTGAGTTCAGCAACGCAGATGACAAGGATTTGCAGTGGTGAAGCGCGGTGAAATCTGGCTAGTCAATCTTGATCCGACCATAGGAAGCGAAATCCAGAAGACTCGTCCTTGTGTGATTGTTTCACCGGCTGAACTGAACGACAACCTTCGCACTGTGATCGTTACGCCTATGACTTCCAAAGGCTTCTCGGCTCCATTTCGTGTGCCTGTGACTCACGGGGGAACAAAGGGGTTAATCTTGCTGGATCAAATGCGAACCGTGGACAAAACGCGACTGGTCAAAAAAACCGGAGCCTTGACAGCTAAGACGCTGACCGCAACGCTCACAACGCTGCAAGAAGTCTTTACCGAGTAACGAGGCAAGAGGAGTCTGAATCGCCCAGGGTTTTGTAGACAGTCAAGAGCCTCCTATTTCCTGTCCAATAGGAGCCAGTATGAG
>NZ_JBHSEY010000046.1:0-119495 GCF_042654745.1 Comamonas denitrificans
CCGCAGCACGGATCGCGCCATAAACAGCGGATAGCGATTTTTGTCTATGCAATCATCCGGGATGCTACATGTACTCAGTAAACTTTCCTGGAACATTTGGCGATTGGGCAGCTGGGTTAAATCATCAAAATGGGCCTGTCGCCAAATAACAGCCTCCCGCTGTCGTAATTTTGTTACATCGGTAAAAAGTCCAATATGGCTATTAATAGAGCCATCGGTGTTGAAGGAAGTGGTAATTGTGAGGCGCTCAATGTATTCTTCACCATTTTTTCGGATATTGTAAATATCTCCAGACCATGTGCCCGATTTTTTCAAAGCATCCCACATAGTTTTGTAAAAATCACGGTCATGCCGCCCTGAACTGATAATATTTAGTCGGCGACCAATAATTTCATCTGCACGGTAGCCCGTGATAGTGGTAAAGGCAGGGTTAATGTCCAGCACCACACCATTAGGGTCCGTCACGACCATGGCTTCGCTGGTGTGCTGATAGACAAGGGCTGCGCGGCGCATGGAGTCTTCGGTGCGCTTACGGGCACTAATATCAATTAGCATGCCAATGATAGCGGGCTGCCCTTGGTACATCATGGATGTACCGAAAATTTCAACGTCAAATGTTGTTCCATTTGCGTGAATTGCTATAGTTTCATAGCGCGTGGAATGTGCACGCCCTTCGAGGCGGTCAAGAATTTTGGTCCGTACCAGAGCAACGCTTTTTGGTGCAAACATGCGTTCTGCCGCGAAATTGCAGGTGAGGTATTCTTTCGAGTAGCCGAGCATTGTTGCCAGCTGATCATTGGCATAAATTAACTTCAATTCAGAAGAAATCATATAAATGCCCGCCACATCATTTTCAGCCAGACCATTGAACATGGCTTGCATTTGTGCTACTGCGCTGCGTTCGGTAGCGATATCGAGCAATAATTTTTCGATTTGTTCTGCGGCCTGATTTAATACTGCGGCCAATTGTCCCAGCTCATCGCCAGCAGTTATTTTATTTCGTATGCTGTAGTTACCTATAATCATTTCTGCACATTGGGCAGAAATTTCTTGCACAGGGCGCAAAACCCGCAATTGAATTATAAAAAATCCAATCAATAAGACAAAAATATCGATTCCAAACAGCAAAAAACTAGCCCATAAAGCACGCTGTTGAACTTGGCCAGAAAATTCAACTAATTGATTCACTAAATTTTCAGAATGCGCCCATAAATCATCGCTGGCGGCCATGATTTCCAGTACCTGGATGCGCGAAAGGTTGTTTTGTGCGTGAATGGTGGCGTGGGAGGCATTGACGACCGTCTGGAAATGCTGCCAAGCGTGGTGCAATTGATCCAAAGTGGGGGTAAATAGCGGATCAACCGGGCGCACTGGCAAACCATAGGCTGTCCCACCCTGGCGCAAGGCGGTATAAGACTCCGTAAAACTTGCATAGCGCTCCTGCACTTCGGGCCAATTGCCCCCCTGGGCAAGATTCTCGGCCAAAGCCTCTAACGCAATGCGATGGCTGAGCATGCGCATTTTTCCAGCCAAGTTCACCGTAGCGCCAATGTCATCAAATCGGCGCAGCATGGCTTGCAGGGTCACCACGTTGCCCAGCGCTAACAAGGCAACCAACACCACTACCAAAATGGTTTTTTGCTTGAGCGTGCGCGGCCACAAAGACATAGCTTGATTCATCCAACAAAAAGTTCGGCTGCAGTGTAATCGTTTGCAACTAAAAAATACTTTTTTGTCTTTTTCAGACATAAAAAAACCCCAACCGAAGCTGAGGTTTGCGCATTGGAAATGCAAAAAGGTTTTACCGTGGCGCTGGGCCTGGGCCACGACCTGCCAAGTGGCGGAAAGTAATGCGGCCTTTAGAAAGGTCATAAGGCGACATTTCAAGAGAAACTTTGTCGCCGGCCAGAATGCGAATATGGTGTTTGCGCATTTTTCCACCGGTGTAGGCGATCAACTGGTGGCCATTTTCCAAGGTGACGCGAAAGCGCGAGTCAGGCAGCACCTCGGTGACTTGCCCTTGCATTTCAATCAATTCTTCTTTTGCCATGTGCAATCTCTTTAATCAGGAATAGCTGCCTTGACTGAGAACCTTGCGCATAGCAGTTGCTCAAGATGAGCATTGCAAGCAAGCGGCTGGTGTCTGCCAGCGCCATCATCAGAAAGGCCAAGTACTACAAGCACGAAAACCGTAGATTATAACCTTGTTCCTGATTTGTGCTGTGCCTAAGCCACAAGCTTTACTTGCCGCACTGCCCTTGCTGGCACACGGTAGTGCGTTCGGCCACGCGCTTGCGGTAGTTTTGTCCTGGTTGCCCAAAGCGGCCCAGTTGTTCGCAAACATCACCACTGGCATCAAAGGCATAGCCTTGTTGGCCATCAACTGCCAGCAGCTCAACCTTGCCCAAGTTCCACGACGCAAAGCGGGCCGGGTCGCGCCATTGCTCAGAGCACAAACCGTGCATGACGAAATTGTTGTAATCCAATTCAGAAATAGTGGCTTTTTTGCTGCGCAGATGCAGCACGCCTTGGGCATCCATCTCAGCGGCCAGCAAACCATTGCCTTGCAGAGGGCGCTCTAGGCTTGGCGGCAGGTTTTTCACCACCAACTCTGCGGAAGCAAGCGTACAAATACCAGCCAGTAAACAGGCCAAGCGTTTTTTCATAGGGTCCCCAACCGGCTAAAAAAGAAGAACAGAAGCCGCGCATTGTGCGCGGAAAACCAGGGGTTTCCACTATTTATCGACGTTGTTTGGGGTTTTTGGGGCGGCTGCAAGTGGGCTTGCTGCCTGTGTCTGGCTGCCATGCAATGTCGGCCCGGGCAATTTCCCGCCATTGGCCCGGCAGCAAGCCGGCCAAGCTGAGATTCGCCAGGCTTTGCCGGACTAGGCGCAAGGTGGGGTGGCCAATGGCGGCCGTCATTTTGCGCACTTGGCGGTTTTTCCCCTCCACCAGGGTAATTTCCAGCCAGACATCCTGCACCGTTTTACGCACCCGCACGGGGGGCGTGCGCGGCGGCACTTCGGGCTGGGGGGCCAAAATTTTGGCCTCGCAGGGCCGGGTTTGGTAGTCCTCAATGCGCAGGCCGCTGCGCAGGCGTTGCAAGGCGGCTTCGTCGGGAACGCGCTCGACCAAGGCCCAATAGGTTTTGGGCTTGGCGTTGCGCGGGTTGAGCAATTGCTCAATCAGCGGGCCGTCATCGGTTAAAAGCAGCAGCCCTTCTGAGTCTTTGTCTAGTCGCCCTGCGGGGTAGATGCCGCTGGGCAGGTCAAACTCGGCCAGGCTGCGGGCACCGTCCTCGGGGGTGAATTGCGAGAGCACCCCGTATGGCTTGTGAAACAGTACGTAGCGCGGCATTTAGCGGCTGGGGCGCACGAGCAAAACGGCCAAAACAATGGCAAAGGCGCCAAACCACAGGAAAGACCAATTGGCAATGCTGCCGCCTAAAAATGTCCAATCGACGGCCGAGCAGTCGCCCGAGCCGCGAAAGAGCATGGGCAGCGCACGGCTAAAGGAATAGTTTTCGACGATGCCGTAAAAATCGCGGCCGCAGGTGGAAAACTCGGGCGGATTCCACTGCAGCCAGCTTTGGCGGGCGGCCGTAAAAGCGCCAAAGCCAGCCAGCAGCAAGGCCAGAGCAGCCCATATTTTTTGCCATGTTTTTTGCGGCCTTAGGCTTGCCAGTCCTGTGGTGATAGCTACTCCAACCAGAGCGTACCGCTGCACGATGCACATCGGGCAGGGATCCAGCCCCACGGAATGCTGCAGGTACAGGCCAAAAGCCAGCATGGCCACACAGGCGGCGCTCATCAAAGCCAAGCTGCGGCGCGGTGCCGCAAAAATCCATTGCATAAAAATCCTTTAACGAATGCCTGAAAAATGGGACGCGACAGGCCTTCGTTAAACGCTGCGCCTGCCTTAAATTCCGGCCCCCTGATCGACAAACACTTTGGCGCGGCGGGGCGTGACCAGCAAGGTTTCCCCTTCGCGCAGCCCCAGGGTGTGAAACTCGTGGGCCGAGATGTGTGCCTCGATCAATTTTTCAGAGGCGTGATTGTGGGCCACTTCGGGTGCCTGCTGGGCAATAAGTTCCAGCCGTGCCACCGGGCCGACCACAATGGCACGGTCCAGTTGCGCCAGCAAGCCCCCGGCCACACTGGTGACGCCAGCGGCGGGGCGGCTGACATCCAGCTCGTGCGGGCGGATATACGCCCAGGCCTGGGCATCGTTGGCCCCTTGCGCCTCGGTGCTGGCCAGCTCCAGGCCGGTGGCAAATTTCACGCTGCCATCGTGGGCGCGGCCTTGGAACAGATTGACATCGCCCAAAAAGCCATAGACAAAGGGGCTGGCCGGGTTGTCCCAAACCTCTTGCGGGGTGCCGACTTGTTCGATTTGGCCCTGGTTGATAACGACCACGCGGTCGGCCACTTCCAGCGCTTCTTCTTGGTCGTGGGTGACAAAGATGCTGGTCACGTGCAGCTCATCGTGCAGGCGGCGCAGCCAGCGGCGCAGCTCTTTGCGCACCTTGGCATCCAAAGCGCCAAAGGGTTCATCCAACAGCAGCACCTGCGGCTGCACGGCCAGGGCGCGGGCCAAGGCGATGCGCTGGCGCTGGCCGCCCGACAGTTGGGCCGGAAAGCGCTCGGCCACCCAGTCCAGCTGCACCAGCGAGAGCAGCTCCAGCACCCGGGCGCGGATTTGCGCCTCGCTGGGGCGCTCTTTTTTGGGCTTCATGCGCAGGCCAAAGGCGACGTTGTCAAACACGGTCATGTGCTTGAACAGGGCGTAGTGCTGAAACACAAAACCCACGCCGCGCTCGCGCACGTGGACGCCGGTGGTGTCCTGCCCGGCAAAGTGGATGCTGCCGCTGTCCGGCGCTTCCAGCCCGGCGATGATGCGCAGCAGCGTGGTCTTGCCGCAGCCCGACGGCCCCAGCAAAGCCACCAGTTCGCCCGAGGCGATGTTCAAATTGACATTGCGCAGGGCGTGAAAATTGCCAAAGCGTTTGTCGATGTTGCGTACTTCAATGCTCATTTTTAATAGCTCTTACCGCTTTGTTTTCAATATATTGAGATAGTTTTCTACCTGAAAGCTTTTAAATACTTGCGGTAGCTGCTGCATTAATAGTAGGCCGCTCGGCGGGCAATTCGGCGATGGCTTTCATCTGTTGCTCGGCTTTCCACTCCGCCACGGTTTTGATCGCCAAGGTCACCAGGGCCAACAAGGCCAGCAGCGAGGCGGCGGCAAAGGCGGCCACGGACTGGTATTCGTTGTAGAGAATTTCCACATGCAGCGGGATGGTGTTGGTCTGCCCCCGGATGTGGCCGCTGACCACCGACACCGCGCCAAACTCGCCCATCGCCCGGGCGTTGCACAGAATCACGCCATAGACCAAGCCCCATTTGATATTGGGCAGCGTGACATACCAAAAAGTCTGCCAGCCATTGGCCCCCAGCACCACGGCGGCTTGCTCCTCGTCAGTGCCCTGGGCTTGCATCAGCGGAATCAGCTCCCGCGCAATAAAGGGGAAGGTAACAAACACCGTGGCCAGCACAATGCCGGGCACCGCAAAAATGATTTTGATGTCGTGCGCGGCCAGCCAGCTGCCAAACCAGCCATTGGCACCAAACACCAGCACGTACATCAGGCCGGCGACCACCGGCGAGATGGAAAACGGCAGGTCAATCAAGGTGATGAGAAAGGCCTTGCCCGGAAACTCAAACTTAGCCACACACCAGGCTGCGGCCACGCCAAACACCAGGTTCAGCGGCACAGCAATCACGGCGGTGAGCAAGGTCAGCTTAATGGCCGACCAGGCATCGGGGTCCGTCAGGCCCTCAATATAGGCATCCCAGCCTTGGCGCAAGGCTTCGGTAAACACGGCGGCCAGCGGCAGCACCAAAAACAGCAGCAAAAACGCCAGGGCCAGGCCAATCAGCAGGTTGCGCAGCCAGGTGGCCTCGGTGGTGCCCGCCTGGGCACGGCGCAGGGCGCGGGTATCAGTGGTGGGGGAACTCATGCTTGCATCCCTGCGTGGCGGCGCTGCCAGGCTTGTAAAAGGTTGATCACCAGCAGCATGATGAAAGAGATCACCAGCATCACCACCGCCACCGCAGTGGCCCCGGCCACGTCGTATTGTTCGAGCTTGCCGATGATGATCAGCGGGGTAATTTCAGACACCATGGGCATATTGCCGGCGATAAAAATCACCGAGCCGTATTCGCCCAGCGCCCGGGCAAAGGCCATGGCAAAGCCGGTGAGCAAGGCCGGGATGATGCTGGGCAAAATCACCAGCCGAAAAATCTGCCAGCGGTTGGCCCCCAGGCTGGTGGCGGCCTCTTCCAGCTCTTTTTCAAAATCTTGCAGCACCGGTTGCACCGTGCGCACGACAAAAGGCAAGCCAATAAAAATCAGCGCAATCACAATGCCGCCGGGCTGAAAGGCCAGCTCAATGCCCAAGGGCTCCAGGTACTGGCCGACCCAGCCGTTGCCGGCCAACAGCGCCGTCAGCGAAATCCCGGCAACGGCGGTGGGCAGGGCAAAAGGCAAATCCACCAGCGCATCCACCAGCTTTTTGCCAACAAACTCATAGCGCACCAGCACCCAGGCAATCAGCAGGCCAAACACCAAGTTCACACTGGCGGCCAACAGCGAAGCGCCCAGCGAGAGTTTGTAGGCCGCCAGCACGCGCGGGGCGGTGGTGGCCTGGACGAAATCTTCCCAGCTCATGGTGAAGGTCTTGGCCAGCAGTGCCAGCAGCGGAATCAACACAATGATGCTCAGGTAAAACAGGGTGTAGCCCAAGCTCAGGCCAAAACCGGGCAGCACCCGGCCGGGGCCTTTGCGGGGGGAGCGCGGCGGGGCACCGAGCACAATCGAAGTCATGGCAAGCCTTTATGCGTGCGTTTGAATGCTGGGTTGCTGCGCGGGCTTTACTTGCCGACTTGGTAGAGCTTGTCGAACTGGCCGCCGTCGTTAAAGTGCACTTTTTGCGCTTCGGCCAAAGAGCCAAAGTATTTGCTCACGGCAAATTGCGCAATGGGCTTGAACTGGTCTTGGTGCTTGGCCAAGATGGCTTCCGAACGGGGGCGCAGCGCATGCTTGGCGGCAATTTCTTGCGCTTCATCGGAGTACAGATAGTCCAAATACGTTTTGGCCAAGGCGCTGGAGCCTTTTTTGGCCGCCGTGCGCTGCACGATGGCCACGGGGTTTTCGGTGCTGATGCTTGTCGATGGGTACACCGAATCGACTTTGCCTTTGCCAAATTCACGCTCAACCGAAACCACTTCGGATTCAAACGTAATCAGCACATCGCCAATATTGCGCTGCAAGAAAGTGGCCGTGGCATCGCGCCCGCCCTTGGCCAGCACGGGGACGTTTTTGTACAGCTTGCCAACAAACTCTGCCGCTTGCGCATCGGTGCCGCCTTTTTCACGCACGCTGCCCCAGGCACCCAAATACGCGTAACGGCCATTGCCCCCGGTTTTGGGATTGACGACGATGACTTTCACATCGGGGCGAATCAAATCGTCCCAGTCCTTGATGTTTTTTGGGTTGCCTTTGCGCACCAAGAACAGCATGGTCGAGGTGGTGGGCGAGGCTGCGTGCGGAAATTGGGTCGCCCAGTCTTTGGCTACCACGCCGTTGTCGGCCAAAAATTGCACATCGGTGGTGGTGTTGAAGGTCACCACGTCGGCCTCTAAGCCATCATTGACCGCACGCGCTTGGGCGCTGGAGCCAGCGTGCGACTGGTCAATCTTCACGTCTTTGCCGGTGGTTTTTTTGTAGTGGGCCACGAACGCGGCGTTGTAGTCTTTGTAGAACTCACGGGCCACGTCGTACGAGACGTTCAGTAGCTTGTCTTGCGCCAAAGCGGTGCCGCCCAGGGCCAGGGCAGCGGCAACAACAATCGATTTCACAGTGGTGGAGAACATGGCGGGCATCCCTGATGGTGTTATGAAGAATGCCGCGATTGTGCGAATGTGTTCTTAAAACTCAAACCAATATATATTTTTTTGTTTATTTCAAATCAATCTAAAGGATTGGTGAAAAGACAAAAAACCATGCACACCCGTGTCCGCAGCCCGTGGCGCATCCCTAGGTAGAATCCCGCGCTTTTGCACACTTTCGGATTGTTATTTATGCCTGCCCACCCTCGTCCCTGCACGCTGCAGCTTGCCACCCACTTTGCCTGCCCTGCGGCCCACCGCCCCGGTGCCAAGCCCCCCTTGTTGTTCTAAGCCAAGAAAGACACCATCGTGAGCACACAGCACCCCTCCTCGACCGCCGCCGCGGCCACCCACCCCGCCCATGGCATCGCCCGCCTGCAAAAAACACTGGTGATGTGGCAGGTCATCATGATTGGCCTGGCCTATATCCAGCCCATGACGCTGCTGGACACCTTTGGCATGGTCTCGCGCGACAGCATCCAGCACGTGCCAACGGCGTATATGTTTGCGCTGGCGGCCGTGCTGCTGACCTCGATCAGCTACGGGCACATGATTCGCAAGTACCCCTCCTCCGGCTCGGCCTACACCTATGTGCAAAAGTCGATTCACCCCAATGCCGGGTTCATGGTGGGCTGGTCATCGCTGCTGGATTATTTGCTCTCGCCCATGGTGAATATTTTGCTGGCCCGCATTTATTTGACCGATATGTTCCCTGAAGTGAACCACTGGGTATGGATCATCGGGCTGACCATGCTCATGGTGGCCATCAACCTGCGCGGTATTCGCTTTGTGGCCAACTTCAATAGCCTGATTGTGTTTTTGCAGATTTTGATCATCGGCATCTTCACATTCTTGATTTACGAAAAACTGGCCGCCGGTCAAAACGCGTTGGGAAGCATTGACGGCCAAACCGCCGATGGCTTGTGGAGTTTTAGCCCTTTTTGGAGCGAAAAAACCGAAGTCGGGGCCCTGATCACGGGGGCGACGATTTTGTGCTTTTCCTTTACCGGCTTTGATTCGCTCAGCTCTTTGGCCGAAGAAACCAAGGACACGAAAAAAACGCTGCCCCGCGCCATGTTTTTAACGGCCTTGATCTCGGGCCTGCTGTTTATTTTCTGCACCTACTTTTTGCAGCTGTTTTTTCCGGGTGACCCCAGCCAATATTTCAAACTGGTGGATGAAACCCAACCGGAAATTTTGCTCCTGGTCGGCGGTGCGCTGTTCCAGTCGGTGGTGCTCAGTTTTGCGATTGTCACCGTCCTGGCCTCGGGTATTGCCGCCCATGCCGGCGTGTCGCGCCTGATGTATGTGATGGGGCGCGATGGCGTGCTGCCCAAACGCTTTTTCGGTCATATCTCGCCCAAGGGCTACACCCCCTCGTACAACATTTGGCTGGCCGGGGTGGTTTGCCTGTCTGCCGGTTTTTTAAGCTTGGAATTTGTGGTCGCCCTGATCAGCTTTGGGGCGCTTACGGCCTTTAGCTTTGTGAACTTATCGGTCATCAGCAGTTACGGTTTTCGCGATGGCCGCCTGAAACGCCCCAAGGATGTTTGGCAGTTTTTTGTGCTGCCGCTGCTGGGCTTTGCCTCGATTGGTGCGCTGTGGCTGGAGGTGGAGGAAACCTCGCTCAAAGCCGGTATCTCCTGGGCCGCCGTGGGATTGATTTACCTGGGCTGGCTCACCAAAGGCTTTCGCCGCGCGGCCCCCCAGCTGCACGAAGAGGATTTTGAGCGGTAAAAGTTGCCGCGGTCATCCGGCAATCCCGTCGTCCTCCCAAAAAAAGGCCGCTTCCATCAAGCGGCCTTTTTTTAAATTTTTTACTTTATTGATAGCAGCTTGCGCTTAATCAATCAGTAAAACTTCAACGCGTCGTGCTTTATCGTTACTGCCATTGGCCAGAGTGTGCTCTGGTTTTACAAGCTCTAGCAACGCCTCGTCCACCCCCAAGCTCAGCAGCAAATCGCGCACAGCCACCGCGCGGCGTTTGGCCAGTTCGACATTCAACGCCGCATCGCCGGTGGCATCATGAAAGCCAGAAATGCGTATCCGCTGGCCCGCTTTGGCCCCTTCCAGCACGGTGGCCAAGGCTTCTTGCGCTCCAGGGGCCACGTCAGTTTTGCCCTTGGCAAAAAAGAACTTCACCTTATTGCCATCCACGCGCACGGCCGCTTGCTCGGTCAGCACCACGGCCGCGGGGGCCAGGGCAGCGGGCTCCAGCGGGGCGGGGGTCGCATCGACTGCGGCCGCTGTGGCAGAGGCAGGCACGGTGGTGGTGGCCACCGCCAGCCCACTGCGCTGGGCCGCAAAGCCGACCACACTGGCAACCACCGCGGCCACCAAGGTAAACACCAAACCCAGGGCAAAGCGTTGTTGATCATCCCCATTGGCCGCCGGCATAAAAGCACTCCTTGAATAAAAATCGTGGGGCGCATTGTAGTAAAACCCCTTGGTCGATTCTTCAAGATTTTCTGCACTTCGGTGCTTATTCCAGCAGCGCCCCTGCGCTGCGCCCAGGATCTTTTGCTTTGTCTTTGCTCTATGTCTGACCTTCCCCACACCATCGCCCAGTTGCGCAAAAGTTATGGCCGCGCTGAATTAAATGAAGCCAGCACACCGGCCAATCCCTTAGAACTGTTTGCGCAATGGCTGCAAGAAGCCATCAACGCTCAGCTGCCCGAGCCCAATGCCATGACCCTGGCCACCGTGAGCAGTGCCATGCGCCCGAGCACGCGGGTGGTGCTGATCAAAGGCTTTGATGCGCGGGGCATCGTTTGGTACACCAATTACCAAAGCCGCAAAGCCCAAGAGCTGGCGGCGACCCCCTTTGCCGCGCTGCAATTTCATTGGGTTGAGCTAGAGCGTGTGGTGCGCATCGAAGGGCGCGTGGAAAAGGTCAGCGCCGAAGAAAGCGATGCTTACTTTCACAGCCGCCCCTTGGATTCGCGCATTGGTGCTTGGGCCAGCCCGCAAAGCCAGGTGATTGCCGGGCGCAGCGTGCTGGTCACCAACGCGGCCAAATATGGGGCGCAATTTTTGCTCAACCCGCCGCGCCCGCCACATTGGGGCGGTTACCGCCTGGTGCCCGAGCAGTGGGAGTTTTGGCAAGGGCGCAAAAGCCGTTTGCATGACCGTTTGCGCTACCGCCCCGAGGAGAGCGCCCCTGCCGATGCCTGGGTGCGCGAACGCCTGGCACCCTAGGCTTTGGGCTTTACTTGATCGACTGCAAGATGGTGCGAAAGTGCGGGTGCTCGCAATCGCGCAGCCACTCAAACAACACCATTTCGGTGGTGACCAACTCAGCGCCCGCCCCTGCCAGGCGGTCAAACGCCGCATCGCGGTTGCGCTCGGTGCGCGAGCTGCAGGCATCGGTGACCACCCAGACATCCATTTCCTCGGTCAGCAAATCCAGCGCCGTTTGCAGCAGGCAGACATGGGTTTCACAGCCGGCCAGCACGATCGTAGGGCGCTCTGGTTCGGCCACTTCAGGTTTGCGCAAATGCTTGGGCAGGCTGCGGGCATTGCCCCCTGCTGGGCGAACCGGTGGGCGCAAGATGTCAAGCAATTCTGGGGTGGCCGCGCTGAAACTCATCTTGTGCAGCGTTTTATCGGCCAGGGCCGCCAGAGCCGGCACATTGCCGCCCAGTTTCAACGGGTTTTGCTCGGTGGCCCAAATTGGCACCTCCAGCAGCCGCGCGGCTTGGGCCAAGCGCAAAGCGTTGGCCACCACCTGCTCGCCATCGCGCATGGCGGGCATCAGTTTTTCTTGGTAATCGACCAGCACCAACTGGCATTCATCCACATCCAAGAGCATTGCGATTTCCTTTTTAATTCACACGAGAAAGCTGGCATTTTTACCTTTTTTACTGGCTTCAAATGCTTCGCCTGAAAAAACAAACGTGTTACCCTTGCGGGATGCCTTTTTCCCGCTGCCTTTTTGCCCTCACTCTGTTTGTCAGCTCAGCGCTTCAAGCGCAAACAGCACCCAGTCCGGACAACGCCGCATTAGCGCAAGCGTTTTCCTATGCGCTGGACGATGTGAGTACCTTTTCCGTACCGTCGGCGGCACTGGAGCTGGATACCGAGGCCTTGTCCACCACGGCCACACCCTCCCATTCGGCAAGCAGCAACGCCGGTGAGCCCGCCGAGCACGACTGGCTCCCCCAGATTACCCATGCTGGCGAGACTGTGGCCCACAACACCAAGCAGCTGATCAGCACCGCCATCCAATTCATGGGAGTTCCCTACCGCCGTGGTGGCAGCAATGCGGCCTCTGGCTTTGATTGCAGCGGCTTTGTGCGCAACGTGTATGCCGATGCCCTGGGCTTGGTGCTGCCACGCGTAGCCCGTGACCAAGCCAATGCCACCAAAAAGATTGAAAAGAAAGAATTGCGCCCCGGTGACCTGGTCTTTTTCAACACCATGCGCCGCACCTTCAGCCATGTCGGGATTTATCTGGGCGAAGGCAAGTTCATCCACTCTCCCCGCTCGGGCGCCAAGGTACGCATTGAGAGCATGAATACCAAATACTGGAGCGCCCGCTTCAACGGTGCCCGCCGCGTGGCATCGGTAGGCAGCTTAAGCAGCACAGGTGCTGCCAATTACTCTTTGGCCCCTTAAGGAAAGCCTGCTTGCTGCCCGCTTTGAGCGCCACTTTCAAGCTTCTTGCCCCCGCGCTTTTCATAGAAAAAGGCCTGCTCCACTCGGGCAGGCCTTTGAATTGACTCCTTATGCCCACCTCCGAAAAAGACCCTTCCAAAATCAATGTTGTGCGCTGGGCCATCGGTCTGCCCGTCGGTTTTTTTGCCGTGTTGATGCTCATCAGCAAGCTCTTGTTTACCACCTCCCCGGACACCGAGGCCCAGTGGATCGAGCGGGAAACCATCCGCCAATGCTGGAAAGAGTTGGAGCGCAAACCCGAAGACGACAAGCCCAAGCACTTTGCTGGTAAAGAAGATTGCGAGCGGCTGGAGTTTGACTTCAAGGCCCGCTGGAATACCAATCCCTGATTACAGGATTACAACAAGGCCGCAACCGCCTGGGGCTGCAACTGCGCTTGCAGCTTGACCACATGGCCAATGATGATGAGCGCCGGAGCCTTGATATTTTCATCTTTGGCCAGTTGCGGCAGGTCCGCGACAGTGCCGGTCACGCAGCGCTGCTCGGGCAGGCTGGCTTTTTCGACCAACGCGGCTGGCGTATCTCCTGGCAAACCATGGGCCAGCAACTCGCGGCAAATGATGGGCAAGGTGCCAATCCCCATATAAATCACCACCGTTTGGCGCGGGCGCGACAGGGCGGGCCAATCCAGGGCCACTTCGTTGGCCCCGCGCAAATGCCCCGTGGCCAGCACCAGGGTGGCCGAATAATCGCGGTGGGTCAGCGGAATGCCGGCACAAGCGCCCGCGCCTTGGGCAGCGGTAATGCCTGGAACGACCTCAAAGGGAATGTCTTGCTCGGCCAGCACCTGGGCTTCTTCGCCGCCACGGCCAAAAATATAGCCGTCACCGCCTTTTAAGCGCACCAGGTCGTGCCCGGCCTGGGCCAGGCGCACCATCAGATCAATGATGCTTTCCTGCGCCAGCGTGTGGTGCGAGGCCACTTTGCCCACATAAATCATCTCGGCCCCGGCGGGCACCAGCGCCAGCACATCTTTGCTGACCAGGTTGTCGTACAGCACCATCGTTGCCTGCTCCAGGGCGCGGGCCGCACGCACTGTGAGCAAATCGACGGCCCCCGGGCCGGCACCCACGAGCGTGACCTTGCCAGGGCGGCAGCCGTCTCTAACCGGGGTGAACCAGCGAGCTTGTTCGACGAAATCCATGTTCTTCCTTCATCACATTGGTGGCGCTGCAACGCATTGTTCGAGGATTGGCGCAAAGCGTCCTTAAACCAGTTTAAGGATTATTCCCTATTGCCACGGCACGATTGTGGCTATGGATTGAACGCCTGAAGGACTGGTCATGACCAAGCATTTTTTTACGCGCTGGCCCTGGGGGCTGATCACCACCCTGACCGCTGCCACGGTCAGCGCACAGCCCGTGCCAACACCCGCAGCGGCCCCGTTGATCCCTGCCCAGCGCATCGAGGCCCTGACCCACATGGTGCGCCAAGACTGTGGCTCCTGCCATGGCATGCGCTTAACGGGCGGCCT
The DNA here is from genome assembly GCF_042654745.1 of Comamonas denitrificans. NCBI lineage: Bacteria > Pseudomonadati > Pseudomonadota > Betaproteobacteria > Burkholderiales > Comamonadaceae > Comamonas > Comamonas denitrificans. The sequence goes on from NZ_JBHSEY010000046.1 coordinate 14,101, forward strand.
GGGCCCGGCCCTGACCGCTGAGGCATTAACCGCCAAACCCCCTGAATACCTGCAAGCCGTGATTTTGCATGGCATCCCTGGCACGCCCATGCCGCCCTGGAGCGCCATGCTCACCGCGCCCGAGGCGCAATGGATTGCGCAGCAATTGTTCCAAGGTTTTCCACTTGAGAAGTTAGAGAAATAAGGAGTCCCTCCCCATGTCCACATTGCACCGCCGCGCTTTACTTTCGCTGACTGCCGGGGCCGGCCTGTTGGCCGCTGGCTGCGCCAACACCGCCAGCACCACCAGCACGGCCACCCCCCTTGCTGCCCCAGCCCTGCAAGGCACGGGCGACTTGGGCGTGGTGATTGAACGCGCCCTGGGCGCACTCACGCTGGTCAATACCTCCACGCGCCAAGCCATTGGCCGGGTCGAGGGTTTGGGAGACTTATCGCACGCATCCGTCGTATTTTCGCGCGATGGCCGCTATGCTTTTGTTTTTGGCCGCGATGGTGCCGCCACCCGCGTGGACCTCCTGGCGCAAAAAATCACCCACCGCGTGATGCAGGCGGGCAATTCGATCGGCGGGGCCATCAGCGACGATGGCCGCTTGGTTGTGGCGCAAAACTACACCCCCGGTGGCATCAAGGTGTTTGATGCCGCCACGCTGGAGCTGTTGGCCGATGTGCCCGCCACCATGCCCAATGGCCAGCGCTCGCGCGTCGTTGGACTGGCCGATTTGCCACAGCGGCGTTTTGTGTACAGCCTGTTTGATGCCGGGGCAATTTGCATTGCCGATTGCAGCGATCCGCGCCAGCCCACCGTAACCACCCTGCCCAACATTGGCAAGCAGCCCTACGATGCCCTGCTCTCGCCCAATGGCCGCACCTATATTGCCGGGCTGTTTGGCGAAGATGGCCTGGCCATGGTCGATATGTGGGCGCCCAAGCTGCAAGTGCGCCGCATTCTGGGCGGCTACGGGCGCGGCGAGCAACCGCTGCCGGTGTACAAAATGCCCCATTTGCGTGGCTGGGCCATTGCGGGCCAGCACGCCTACCTGCCCGCCGTGGGCCGGCACGAGGTGTTGGTGGTCGATACCACCACCTGGGAAGAAGTGGGCCGCATCCCCGTGGCCGGACAACCCGTGTTTGTCATGGCCCGCCCGGATGGCCGCCAGGTGTGGGTGAATTTTTCGGTGCCCGATTACCACCGCGTGCAAGTCATCGACACCCCCAGCCAAACCATCATCGACACCCTGGAGCCGGGCAAAGCCGTGCTGCACATGGAGTTCACCCCCCGGGGCGAATCGGTGTGGATCAGCTGCCGCGACAGCCACCAGGTGCAGGTGTATGACACCCACACCCGCCAGTTGCAGGCCAGCTTAAAAGTGGATGCGCCCAGCGGCATCTTCTTTACCGCCCGCGCCCAGCGCATGGGGTTTTAGGTGGTCAAGGCCATGCAGCACCCCCACAGCCCCACCGAGCTGGCCCTGCTCAACCACTGGCAGCGCGGCTTTCCTTTGGTGGTTGCCCCCTTTGCCACCATTGCCGCGCAAGAAGGCATGCCCCCGGCGCAGGTGCTGGCCACCTACGCCCAGCTGCAGCAACGCGGCTCACTCAGCCGCATTGGCGCAGTTTTTGCCCCCGGCGCTGGCGGCGCATCGCTGCTGGCGGCCATGGCCGTGCCACCGCAGCAGCTGGAGGCCGTGGCCGCCATCGTCTCCCGCTTTGCCGGGGTCAATCACAACTACGAGCGCGAGCACCGGGTAAACCTGTGGTTTGTCGCCACCGGCAGCGATGCCGACCAGGTGGAGCTGCTGCTGCAAAGCATTGAGGCCGCCACCGCCCTGCCCGTGCTGCGCCTGCCCATGCTGCGCCCGTACCGCATCGACACCGGGTTTGACCTGCGCCAGGCGCAATCCACCACCAGCGGGGCCACCCACTGGGCCCCGGCCCCTATCGCTGCGCACGATAAGCCGCTGGCCGCCCTGGCCGAGCAGGGCCTGCCTTTGGTCGATGCGCCTTTTGCCATGTGGGCCAAGGCCTTGCATACCGATGTCGATACCGTGCTGCAGCGCCTGCAAGCCTGGCTCGATGCCGGGCTGATGAGCCGCTTTGGCGTGGTCGTGCGCCACCACGAGCTGGGTTTTTCGGCCAACGCCATGACGGTGTTTGACGTGCCTGCCGCCCAGGTCGATGCCTGCGGGCTGGCCCTGGCCCAGGTGCCGGGGGTGACCCTGGCCTACCAGCGCAGCCGCGCCCCAGGGTGGGATTTCAACCTCTACTGCATGGTGCATGGGCGCGACCGTGCGGCGGTGCTGCACACCGTGGAGCACGCCATTGCCCACGCTGGCTTAAGCGGACTGCCCCGGGCCACCTTGTTCTCTTTGCGCCGCTTCAAGCAAACCGGGGGGCAGCGGTTTAGCGCATCAAATACTAAATTGATAGCTGTTGCCGCTGATTAAATAAAGACTTGAAAGCACTTTATGCCTGAAAACATCCAATCCATTGCGGTACTAGCTGCGGAAGATGCCTTATTAATCAACCACCTGCACGGCGGTTTTCCTTTGGATGAGCGCCCCTTTGCCACCGTTGGGGCGCAACTGGGCTGGAGCGAAGAGCGCGTCATCGAGCGCCTGCACCAGCTGCTGGCGCGGGGCGTGCTCACCCGCTTTGGCCCCCTGTTCCAAATCGAACGCGCTGGCGGCCAGTTTGTGCTGGCAGCGATTGCCGTGCCCGAAGAGCGCTTTGATGTGGTCAATACCGTGGTCAATAGCTTCCCCGAGGTGGCGCACAACTACCGCCGCACCCACCGCTTGAATATGTGGTTTGTGGTGGCCGCCGAAACCCCGGCGCTGGCGCAAACCGCCATTGCGCGCATTGAAGAAGCCGTGGGCCTGCCCGTGTACGCCTTCCCCAAGGAAGAAGAATATTTTGTCGAGCTGCGCCTGCCCGCCCAGGCCAGCCAAGGAGCGCCCCATGGCCTTGACTGATTTTGACCGCGCCCTGATTGCCGCCACCCAGGGCGGCCTGCCCCTGGTGGCCCGCCCCTACGAGGCCGTTGGCGCGATGCTGGGCGTGAGTGGCGAACAGGTGCGCCAGCGCCTCTCCAGCATGCTGGAGAGCGGCCTGATTCGCCGCATCGGCGCCGTGCCCAACCACTACCGCCTGGGCTACACCGCCAACGGCATGAGCGTGTGGGATGTCGAAGATGACCAAGTGCAAGCCCTGGGCCAGCGCATTGCCAAGCTGCCCGGTGTCTCGCACTGCTACCGCCGCCCGCGCCACCTGCCCGAGTGGCCGTACAACCTGTTTGCCATGCTGCACGGCACCAGCCGTGCCGCAGTGGAGCAGCAGGCCCAAGAGCTGGCCACCATCTTGGGCGCTGCCTGCCGGGGCCACGACATTTTGTATTCCACCGCGATTTTGAAAAAAACCGGCCTGCGCTTGAAAAACTAAGCCACCACAAAGGAACCCTGCCCATGTTTCGTATCAGCCAATACATGCGCGAACTGGCGCACGCCGAGCAAACCGGCCACTACCCCGAGGTGCGCGAGCGCAAAGCCCGCGGCCCGGTGGTGATCTGGAATTTGATTCGCCGCTGCAACCTCACCTGCAAGCACTGCTACGCCCTGTCGGCCGACCACGACTACGTGGGCGAACTGACCCTGCCCGAAGTCTTTACCGTGATGGACGATTTAAAGGGCTTTGGCGTGCCCGCGCTGATTTTGTCCGGCGGCGAGCCACTCTTGCGGCCGGATATTTTTGACATCTCCGCCCAGGCGCGAAAACTGGGCTTTTACACCGGCCTCTCGACCAACGGCACGCTGATTGACCGCCCGCTGGCCCAGCGCATCGCCCAGGAAGGCTTTGACTACGTAGGCATCAGCCTGGATGGACTGAAACCCACGCACGATAAATTTCGCCGCCTGGACGGGGCCTTTGACCGCAGCCTGGCCGCCGTGCGCTTTTTGGCTGAATTTGGCGTGAAGGTGGGCCTGCGCTTCACCATGACGGCCATGAACGCCCACGACCTGCCCAACCTGCTGCAGTTGATGAAGGACGAAGGGGCGAACAAGTTCTACTTCTCGCACCTGAACTACGCCGGGCGCGGCAACATCCACCGCGATAAGGATGCCCACCACCTGGCAACACGCGATGCCATGAACCTGCTGTTTGACCGCGCCTGGGCGGATGCGCAGGCCGGCTGCATGGACGATTACGTCAGCGGCAACAACGATGCCGACGGCCCCTTCTTGCTGCACTGGGTGCGCCAGCACCTGCCGCAGTGGGAAAGCGCCCTGACCGAGCGCCTGACCCGCTGGGGCGGCAACGCCAGCGGGCAGATGGTGGCCAACATCGACAACCTGGGCCACGTCCACCCCGACACCATGTGGTGGCACCACGACCTGGGCTGCGTGCGCGATCGGCCTTTCTCGGCCATCTGGAACGACACCTCCGACCCGCTCATGGCCGGGCTCAAGCAACACCCCCGCCCGGTGCAAGGCCGCTGCGCCGGGTGCAAGTACCTGGCCATTTGCAACGGCAACACCCGCGTGCGGGCGCAGCAGCTCACGGGCAACCCCTGGTTTGAAGACCCCGGCTGCTACCTGAGCGATGACGAAGTGGGCGCGACCAGCACCCCGTTGGAAGTGCCCGCAAAAACCAAAGCTTTCAATAGCATTCGCCGCAGTAAAGATGCTGAAAATGCATAACATTTTGCAAAAATACCCAAAAATCATCAGCGCAGCGTGCTTCTTTTTTGCGAGCAATGTGTTTGCACAAACACTGCCGACGGCCCCCACGCCGCCAAGCATCAACGCCGCTGCGCTGTACCAACAGCATTGCGCCAGCTGCCACGGTGAGCAGCGCACGGGCTTAATGGGCCCAGCCCTGTTGCCTGAAAGCCTGGAACGCACCCGCGCCCCCGAAGTGCTGCGCGTAATCAAAGAGGGCCGCCAGGCCACGCAGATGATGGGCTTTGGCGACCTGCTCTCGGGCGCTGAAATCCAGGCCCTGGCCGACTGGATTCGCACCCCGGTGGTGCCCGCCCCGCGCTGGACAGCGGCCGACATCACCGCCTCGCGCATCGCCACCCCCTTGCCCGCCGGAACGCCCAACACGCCGCTGTGGCAGGCCGATCCGATGAATTTGTTCGTCGTGGTGGAAGGCGGTGACCACCACATTTCCCTGCTCGATGGCGACAAGTTTGAAGTCATCAAGCGCTTTCCAAGCCGCTTTGCCCTGCACGGCGGGCCCAAATTCACCCAGGACGGGCGTTACGTGTTTTTTGGCTCGCGCGACGGCTGGATTACCAAGTACGACCTGTACCGCCTGCAGGTGGTGGCCGAGGTGCGCGCGGGCCTGAATATGCGCAACGTGGCCGTCAGTGCCGATGGCCAGTGGGTCATGGCGGCCAACTACCTGCCGCACACCCTGGCGCTGTTTGATGCCGATTTGAATCTGGTGAAAACCTACGACACGGCCACCCAGGACGGCACAAGCAGCTCGCGCGCCTCGGCGGTGTACGACGCGACACCGCGCAACAGCTTTGTCGTGGCCCTGAAAGACATCCCGGAAATCTGGGAAATCTCGTACGACAAAAACGCCGAACCCATCTACGACGGCCTGGTGCACGACTACAAAATGAAAGAAGGCATCAGCAAACCGGGCTTTTTGAACGTGCGCCGCACCCCCCTGACCGAGCCGCTGGACGACTTCTTTTTCGACCAAAGCTACCAGCACGCCCTGGGGGCGACCCGTCCGCGCAAAGGCGATGGCAAGCCCAGCGCCCAGGTGGTAAACCTCAATGCCCGCGTCAAAGTGGCCGACCTGCCCATTGCCGGGATGCCGCATTTGGGCTCGGGCATCACCTTTGCGTATAAAGACACCACGGTGCTGGCCAGCCCCAATCTGGGCGGCGGGGCGATTGATGTCATCGACATGAAAAACTGGCAAACCGTGCGCACCATCCCCACGCCGGGGGCCGGCTTTTTCATGCGCAGCCATGAAAACACGCCCTACGCCTGGACCGATTCGATGATGAGCCCCACGGCCAAAGACACGCTGACCATCATCGACAAGCGCACGCTGGAGCCCGTCGCCCAGGTGCGCGAGCCGGGCAAGACGCTGGCGCACATCGAATTCACCAAAGATGGCCGCTACGCCTTGGCCAGTGTGTGGGAAATGGATGGCGCTATCATTGTTTTAGACGCTCGCAGCTTTAAGGAGGTTAAGCGTCTGCCCATGGTCAAGCCCGTGGGGAAATACAACGTATGGAACAAAATCTCGCGCAGCGAGGGAACCTCGCACTAGCTGACAACGCACAGCTAAAAACATCGACAAAAAATCACCCTTCCCAAACCGCCGCCCCCCCCATGGCGGCGGCCACCTTGCCGGGAGACTTTGTTATCTGGCTGCTGGTGCTGCTGGAGATGACGACCTTTGCCATCCTCTTTATTGGGTTTGCCGGTGCCAAGCTGGCCCAGCCCGAGGTGTTTGCCGCCGGACAGGCCAAGCTGGCCCTGTGGTCGGGGGCGGTCAATACGGTGCTGCTGGTCAGTGCCAGCGCCTGCGCTGCGTGGGCGCTGCATGCGGTGCGCACCCAGCGCAATCGCCAAGGCAGCCACTGGCTGCTGGGGGCGCTGGCTTTGGGCATCGGCTTTTTGGTGGTCAAAAGCATTGAATATTGGCAAAAGTGGCAGCTGGGCCTGGACTTTGCCAACAACACTTTTGACATGCTGTACGTGATGCTCACCGGCTTTCACTTCCTGCATGCCCTGGTCGGTTGCGTGCTGTTTGCCCTGGTGTGGGCCCCGACGCGCAGCGGCAAATACACGCCCGACAACTGCAGCACCCTTGAGACGGTAACCGTCTTTTGGCACATGGTCGATTTGCTGTGGATGATTTTGTTTCCGCTGGTGTACGTACTTCGCTAGCTCTTAAATTTATAGTCTTTTGCAGGAATTGCACCATGACCGATTTACGCCTGAACATCATCTGGAGCATCTTGCTCAGCGCCACCGCCCTCACCTGGTGGCTGGGCGAGGGCCAGGCCGATGGCCAATCGGCGCTGGTCACGGCGGGCATCGTGCTCAGCCTGTCGGTGGTCAAGGGCTGGTGCATCATTCAAGACTTCATGGAACTGCGCCACGGCCCGCGCCTGTGGCGTTACCTGATGCTGGCCTGGATCATCGCCATGGCGGTGTTGCTTTTTGCTGCCTCTTTTTGGTACAGCGTGCGCGGTTAATGTGATGTTTTCTTGACTAAGTTCAAGGTTTTTTCTTTCTTAAAAGATGAAGATCAAAGTGTTCTTTTAAGAAGGAGGGCTTGCACATGAGCCAAACACACAGCGGGTTTACCAAACAAATGGCCCGCAACATGTTCTTCGGAGGCACGGTCTTTTTCGGGCTGGTGTTCGCCGGGTTGATCTTTGACAGCGAACGGCGTATTCCAGAACGCTCCAACGCGCAAAACATCACCGAATCGGTGGTGCGCGGCAAGCACGTCTGGGAGACGAACAACTGCATCGGCTGCCACTCGCTGCTGGGTGAAGGGGCGTACTTTGCCCCTGAGCTGGGCAACGTGTACAAGCGCCGTGGCCCGGACTTCATCAAAACCTGGATTCGCGATATGTCCCCCTCGGGCGTACCGGGTCGCCGCCAGATGCCGCAGTTCAACCTGACCGAGCAGCAGCTGGACGACATGGTCGAGTTCTTGAAGTGGACCGGTGAGATCAACACCGAAAACTGGCCACCCAACATCGAAGGCTAAGCCAGGGAGCAACAACTATGACAAACCAAGTCTTGAAATACAAAAGCCAATCGGTCGCCAAGCTGTACTTCATCGGCGCCATGGCATTGTTTGCCGGCCAAATCATTTTTGGCATCACCCTGGGGTTGCAATACCTGATTGGGGATTTGTTCTTCCCCTACATCCCCTTCAACATCGCCCGCATGGTGCACACCAACTTGCTGATTGTGTGGCTGTTGTTTGGCTTCATGGGCGCGGCCTACTACATGGTCCCGGAAGAGGCCGAGACCGAGCTGTACAGCCCCAAGCTGGCGATTGCGCTGTTTTGGATCTTCCTGATCGCGGGCGCGGCCACCATCCTGGGCTACCTGCTGGTGCCCTATGCACGCTTGGCCGAAGCCACGGGCAATAACATCCTGGCCACCATGGGACGGGAGTTCTTAGAGCAACCGCTGCCCACCAAGGTGGGGATCGTGGTGGTGGCCTTGGGCTTTTTGTTCAACATCAGCATGACCGTGCTCAAAGGCCGCAAAACCAGCATCTCCACCGTGCTGCTGATGGGGCTGTGGGGCCTGGCCATCTTCTTCCTGTTCAGCTTCGTGAACCCGGAAAACCTGGTGCGCGACAAGATGTACTGGTGGTTTGTGGTGCACCTGTGGGTTGAAGGCGTGTGGGAGCTGATCCTGGCCTCGCTGCTGGCCTACGTGCTGGTGAAAACCACGGGCGTGGACCGTGAAGTGATCGACAAGTGGATGTACTTGATCATCGCCTTTGCGCTGATGTCCGGCCTGCTCGGTACGGGCCACCACTACTTCTTCATCGGCATGCCTGGCTACTGGCTGTGGATCGGTTCGGTGTTCTCCGCCTTGGAGCCCATCCCCTTCTTCCTGCTGGTGCTGTTTGCCTACAACATGGTCGCGCAGCGCCGCCGCAACCACCCCAACCAGGCCGCCATTTTGTGGGCCAAGGGCACGGCGGTGGTGGGCTTCTTGGGTGCCGGTGTATGGGGCTTTATGCACACCCTGGCCCCGGTGAACTACTACACCCACGCCACCCAGCTGACGGCCGCCCATGGTCACTTGGCTTTCTACGGCGCGTATGTATTGGTGGTGATCACCATCATCAGCTACGCCATGCCCCACCTGCGTGGCCGCCTGGCCAACAGCCCTGAAGCCCAATCCATGGAGAAAAAAAGCTTCTGGGTAATGACCATCGGCATGTGCGTCATGGTGCTGGCCCTGACCATCGCCGGTGTGATGCAGTCCTACCTGCAGCGCTGGCTGCCTGAAGGCCAGGCCCTGTCCTACATGGCCACCCAAGACGAGCTGCGCGGTTACTACTGGCTGCGGGTCGTGGGCGGCGTGGTCTTCCTGATCGGCCAGTTCATGTACTTCGCCAGCTTCTTTATCGGTGGCAAACACGTCGAAAGCCACGCCGATGCCATGGCTTTGAAAGCTGCTTAACCACTACCCTCGCAATTACGGAGAACCCACCCCATGGACCACAGCGATAGCCGCCACCTGCAGGCCCAGCAACAGACCCCCTACTACGCCGAACAAGGCGGCGAAGCGGCCCTGTTTGCCCATGCTTTCGAGCAAAAACTGCCGGTGCTCATCAAAGGGCCCACGGGGTGTGGCAAAACCCGTTTTGTCGAACACATGGCCGCGCGGCTGGGCCGCCCGCTCATCACGGTGAGCTGCCATGACGATCTATCGGCCGCCGACCTGGTCGGTCGCCACCTCTTAACCGATGGTGGCACCGTCTGGTCCGACGGCCCCTTAACCCGCGCCGTGCGCCAAGGTGCCATCTGCTACCTGGACGAGGTGGTCGAAGCGCGCAAAGACACCACCGTCGTGCTGCACCCGCTGGCCGACGACCGCCGCGTGCTGCCGATTGAGCGCACCGGTGAACAAATTAGTGCGGCCCCTGGCTTCATGCTGGTGGTCAGCTTCAACCCTGGCTACCAAAACGTGCTCAAAAGCCTGAAACCCAGCACACGCCAGCGGTTCATCGCCCTCAATTTCAACTACCCCGCCCCCGAGGTCGAGCTGCGCATCGTCGCGCACGAAGCCGGGGTCGATACCCTCACCGCCCAAAAACTGGTGGGCCTGGCCCAAGCCCTGCGCCGCCTGACCGAGCAGGACTTGGAAGAAACCGTCAGTACCCGCCTGTTGGTCATGGCCGGGCGCTTGGTGGCCAGCGGCATTGCCCTGCCCACGGCCTGCCAGGCTGCGGTCATTGATGCCCTGACCGACGATGCCGAGACCGCCGCCGCCCTGGCCGAAGTGGCCGCCGCCGTGTTGGGTGAAGCCTCGGCACCCTAATTTAAAAAATAAATAGCTGTTTGCGCTTATTTAACAAAGCATTCAAGATCAAAAACCTTGAATTGCTTACATACAAAGCGCTAACAGCTATTTTTTATGAGGAAAAAGCAGCATGGAAGAATGGGTTGGCATTCAATGGCACCGCTTCATCACCCGCGCCGCCGATGGCCGTGACAACCCCGGTGCCGTGCGCCTGGAAGCCGTGCAGCGCAGCATCGGCCTGATGTTTCGCGCCGGCGGCGGTGCCCAGGCCGTGCGCTTGGCCCCAGCCAACACCACCCGCGTACACAACCAACGCAGCCTGCTGCAACGCATTGCCGGCAGCGCCACCCACGCCTATCTGGGCCAATGGCAGCCCGATGTGCTCTCGCTGCCCCCGGCCATCAGCGTGTTTAGCGATGCCCAGCAAAACCGTGCCCTGTACCTGTGGCTGGCCGCACTGGCCGCACAAACCCAAGCCAGCAGCGATTGGCTCACCAGCCAAATGCAGGCCACCCAGGCGGCACTGCAAACCTTTCCGGGCCTGACGAAAAACTACCACGCCCTGCGCCAAGCCCAGCTGGCCCAGCGCCCTGCCCTGGCCCGCCTCAAAGGCCGCGCCGCCCAGGCCGAGCACGCCGTGCAATGCGCCCTGCGTGGCGAGGCGCTGCCCAAGGATCGCCCACGCGATCTTCACCAGGCCGATGTGGCCCCGGTGTGGTTATGGCTCACCCAGCCGCCGCTGGCCGCCGAAGCCGCCCGCAACATCAAAGACCAGGACGGCCAACACAACAACGCCCACAACTTAAGCGCCAACGACCGCCGCCGCCGCGCCGCCCAGGCCATCAAGGATGAACGCAACGAAGCGCCCTTCATCATGATGTTCCGCGCCGAATCGTTTATGTCGTGGACCGAATTCACCAAGGTCAATCGTGCCGATGACGATGACGATGACGGCAACCAGCTCAACGCCGCCAACAATATGGACGAACTGGCCATTGCCCCAGATGGCCAGTCCAGCGCCTCGCGCGTCAAGTTTGACCTGGACCTGCCCAGCGCCGCCCACGACGACCTGCCCCTGGGCCCCGGCCTGAAATACCCCGAGTGGGACTACAAGCGCCAGGCCTTGGTGCCCGAGCACTGCAGCGTGCAAATCTACACCGCCCGCGATGCCGAGCCCGCCACCCCGCCCGTGGCCCTGCGCACCACCGCCCGGCGCATGCGCCGGCGCTTGGAGGCGCTGCGGGCCGACCCAGGCCGCGTGCGCGGGCAAACCGAAGGCGACGACATCGACCTGGATGCCTGGATTCGCTACCAGGCCGACCAGGGCCCGCGCAGCAGCACCCCCCCTGTTTTTCAGCGGCGCGTGCGCACCGAGCGCAGCTTGGCCACCGTGCTGCTGGCCGACCTGTCGCTGTCCACCGATGCCCACGTGAATGACACCACCCGGGTGATTGAGGTGATTCGCGATGCGCTCTACGTTTTTGGTGAAGCGCTGCACGCCTGCGGCGACCCGTTTGCCATGCTGGGTTTTTCCTCGGTGCGCCGCACCAAGGTGCGCATCAACCACCTGAAAAACTTTGACGAACCGTGGGACAAGGCCTGCATTGCCCGCATCCACGCCATCCGCCCCGGCTACTACACCCGCATGGGCGCGGCCATCCGCCACGCCACAGCGCAACTGAGCCAGCGCGGCGAGCACCAACGCCTGCTGCTCATCCTGACCGACGGCAAACCCAACGACCTGGACGTGTACGAAGGCCGCTACGGCCTGGAAGACACCCGCCAAGCCGTGCGCGAAGCCCGCCAAGCGGGCCTGACCCCGTTTTGCGTGACCATTGATGCCGATGCGCACGACTACCTGCCGCACCTGTTTGGCTCGCAAGGCTACGCCCTGGTCCACCGACCACAAGATTTGGTACGCCGCCTGGCGGGGGCCTATGCCGGTTTAACGCGCTAAAGCAAGATCGTGCCCAAGCCCTTCGCTGGTAAACTTGACTGCTATCAATTTTTAGTATTTGGTTTGTGTCATGGATCTGCAGCAGTTCGATATTCCCCGTTACTTGGCCAATTTACCGCTGTTCGAAGAAATCGCCCCCGCCGATCTGCAGCGCTTGGCCCAGGGGTGTCGGTTGCGCAATTTCTCCCGTGGGGAGAACATTTTTAGCGTCGGCATGCCTTGCGAGGAATTTCACGTCACCATCACTGGCCAAGTGAAACTGTTCGCCCTCTCGCCCAGCGGCCAAGAAAAAGTCATTGAGCTGGCCGGCCCCGGCATCAGCTTTGCCGAAGCGCTGGTGTTTACCGGCAAGCCCTACATCATCAATGCCCAGGCCTTAAGCGAATCCATCGTGTTAAGCGTGGGCAAAGCGGCCGTGGTGCGCGAGATTGAAGACGACCCGCGCTTTGCCATGCGCATGCTGGCGGGCATCTCGCGGCGGCTGCATGGCCTGGTGCACGATGTGCAGGCCTACTCGCTGCACAACGGCATGCAGCGCGTGATTGATTATTTGTTGCACCCGCTGGAAGAAAATCCGGCCACCAGCAACGCACTCAAAGTATCGCTGCCGGTGAGCAAGGCCACCATCGCCTCGCGCCTGTCCATCACGCCAGAATACTTCTCGCGCGTGCTGCACGAGCTGGAAAGCGCCGGCCTGATCAGCGTGGACAAGCGCGAAATTCATATTCACAACGCCGCCCGTCTGGCCAGCCACTGCGCTTAATCGAGCACCCCAGCGCTGCGCAAAAGCTGCTCCGTCTCAAACAGTGGCAAGCCCATGATGCCGCTGTAACTGCCCTCGATATGGGCAATAAACGCTGCCGCCGCCCCTTGAATGCCGTACGCCCCGGCTTTGCCCATGGGCTCACCACTGGCCACATAAGCGCTGATTTGTGCGGGAGTGAGCGGGGCAAACTGCACCTGGGAAATCGACAGCGCCGCCCAGCGCCCTGCCCCCGATGCCACGGCCACCGCGGTAAACACCTGGTGGGATTGGCCCGACAGCTGCGCCAGCATCTGCGCGGCATCGGCCCCGTTGTGGGGTTTGCCCAAAATCACCCCCTCCAAGGCCACGGTGGTGTCGGCACACACGATCGCCCCAGGCGGCAAACCACGCTGGGCGTGGCGCTGCACGGCCGCTTCGAGCTTCAAGCGGGTGACGCGTTGTACGTAATCCACGGGCGCTTCGCCTGGCAAAGCCAGCTCCAGGGCTTCGGCATCTTCCTGCGGCCCGGGCAAGAGCAGCGCATGGGCCACGCCAATTTGCGTGAGCAACTGGCTGCGCCGTGGGCTTTGGGAGGCGAGGTAAATCAAAGAATGCATAGCAGTTGCCGCTGAAATAAAGGCCATTTCAAGCGATTTAAATGATAAAACCCAATGGTGGCAAGCGCACAGCGCTCTATTTATTCGCGGTGGTAAGGGTGCCCGGCGTTCACCGACCAAGCGCGGTAGAGCTGCTCAATCAACAGCACCCGCACCATGGCGTGCGGCAAGGTCAGGTCGGACAAACGGATGCGCTCATGCGCAGCTTGCTTGAACTGGGGATCCAGCCCATCGGGCCCACCGATGATGAGGGCCACATCGTCCCCCTCGAGTTGCCAGTTTTTCAGCCGCTGCGCCAAGGCCGTGGTGCGCAGGGCCGTGCCGTGCTCGTCCAGCACCACGGTGCGGCTGCCCCGGGGGATGGCCGCTTCAATGCGCTTGCGCTCGGCGGCATACAGCGTGGCCAGGGTTTTGGAGCCGCGCGGCTCGGTCTTGACGGTTTTGAGCTCGACTTTGAGCTCCGGCGGAAACCGCTTGGCGTAATCATCGTAGGCCGTCTGCGCCCAATCGGGCACATGCTGGCCCACCGCCACAATCAACACACGCATGGGAACAAGACTGCAGACAAGCGAGACGGCACAGCCACCAACTTAGGCTTTCTTGGCGGCGGCGGCTTTGCGCACCGCAGCGGGCTTTTTGGCCGCACCCCGGGCTGTGGTGGGCTTGACGACCACGGTCTTGATGGCCGCCTCGGCCTTGGGTGCCGCAGGCTTGCGGGCCGGGGCTTTTTTGACTGCGGCGGCCGCGCCACCGGCGACCTTGGTGGTCGTCATGGGCTTTTTCGCCGGGGCTTTTTTGGCGGCGCTGGCACTGGTAGTGGCACTGCTGGCGCTGCGGGTGCTGGCCGCACGCGGTTTGGTGCTGGCTTTGGGTTCGGCTGCGGTTGTGCTGGCCGTTTTGCGCACGCTGGGTTTTTTGGTGGGGGTGGCGGCCGGGGCTTCTTGGCTGGCATCTTCCGAGGCGGTGCGTTTGGAAACTTTGGCCCCGCCCAGTTTGACGCGCACGGGCTTTTCGCCCCAAATCTCTTCCAAGCGGTAGTACTGGCGAATGGCCGGTTGCATGATGTGCACCACCGCTTGGTTGCAATCGACAATGATCCATTCGCCGCTGGCTTCACCCTCGTGGCGCGGGGTGGCAAAACCGGCTTTTTTCACGGCATCGCGCACGCTGCTGGCAATGGCTTTGGTTTGGCGATTGGAGGTGCCGGTGGCCACAATCACGCGCTCAAACAGCGGGGATAAATGCTCGGTGTCGAACACCTGAATGTCTTGGGCCTTGACATCCTCCAGCCCATCGATGATGGCGCGTTGGAGTTTGGTCAGGTCTTTTTTAACGGCGGTGTTGGAAGTGGAGCTCATCAGGACGGGCAAATCGAAGTAAAGTAAAAAATGCCCCGACCGTTACAACAGCGGGGCAACAAAGGCAATTTCAAAAATTATAGGTTTAAGCGCTAATCCAGTCCCGGCGCACTAGGTATTTGGTGAGCAGCTCGGCTTCGGGGCTGCCCGGCGGGTCTTGGCGCTGGTAGCTCCAGTTGGTGTGCAAGGGCATGGACAACAAAATCGATTCGGTGCGGCCGCCCGATTGCAGGCCAAAGTGCGTACCCCGGTCCCACACCAAATTAAATTCGACGTAGCGGCCCCGGCGGTAGCGCTGAAAATCCACCTGCGCTTGCGTGTACGGCAGGGCCTGGCGTTTTTCGACAATGGGCAGGTAGGCCCCTAAAAACGCATCGCCCACGCTTTGCAGCATGGCAAAGCTGCGCGCCTGGCCCAGCTCGGCAAAGTCATCAAAAAAGATGCCGCCAATACCGCGCTGCTCTTGCCGATGTTTTAAATAGAAGTACTCATCGCACCAGGTCTTGAATCTTGGGTATAGATCAGCACCGAAAGGCGCTAAAGCATTACGGCAAGCGCTATGAAAATGTTGAGCATCTTCTTCAAACCCATACACCGGCGTTAAATCCATGCCGCCGCCAAACCAGCAAACGGCCTCTTGGCCCGCTGGCTGGGCAGAGATCATGCGCACATTCATGTGTACGGTGGGCACCAAAGGATTGACCGGGTGAAACACCAGCGACACGCCCATGGCCTCAAAGGGCGCACCGGCCAACTCGGGGCGGTGCTGGGTGGCCGAAGGCGGCAGCTGCGGCCCGCGCACGTGGGAAAAGCCGCAACCGGCCCGCTCCCAAATGCGGCCACCTTCCAAGATTTTGGTGATGCCATCGCCTTGCAGGCGCTCCTGCGGCCCCTTGGCCCAGGCATCGCGCACAAAGCGGGCTCCTTGCGGGCCTTCCACCTGCTCCAAAGCGCTGGTGATGCGCTCTTGCAGGCCCAGGAGGTAATTGCGCACGCTGCTGCTGTCCACTGCCGTCATAGGGGCTGCCTTGTTTAGCTTTTGATAGCGCGATGGCCAATGTCGCGGCGGTATTGCATGCCATCGAAATGGATGCCCCGGGTCACGTCGTACACCCGCTGCTGGGCCTGGCGCACGCTGTCGGCTAGGGCAGTGACGCACAGGACGCGCCCGCCGCTGGTGCGGGGCTTGCCTTCGGCATCAAGCTGGCTGCCAGCGTGAAACACCATGGCATCGTCCGCTTCGGCCGGTAGGCCACTGATCAGGTCGCCTTTGCGCGGCGACTCGGGGTAGCCTGCAGCGGCCATGACCACGCCCAGCGCGGTGCGCCGATCCCATTCCAGTTCGACCTGGTCCAAGCGCCCGTCGGTAGCCGCCAGCAGCACATCGACAAAGTCGGTTTTCAGGCGCATCAGAATGGGCTGGGTTTCCGGATCGCCCATGCGGGTGTTGAATTCCAGCGTTTTAGGCTGGCCCTGGCCATCAATCATCAGCCCGGCGTACAAAAAGCCGGTGAACGGCACGCCGTCTTTTTCCATGCCGCGCACGGTGGGCAGGATGATTTCGCGCATGGCACGGCCATAGACATCGGCGGTAACCACCGGCGCGGGCGAATACGCGCCCATGCCGCCGGTATTGGGGCCTTCATCGCCGTCTTTCAGGCGCTTGTGGTCTTGGCTGGTGGCCAGGGCGCAGACGTTTTTACCATCGACCAGCACGATGAAGCTGGCCTCTTCGCCAGCAAGAAATTCCTCAATCACCACGCGGGCACCGCCCTCGTTGTGCTGCACGCCAAATTTGTTATCAACCAGCATGAAATCGACCGCGGCGTGGGCTTCCTCCAGCGTCATGGCGACCACCACGCCCTTGCCGGCGGCCAGACCATCGGCCTTGATGACGATGGGAGCGCCCAGTTTGTCGATGTAGGCGTGCGCCGCCACCGGGTCGGTGAAGGTGTCGTAAGCAGCGGTGGGAATGCCATGGCGCTGCATAAACGCTTTGGAAAAGGCCTTGGAGCTTTCCAGCTGCGCGGCGGCCTTGGTGGGCCCAAAAATCTTCAGGCCATGGGCGCGAAATTCATCGACCACCCCGGCGGCCAAGGGCGCTTCGGGGCCAACCACGGCCAGGCCGATTTTCTCGGCCTGCGCCCATTCGCGCAGAGCCACGGGGTCGGTGATGGGCAGGTTTTCGAGCTTGCCGCCGGCCAAGGCGGTGCCGCCATTGCCAGGGGCCACAAACACCTTGGTCGCTTTGGGCGACTGGGCCAACTTCCACGCCAGGGCGTGCTCGCGGCCACCGCCGCCAATAACGAGTATTTTCATAATTCTGCGTTGTGATAGACGTTTTGCACGTCGTCCAGGTCTTCCAGCACGTCGAGCAGCTTTTGCATGCGCTCGGCATCGTCGCCTTCCAAGGCGATGGTGTTTTCGGCGCGCATGGTGACCTCGGCCATTTCGGGGGTCAGACCTGCCGCTTGCAGCGCGTTTTTGACCGCCTCAAAGTCGCCGGGGGCGGTCAGCACCTCGATGGCGCCTTCTTCGTCGGTAATCACGTCTTCGGCCCCGGCTTCCAGGGCGATTTCCATCACCTGGTCTTCGTTGGTGCCGGGGGCAAAAATCAATTGACCCTGGTGCTTGAACTGAAAGGCCACCGAGCCTTCGGTGCCCATGTTGCCGCCGTGCTTGTTAAAAGCATGGCGCACTTCAGCGACGGTGCGCACGCGGTTGTCGGTCATGGTGTCCACAATGATGGCCGCGCCGCCAATGCCGTAGCCCTCGTAGCGGATTTCTTCGTACACCACGCCTTCAAGGTTGCCGGTGGCTTTGTCGATATTGCGCTTGATATTGTCAGCGGGCATATTGGCCGCTTTGGCTTTCTCAACGGCCAAACGCAGGCGCGGATTGGCATCCAAATCGCCGCCGCCTTGGCGGGCTGCCACCATGATTTCACGAATAATGCGCGTCCAAATCCGGCCACGCTTTTCATCCTGGCGGCCTTTGCGGTGCTGGATGTTGGCCCATTTACTGTGTCCTGCCACAAGAATTCCTTTTATGTTGGTTTAATCTCGGGAACCTAAGATTCTACCTTTTGACTTGAAGCCCCCGAGAGGAAACCCCAATATGCCCGCCCCTTTGTCGCTTTTGCCCATCGCCCAGAATGCCCAAGGCGCGTGTGCCTTGCATTTGTCGCTGGCCAATCGCCATGGTTTGATCACCGGTGCCACCGGCACGGGCAAAACCGTGACCCTGCAAAAAATAGCCGAAAGTCTGTCGCTGGCGGGGGTGCCCGTATTCATGGCCGACATCAAGGGCGACCTGACCGGCATCAGCCAAAGCGGCGGCATTGGCGAAAAAATGGCCCGCATTCTGGCCGAACGCGGTATTGAGGTGCCCGACCCAGTCGCCTGCCCCGCTCAGTTGTGGGATGTGTTTGGCCAGCAAGGCCACCCGGTGCGGGCCACTATTTCAGACATGGGCCCCCAGCTCATTGGCCGCATGCTGGGTTTGAATGACACGCAAATGGGGGTGCTCAACATCGTCTTTAAAGTGGCCGATGACAACGGCCTGCTGCTGCTGGATTTAAAAGACCTGCGCGCCATGCTGCAGTACGTGGGCGACAACGCCAAACAGTTCACCACCGACTACGGCAATGTCTCGGCCGCCAGCGTCGGGGCCATCCAGCGCGGCCTGCTGCAATTGGAAACCCAGGGCGGGGAGCAGTTTTTTGGCGAACCCATGCTCAACATCGACGACCTGATGCAAACCGACCCCCAGGGCCGGGGCATGGTCAATATCCTGGCCGCCGACCAGCTGATGCAATCGCCGCGCCTGTATTCGACCTTTTTGCTGTGGCTGCTCTCCGAGCTGTACGAGCGCCTGCCCGAGGTGGGCGACCTTGAAAAGCCGAAGCTGGCTTTTTTCTTTGACGAAGCCCACCTGCTGTTCAACGATGCGCCCAAGGTGCTGGTCGAGCGCATCGAGCTGGTGGTGCGCCTGATCCGCTCCAAGGGCGTGGGCGTGTACTTTGTCACCCAAGTGCCCACCGACATCCCCGACAGTGTGCTTGCCCAACTGGGCAACCGCGTGCAGCACGCCCTGCGCGCCTTTACGCCCAAAGACCAAAAGGCCGTCAAAGCCACCGCCCAGACCATGCGCCCCAACCCGGCGCTCAATATTGAGGCTGCTATTACAGAACTAGCAGTTGGCGAGGCGTTGGTAAGCTTTTTGGATGAAAAAGGCCGCCCAAGCGTTACCCAGCGTGCGTACGTAGCTCCTCCTGGCAGCCAAATCGGCCCGATTGCCGATGCTCAGCGCCAAGCGCTGCTGAACAACTCGTTGGTGGCGGGGGTGTATGAAACGCCGCTGGACCGCGAATCGGCCTTTGAAATTTTGCGCGACCGCGCCAACGCGGCGGCCCAGCAAAGCGCCCAGGCACAAGAGGCTTCATCGGGCCTTGGCGGCGTACTGAACGACTTTTTGTTTGGCAGCACCGGCCCGCGCGGCGGCAAAAAGGACGGGCTGCTGCAAAGCGTGGCCAAGTCCCAGGCCCGCTCCATCGCCAACAAAGCCGCTGGCCAACTGCTGCGCGGCGTGCTGGGCAGCTTGCTGGGCGGGAAAAAATAGCCCTTCCTTGCGCCATCTCACCCCAGGTGACAGCACAGCGGCAGATCCGCTTTTAGAATCAGCCGGTTTGCGGGTGCTGCCCGCCCAGGTTTTTCCGAATTTTTTCACGATTATTTTTTCACGAGACACCCATGAGCTTGCCTTTCAACAGTCTGGTCGATGCCACCCAAGACACCTTGGCCCACACCCGCTACAACATGGTGGAGCAGCAAATCCGCCCTTGGAACGTCAGCGACAACACCGTTTTAAAAGTGCTGCACAGCCTGCGCCGTGAAGACTTTGTGCCCCCTGCGCACTACCAAAAAGCCTTTATGGACATCGAAATCCCCCTGCGCGACGATGCCTTTGCCATCGAGCGCGGCCATTGCATGCTGGCCCCCAAGATTGATGCCCGCATGGCCAACGACCTGCAACTACAGCCCCATGAGCGCGTGCTGGAGATCGGCACCGGCTCGGGCTACATGGCCGCCCTGCTCTCGCGCCTGTGCCAGGATGTGACCACGCTGGAAATCGACCCCGAACTGGCCGAAACCGCCCGCGAAAACCTGGCCACTGCCGAATGCCACAACGTCACCGTGCGCGTGGCCGATGGCAGCCAAGACAGCTTGAGCGATAGCCCGTTTGATGCCATCGTCTTGAGCGGCTCTGTGGCCCAAATCCCCGAAAAACTGCTGGCCCACCTCAAAGACGGGGGCCGCCTGATCGCCATCGTCGGCGACCTGCCCATGATGCGCGTGACCATCGTGCGCAAGCAAGGCGGGCAACTGACCACCACCACTCCCTGGGACACCGTCGCCCCGCGCCTGCAAGGCTTTGCGGACAAGTCCAAATTCGTGTTTTAAGCACGTTTTCAACGCACTGCGATCGGCCCCGGCATGTTTTACCAAGTTCGGCCCAAGCAAATGGACAGTTGGCTGGCCCAATTTGCCGGCCAAGCCCCATTACCCCTGGTGCTGGATGTGCGCGAGCCATGGGAATGCGAGGTCGTGCGCCTGCCTGAAGATGCCCGCTTTGCGCAAGCCTTCATCCCCATGGGCGACATCCCCGCCCGCTGGCAAGACGCACTCGACCCCCAACGCCCCATTGCCTGCCTGTGCCACCACGGTGCCCGCAGCATGCGGGTGGCGGCTTATTTGGCCCAGCAAGGCTTTGCGCATGTGGCCAACATCACCGGCGGTATTGATGCCTGGGCGCACGAGTGCGACCCCAGCATCGGCTACTACTAGCCCCCACGCCCCCTCCATCCACCCATCATGAATGAAGCACGAGCCGCTTGTGCGCCATCATTTTTGGTAAAAATCACTAAAAAATTCATGCGAATACAGCGCAAAACGCTATGCCTTTTGATTGTTCTGGGCCTCAGCTATAGCGTTAGCGCCCAGGCCCAAAGCCTGCTGGATGCGGCCCAAAGCGCCTTGGCCCACGATGCCCGCTGGCAAGCCCAAACCCTCGCCACCCAAGCGGCCGCCCACCGCAGCGCCCAGGGCCGCGCCTTGTTGCTACCGCAAATTGGCCTGCAAGCAGGCACCCAGCACAGCGACAGTGAAGTGCGCCTGAGCACCCCGCAGGGCCAGCAAACGCACCACTTGCCCGCCTGGGAGCGCAGTGCCGGCATTGCCCTGAGCCAGCCGCTGTACCGCCCCGCCAACCTGGCCCAATACCGCCAAGGCCAGCACGCCCTGGAGCTGGCCCAGGCCCAGGAAGCGGCCGCTGGGCAAAGCCTGCTGCTGCAAGTGGCCCAGGCCTATGTGAACGTCTTGCAAGCGCACGATGTATTGCAAGTGCAAACCACCCTGCGCCACACCGTGACCGAGCAAGCCGCCCTGGCCCAGCGCAATTTTGATGTGGGCCTGGTCACCATCACCGATGTGCGCGAGGCCCAAGCCCGCCTCGATGCCGTGCAAGCCCAATGGCTGGCCGCCCGCAACGAGGTGGACATGCACACCCTGGCGCTGCAAAAACTAACCGGCTGGGCCGCCCCCCAACCCTGGCGATTGCCCCCCACAGCCACCCTGCCCACGGTCACCAGCCAGCAGCGCGATGCCTGGCTGGCCGACCTGCCCAGCGCCCACCCTGTGCTGCGCCAAGCCGAAAAAGCCCGCACCGTGGCCCAGTTAGAAGTCACCAAAGCCCAGGCGGGGCACTTGCCCACCGTCGATTTGCAAGCCAGCTACGGCCAGCAGCGCAACCCCGATGGCAGCTTGACCCAAGCGCTGCCACACCGCACCACCGTTGGCACCATCGGTGTCAGCCTGCAACTGCCTTTGTTTGCCGGTTTTGCCACCCAAAACCGCCTGCGCGAAGCCACCACCTTGGCCGCCAAAGCCCAGGCCGATTACGAAGAGGCCCAGCGCAGCCTGGAGCTGGCGGTGCGCCAAGCCTTCCTTGGCTGGCAATCGGCCCAAGAGCAAAGCGCAGCCCTGGCCACTGCCGTCACCTCGGCCAACACCGCTTTGCAAGCCACCCAAACCGGCTACGCAGTGGGGGTGCGCATCAATGCCGATGTGCTGGCCGCCCAAACCCAAGCTGCCAATGCCCAAAAAGACTGGCTGCAAGCCCGCTACCGGGTGGTGCTGGGCTATCTGCAGCTGCGCCATGCGGCAGGGGTGTTGAATTTGGACGATCTGGGCCAGGTCAGCGCCTTGTTTGCCGCTGCTGGCTAAGAACGTGTTCACGATCTAAGAACGTGTTCACGATCTCCTCATGGGTGTGCGGGCGCGGCCTCGGGCGGTCTGCGTCGTTGCAAATCCTCGCAATAGCCAAGCTATTGCTGTGGTTTGCGCCTCGCAACCCATCCCGAACCGCATCCCCCACACCTTCATTCGAGATCATGAACACGTTCTAAGTTTGGTTTTTTAGCCTCTTAGCCTCTTACCGCCGCCGCGCCAGGCTTTTTTGCGCCAAAGCGCGCCGCTGCAGCGATGGGCTGCTGCTGCGCAAAGCGGGCGCATCTGGCAGCGGGCGCTGCTGCAGCTGAATTTTTAATTCCTCGATGCGTTCGTTGGCCAGGTGCAGGCTGTGCTGCGTGGTTGCCAAAACGCTTTGCGCCGCCAGGGCTTCGGTCTCCAGCTGCGCTTGGCGGCTGCGCATTTCGGCCACCAGCGCTTGGGCATCCTGGGCGGCCTGTTGCTGCTGTTTTTTCAGTTTTTCCACCTCTTGGCGGCTGCGGTCCAGCTCGCCCAGCCAGCGCTTTTCATTGCCAGAAAACTGCTCGGCCAAGCGCTGACGCTCTTGCGCCGCCGCTTCCAACGCCGTGCTGTGCTGGCGCCGCTCGGCATCGCGCTGTTGTTGCAGCTCGTCCCACTCCTGGCGCTGGGCTGTTAATTGGGCCTCGCGCTGCTCCAGCTGCTGCTGCATGGCCGCCAGGCGCTCCGACAAATCGGCCTGCTGGTCTTGCGCGAGTTTTAACGCCGCGTCCAGCCCCTGTTTTTGCTGCTGCAAGTTCAGCTCCCCTTGCTCCAAGCGCGCCTCACGCGCGGCCAGGGCCTCTTGGGCCTGCGCCAGCGCCGTGTGTTGATCTTGCAACGCCGTTTGGGCAGCCACTTGCGCCTGTTTGCACGCGGCTTGCCACAAAGCCAGCGCTACCTCTTGCACCACCTGGGGCAAGAGGGCATCGCCTTGCGCTTCATTTTCTGCAGCACTCAAGCGTTGCCCCAAGCGGCCAAACCAGCTTTCCAGCATGGGCCCCACGGTATTGGGCGAGCCCCGCCCCATGTGCTGGCGCACGCGCTCAATGGTGGGACGCTCGCCCTGCAGCAGCACGGCATCGGCCGCGGCCCAAACATCTTGCTCTTGCACGCCACGGGTGGTTTTGGGGGTGATGTACGACATGGTGGATAATTTACTTTTGATAAGTGAAGCTTATCGTTAATTATAAGCTAAATTTATTAAATAACATTTGTATTACATATTATTTCATACAAAAAAATGCAAAAAAAACACTATTCCTCAGAAAACGACAAAAACAAGCCGATTTCGGGCCATTCGTCTGGGGCTTCACATGCAAAAACGCCGCTTGCCCAGCCCGAGCGCCTGGGGGCGGCATTCGAGAGCGCTGCGCCCACCGCCCGCGCGCCTTCGGCCTTGAGCAGCCTGAGCCAGGCCACCTTGCTCGCCCTGCAAGACCTGCTGCGCCAGGGCGAAGCAGAAAACACCCTGCGCAGCTACGCCAGCGCCATGCGCTACTGGGCCGGGTGGATGCAGCTGCGGCTGGGGCAGACCATTGCCCTGCCCTTGTCGATGGAGGTGGTGTTGCAATTCATCGCCGACCACGCCCCGCGCCAAACATCGACGGGCGTGCGCGGGGAGCTGCCGCCCGAGGTCGATGCCGCCCTGGTGCAATCGGGTTGCAAAGCCAAACTGGGGCCACTGGCGCACACCACCTTGGTGCATCGGCTGGCGGTGCTCTCCAAAGCGCACCAAAGCCGCAACCTGCCCAATCCCTGCCAAGACCCCCGGGTGCGCGAAGTGCTCTCCCGCGCCCGCAAAACCTATGCGCGGCAAGGTGGGCGGGTGCAAAAAAAAGCGGCCTTGACCAAGGATGTGCTCCAGCAACTGCTGGCCACGTGTGACGACAGCTTGGTGGGCCTGCGCGATCGGGCGCTGCTGCTGTTTGCCTGGAGCAGCGGGGGCCGCCGCCGCTCAGAAGTGGCGCAGGCCGAGATGCGGTTTTTGCGGCGCTTGGCACCGGGGCAGTTTGTGTATGAACTGCTGGTGAGCAAAACCAACCAAACCGGCCGCGCTACGCCTGACAGCAACAAACCCGTGCTGGGCGCGGCCGGCGCGGCCCTAGAGGCCTGGCTGGCAGCCAGCGCGATTACCGAAGGGGCGATTTTTCGGCGCATCCGCAAAGGCGGCCACCTGGATACCAGCGCGAAAGCGGCGGCAGGCTTAAGCCCTGCGGCGGTGCGTTTGATCGTGCAAGAGCGCTGCCGCCTGGCCGGGGTGGAGGGCGATTTTTCCGCGCACTCCCTGCGCTCGGGCTTTGTGACGGAGGCGGGGCGGCGCAACATTCCCCTGGCCCAAACCATGGCGCTCACTGGCCACCAAAGCGTGCCCACCGTGTTGGGCTACTTCCGCGCCGAAGCGGCCATGCACAACCCGGCGGCGTATTTGATGGAAGAGGAAGAAGATAAGTGAAGCTTTTCCCGCTTTATAGATCAACAATTTCGCGGTTTTTTATTAGTAAATAGCGATTTATTGAGCGGTAATAGCTCTTTTATTCAGAGCATTGGCGCTGTTACGTATGCAGCTAGGGCAGACACGCAGGTCTGCCCCTACAGGTTTTGCTCTGACGGATTGGCCGACCATCTTCGCCCCATCGCCCTGCCCCATACCGATGGTTCTTTGCACACGTTCAAAGCGCCGCCCGAAACGCATCGCTGGCGGCGGCCGCCTGCTCCAGCCGCCGGGCGATGCTGCCGCACACCAGGTCGCACAGCGCATCGACCGAATCGTCAGCCAGCCGGTAGTACACGCTGGTGCCCCGCCCCTCGCGGCTGACCATGCCTTGTTTGGTCATAAGCGACAGATGGCGCGAGATATTGGCCGCCGTGTAGCCGCACGCCTGGGCCAGCTCGCCCACGTTGTATTCGCGCTGGCGCAGCAGATTCAAGATGTGCAGCCGTGTGGGCTCGGCCAGCACTTGGAAATAGGCGGCAACTTGCTCCAAAGCTTGGGGGGGAAGGTCTTTTTTCATAACAACAGCTATTTACAAATCAAAAGCACACGGGCCGGCACGGGTTACCACGGGCCCAGGGGGGGCAAAGCCAATAAAGCATGATACATTGTTGCTTATTTAATTGATTGCTTAAATAAGTAATAAAGGAATTGCTATGACCACCGTCTCTGCTCCTTTCCAACTGCGCCGGTTGTGCGCTCTGAGTGCGATCGCCTTGGCTGCGGCTGGCAGCCTGGGCGGCACAGCGTGGGCGCAACAACCCCGTCCAGCGGCAAGCGCTTTGGCCTACCACACCGTGGCGGCGGCCACGCAAGCGGGCTGGCACAGCCACGAGGCCCAGGTCGAGGCGGTGCGCGATGCCCTGCTCTCGGCCCAGGTGCCTGGGGCCATTGTGGCGGTGCAGGTGCAGGCGGGGGATGCGGTGAAAAAAGGCCAACCCCTGCTCAAAATTGATGGCCGCATGGCCCAGCAAGGCGCTGTGGCCAGCCAGGCCCAAGTCAGCGCCGCCCAGGCCCAACTGCACGTGGCCCGCAAAGAGTACGAGCGCCAGCAGCAGCTATTTGCCAAACACTACATCAGCCAGGCCGCCCTGGACAGCGCCCAGGCCCAATGGCAAGCCGCCCAAGCGCAAGTCAAAGCATTGCAGGCCCAGGCCGGTGTGGCGGCCACGCAATCGGGCTTGCACACCATCACGGCCCCGTTTGACGGCATCGTGGCCCGCGTGCCAGTCACCGTGGGCGATATGGCCATGCCCGGCACGCCCTTGATCGCGCTGTACGACCCCAGCGCCTTGCGCATTACGGCCCAGCTTGCCAACGCCCCCGCCCAGGCCCTGCGCCAGGCCGACGAAGTGCAGATTGAGTTGCCCAGCACCGCACAGCGCTTGCGCCTTGCGGCCACGCAAGTGCAGGTGCTGCCCAGCGCCGATCCGCTGACCCACACGGTAACGGTGCGGGTGGCCTTGCCGACCGATGTCGCCAAGCTTGTACCCGGCCTGTTTGCCCGCCTGTGGGTGCCTGCCACGGCCCCCAGCGCGTCTGCAGACGGCGCTGCGGCACGCCTGCCCGTATGGATTCCGGCCCAGGCCGTGGTGCGCCGCGCCGAGATGACCGGGGTGTATGTGCAAGCGGCCAACGGCCAGCCACAGCTGCGCCAGGTGCGCCTGGGGCCCATGCAAGGCGACCAGATCGAGGTATTAAGCGGTCTGCGCCCCGGTGACCAGGTGGCCTTGGAGCCACAAAAAGCCGCAAAGGGGCGCTGATATGAAGCCAACACCTGCCACCATGGGCCTTTCCGGGCGCATTGCCGCCGCTTTCCAAAGTGCCCAAATCACCCCGTTACTGGCCCTGTTGGCGCTGCTGCTGGGCCTGTTTGCCGTGCTGGTCACCCCACGCGAAGAAGAGCCGCAGATCGACGTGACCATGGCCAACGTCATCGTGCCCTTCCCCGGCGCGGCGGTGCGCGATGTCGAGCAAATGATTGCCACGCCCGCCGAGCAGGTGCTGGCGCAAATGCTGGGCGTAGAGCATGTGATGAGCGTCTCGCGCCCCGGCATGGCGGTGCTGACGGTGCAATTTGCGGTGGGCGTGCCGCGCACCGAGGCGCTGGTGCGCCTGCACGACACCCTGCGCAGCAACGCCGACTGGCTGCCGCGCGGCCTGGGGGCGCAAGAGCCCATCATCCGCCCCAAGGGCATTGACGATGTCCCGGTGGTCACCCTCACCCTGTTCAGCGATGACCCAGACAGCGGCCCCTTTGCCCTGGAGCGCGTAGCCCACAGCATCGAGGCCGAGCTGATGCGCGTGCCCGGTGCCCGCACCGTGACCACCATCGGCGGCCCTGGCCGCGCCGTGCTGGTACAACTGGATGCGGCCCGCATGGCCAGTAGCGCCATCACGGTGGACGAGGTGCGCGGCGCTTTGCAATCGGCCAACCAAGGCCTGCCGCTGGGTGAGTTGCTGGGCGGCAACCAATCCGTCACGCTCGAGGCCGGGCCGCTGCTGGCCAGCGCCCAAGAGGTGGCCGACATCATGGTCGGCACCCGCCAGGGCAAGCCCGTCTTTCTGAAAGACATCGCCACTGTGACCGATGGCCCCCGGCCTGCGCAGCGCTATGTCTGGCATGGACAGGTGAGCGCTGGCCAAGCCACTGAATATCCTGCCGTCACCCTGGCAGTAACGAAAAAAGCCGGGGCCAACGCCATCGACGTGGCCCAGGCCGTGATGCAGCGCGTAGATGAGCTGCGCAACACCGTCATCCCCGCTGAGGTGCAAGTGGCCGAAACGCGCGACTACGGTGCCACGGCCAACGACAAGGCGCAAAAGCTGATTCAGAAACTGCTGTTTGCCACCGCCAGCGTGGTCGCCCTGGTGTTTTTTGCCCTGGGCCGGCGCGAGGCGCTGATCGTTGGCGTGGCCGTGGGGCT
The DNA here is from genome assembly GCF_042654745.1 of Comamonas denitrificans. Taxonomy (NCBI): domain Bacteria; kingdom Pseudomonadati; phylum Pseudomonadota; class Betaproteobacteria; order Burkholderiales; family Comamonadaceae; genus Comamonas; species Comamonas denitrificans. Next base: position 41,540 of record NZ_JBHSEY010000046.1, read on the forward strand.
GACGCTGGCGGCCACCTTGTTTGCCTCGTGGGCCTGGGGCTTTACGCTGAACCGCGTGTCGCTGTTTGCGCTGATTTTTTCGATTGGCATCCTGGTCGATGACGCGATTGTGGTGGTCGAAAACATCCACCGCCACCAAGCCCTGCACCCGGACAAAACCCTGCTGCAGCTCATCCCCGGCGCGGTCGATGAGGTGGGCGGGCCCACCATTTTGGCCACCTTCACCGTGATTGCTGCGCTGCTGCCCATGGCCTTTGTCAGCGGGCTGATGGGGCCGTACATGGCTCCTATCCCCATCAACGCCAGCATGGGCATGGTGATTTCGCTGGCCGTGGCGTTTACCGTCACGCCCTGGCTGGCGCGGCTGTGGATGAAAAACAATAGCGCCAACCACACATCCAGCAACGCGCCAAGCGGTATTTCAGCCAAACTCACGCCGCTGTTTGAGCGCATCTTTACCCCACTGCTGGATGAACACACGGGGCGGCGCAACCGCAGCCTGCTGGGGCTGGCGGTGGTGGGCCTGATCGCGCTGTCAATGCTGTTGCCGGTGCTGGGCTGGGTGCAGCTGAAGATGCTGCCGTTTGATAACAAATCCGAATTTCAAGTCATCGTCGATATGCCCGCCGGCACCCCGCCCGAGGCCACCGCCGCCGTGCTGCACGAGCTGGCCGCCCACCTGGCCACCGTGCCGGAGGTGATCAACTACCAAGCCTACGCGGGCACCGCCGGGCCGATCAACTTCAACGGCCTGGTGCGCCAATACGACCTGCGCAGCGGCGGCGAGGTGGGCGACATCCAGGTAAACCTGAAAGACAAGCACGAGCGCCACGACCAAAGCCACGCCATCGCCATGCGCGAGCGCCCGGCGCTGCAAGCCATCGGCGCACGGTTTGGTGCCAATGTGAAGGTGGTGGAAGTGCCGCCCGGCCCGCCCGTGCTCTCGCCCATCGTGGCCGAAATCTACGGCCCTGAGGCCGAAGGCCGCCGCCAGGTGGCCCAGGCCGTGCGCCAGGCGCTCGCGCAAACCACCGGCATTGTCGATCTGGACGATTCGGCCATTGCCAACGCGCCGCGCCAGCTGGTGCTGGTTGATCGCGCCAAAGCCATGCAAATGGGGGTGCCGCAAGCAGCCATCGTCAGCGCCCTGCACGCCGGTTTGATGGGTGAAGCCGCCACCTGGCTGCGCGATGCCCACAGCAAATACCCCACCCCCGTGCTGCTGCAACTGCCGCCAGAGCGCCACGGCGATCTGCACGCCCTGCTGCAACTGCCGGTGCGCACCGCCGACGGCCGCACGGTGGCCATTGGCGAACTGGTCACCGTGACCGACACCCTGCGCGAGCAGCCCATCTACCACAAGGATTTGCTGCCCATGAACCTGGTGGTGGCCGACATGGCCGGCAAGGTCGATAGCCCGCTGTACGGCATGTTTGCCGCCCGCAGTGCGATTGCCACCATCGTTGCGCCCGATGGTGCGGGGCTAGAGGAATACTTCATCCGCCAGCCCAGCGACCCGTACCGGGGCTACGCCATCAAATGGGATGGCGAGTGGCAAATCACCTACGAGACCTTCCGCGACATGGGCGCCGCCTACGCCGTGGGGCTGCTGCTGATCTACCTGCTGGTGGTGGCGCACTTTGCCTCGTACCTCACGCCGCTGATCATCATGGCCCCCATTCCGCTGACCATCATCGGTGTCATGCCCGGCCACGCCATCCTGGGGGCGCAATACACCGCCACCAGCATGATCGGCATGATTGCGCTGGCCGGCATCATCGTGCGCAACTCCATCTTGCTGGTGGACTTCATCCGCCTGCAGGTACAAGCCGGGCAAGACTTTAAGCAGGCCATCGTGCAATCGGCCATCACCCGCGCCCAGCCCATTGTGCTGACCGGGCTGGCGGCCATGCTGGGGGCGTTTTTCATCCTGGACGACCCGATCTTCAACGGCTTGGCGATCTCGCTGATTTTTGGCATCGCCGTCTCCACCGTGCTGACGCTGGTCGTCATCCCCCTGCTGTACTACATCGCCTACCGCCACCGCCTGGACGTGGTGCGCGGCCCGGCAGCTTCGCCAGCTGCCCCCTCGCAAGGAGCCGTTGAATGACTACGCTAACCATAGCTGCAAGCGCTTTACCCGCAAGGACTAAACACCGATTTCTTATAAAACCTCACCCACTGGCTGTTGCTCTGACCGCTGCCGCCTGCGCCCTGCTGACCGCCCTGCCAGCCCAAGCCACCGATTTGCTGCACGCCTGGCAGGCCGCACAAACCCACGACCCCCAATGGCTGGCCGCCCAGGCCGCCCACGGCAGCGCCCAGCCCCTGCGCCAGCAGGCCAAGGCGCTGTGGCGGCCCAGCCTGGGGCTGAGCGCCAGCGCCGGGCGCGGCTATGGCGAAACGCAGATGCAAGGGGCGCAATTTTCCGCGCCCGGCATGGGCACCAACAATGGGGTGGACTTTGGCACCTCGGTCACCCACGGCAACGCCACCCAGATTGCGCTGCAGGCCAGCCAGCCCCTGTACAACCCCGAACGCCGCGCCCAGCAGCAGCAACTGAACGCCAGCGCCGACATCGGTGACCTGCAATGGCAAGCGGCCCGGCAGGCGGCCATGCTGCGCACCGCCCAGCAGTACCTGGACCTGGCCGTGGCGCACGAAGCCCTGCGCGTGCTGGAGCAGCAACTGGCCGCCATCAACCGCACTCTGGCCGAAGCACAAGAGCGCTTTGACCTGGGGGCCGCCCCCATCACCGCCGTCCACGAAGCCCGCGCCCAGCAGGCCCAGCTGCAAGCGCAGCACCTGGCCGCGCAAACCACGCTGGACGTGCAGCGCCGCCAGCTGCACGACACCACCGGCCTGCCAGCGGCCGACCTGGCCCCGCACCTGCCCGTTACCATCGCCCCCCTGGGCCAAGCGCTGGCGTGGTGGCAAGAGCATGCGGCTGCGCACAACTTCAGCATCCGCCTGCAGCAACGCGCCGTGGAGGCCGCCCAAGCCGAAGCCAGCAAGCACCGTGCCAGCGCCGCGCCTAAGCTCGACCTGGTCGCCCAGGCGCAGCAGCAGCGCCTGTCGGGCCGGGGCGACTTTGGCCGCCACGCCCGCAACAAAGACACCCAGGCCCTGGTCGGCGTGCAGCTGACCGTGCCGCTGTACACCGGCGGCTACCGCTCGGCCAAGGCCGACGAAACCCAGGCCCAGGCCCAAGCCGCCCAGGCGCAACTGGCCGCCACGCAAACCCTGGTGGCCCAGCAAGTTCACGCCGCCTGGCTGGGCGAGCAAACCGGTGTGCAGCAAGTGCGCGCCCTGGAAGCGGCCCTGCAGGCCAGCGCCGCCCGCCAAGAAGCCACCCGCATTGGCCAAGCCACCGGCGAGCGCACCGTGCTGGATGTGCTGCACGCCGACAACGACCACGCCGCCACCACCTTGGCCCTGGCCCAGGCCCGCAGCCGCCTGCTGCTGGCGCAATTGCAACTGGCCCAACTGGCCGGCACGCTGGATGAGGCCGCGCTGCAGCAAGCCAACCAGGCGTTTGCACAAGCACCAAAGCCATAAATGCATAGCTGCTTGCGCTGGATGCACAAGGAAATAAAGGATAAAAATAAAAAAACGCCCGTATAACGGGCGTTAAGCGCTATCTTTTAAGCGAGTCGCTTAGCGAATCAGCGGCACCCCTGTTTTGGACTGAATCTCTTCAAACGTTACATCCGGGGCCAGCTCGACCAGCTTCAAGCCTTCAGGGGTCACATCCATCACCCCCAGATCGGTAATGATGCGATCGACCACGCCTTTGCCGGTCAGGGGCAAGGTGCATTCGGGCAGGATTTTCAAATCCGTGGTGCCGTCTTTTTTGCGGGCCACATGCTCCATCAGCACGATCACGCGCTTGACACCGGCCACCAAATCCATCGCGCCGCCCATGCCCTTGACCATCTTGCCCGGAATCATCCAGTTGGCCAGGTCACCGCTGGCGGTGACCTGCATGGCCCCCAGAATGGACAGGTTGATCTTGCCGCCGCGAATCATGGCAAACGACTGGTCAGAGCCAAAAATCGCCGAACCCGGCAAGGTGGTCACGGTCTGCTTGCCCGCGTTGATCAGGTCGGCATCAACCTGCTCTTCGGTGGGAAAAGGGCCAATGCCCAGCATGCCGTTTTCCGATTGCAGCCACACCTCTTTATCGCCCGTGTGGTTGGCCACCAGGGTCGGAATGCCGATGCCTAAGTTCACGTAAAAACCGTCTTCCAGTTCCTGCGCCGCACGCGCGGCCATTTGGTCTTGCGTCCAAGGCATATCAGTCTCCTTTTTTCTCGGTCAGGGTGCGTTTTTCGATGCGCTTTTCCGGGTTGGGGTTGTGCACGATGCGGTGTACATAAATGCCCGGCAGGTGAATATCGTCCGGCGCAATTTCGCCCACTTCCACAACTTCTTCCACTTCCACAATGCACACCTTGCCAGCGGTGGCCGCAGCGGGGTTGAAGTTGCGCGCCGTCAGGCGAAATTGCAGGTTGCCGCTTTTGTCGGCACGGTAGGCCTTGACCAGCGACACATCGGTGACGATGGAGCGCTCCATCACATAGGTTTCGCCATCAAATTCTCGTAGCTCTTTGCCCTCAGCCACCAAGGTTCCTACGCCAGTTTTGGTGAAAAATGCCGGAATGCCTGCGCCACCTGCTCTTAATTTTTCTGCCAGCGTTCCTTGGGGGGTAAATTCCAACTCCAGTTCGCCGGCCAGAAACTGGCGCTCAAACTCTTTGTTTTCCCCCACATACGAGCTGACCATCTTCTTGATCTGGCGCGTCTCCAGCAGCTTGCCCAGGCCAAAACCATCAACACCGGCGTTGTTGGACACCACGGTGAGGTTTTTCACCCCGCTGTCGCGCAGGGCATCAATCAGCGCTTCGGGAATCCCGCACAAGCCAAAACCACCAACGGCCAACAACTGGCCATCGGCAACCACCCCTTGCAGCGCAGCGGCGGCGCTTGGATAGAGTTTTTTCACATTGCCTCCTTTGTTTAAACGAATGTCGCGTACGATACTACGTAACAAGCTACGTAGTATTTCCTAGCGAACTACCCTAGCACCTGCAAAGGCACTATTTATGACCTCTTTGAATTTGGATTACCGCCTGGCCTTTGAAATGGCCCCAGTGGGCTTGGTGATATCGCGTGATCGGCGCATGATCAATTGCAATCAGCGCCTGTGTGAAATGTTTTGCGCATCCCCAGAATTGCTGATTGGCCAGTCCTTTTCACTGCTCTACCCCAGCTTGGAAGAGTACGAGCGCCAAGGCCAGCGCATGGCCCCAATTCTCAATGCCAAAGGTTTCTACAGCGACAACCGCATCATGAAACGCGCCAATGGCGAGACTTTTTGGTGCCATGTCACCGGTCGCGCGCTCGATCGCTGCAACCCCCATGCCAGCGGCATCTGGAGTTTTGAGGATTTAAGCCAACAGCGCCCCGTCAAGGCCGACCTCACCAGCCGCGAACGCGAAGTGGCCGCCCGCCTGCTCGACGGCATGACCTCCAAGGAAATTGGCCGCGTGCTGGGCATCAGCCACCGCACCGTAGAAATTTACCGTGCCCGTTTGATGCGCAAGTACGGGGCCAACACCACCGCCGATTTGGTGCACAAATTGGTGGGGGCAAGTTAAATCCACAAGCCAACGACGCTGCGGCCGCGCACCAAGGAACAAGGGTTTATCCGAATAAATTGTCAGTAACGGGTAAGAATATTTACTCTTATGCTTGACGTTTCCGTAAACGTCAATTCAACCGCCATGACCACACCTGCTTCGCTCGGCCCCGCCCGCTACCCTTTTCCGGCCCTGGAAAATTTGCCGGAAGACATCCGCACGCGTATTTTGGAAATACAGGAAAAAGCCGGTTTCATTCCCAATGTTTTCCTCGGCCTGGCCCGCCGCCCGGCGGAATGGCGGGCATTTTTTGCCTACCACGATGCCCTCATGGCCAAAGAAGAAGGTAATTTGACCAAAGGCGAGCGCGAAATGATCGTCACCGCCACCAGCAGCGTCAATCAATGCTTGTACTGCGTGGTCGCCCACGGGGCGGTCTTGCGGATTTACGAAAAAAACCCCCTGATTGCCGACCAATTGGCCGTCAATTACCGCACGGCCGACATCACCCCGCGCCAAAAAGCCATGCTCGACTTTGCCATGAAGGTCAATCAACGCAGCTACGAAATCAACGATGCGGATTTCGCCACCCTGCACGCCCATGGGTTTGACGACGAAGATATTTGGGACATTGCGGCCATTACCGCCTTTTTTGGCCTGTCCAACCGCTTGGTCAGTGCCACCGGCATGCAACCCAACCCCGAGTTCTACCTGATGGGCCGCATTCCCCGCGAGAAAACGCGCTAAGAACACGTTCTAAGCCATGCCACTAGGAAAGCACCCAAAGACTTGAGCGCGACCCAAGGGCATAGAATGCGCGGCAATTTTCGGCAATACAATAGAACGATCGTTCTATTTTTCCAACTTCAAGAGACATCCCTATGACCCACGAAGAAATCCTGGCCCAGTACGGCCCCCGCGAAGCCATGGAGTACGACATCGTCATCGTCGGCGGCGGGCCCGCTGGCCTATCGACAGCCATACGCCTCAAACAACTGGCGGCAGAAAAAGGCCAGGATGTCTCGGTCGTCGTGCTGGAAAAAGGTGCTGATGCGGGCGCCCATACCCTCTCTGGCGCCATCATGGACCCGCAGGCCCTGAGCGAGCTGATCCCCGACTGGAAGGCCAAGGGCGCGCCCCTGAACCAGCCCGTCACCCAAGATGCCATGGTTTTCCTGAGTGAGAACTCCTCGCTGCGCACCCCCAACTGGCTGCTGCCCCAGTGCTTTCACAACGAGGGCAATTACATCGTGCGCCTGGGCTTTGTCACCAAGTGGCTGGCCGAGCAGGCCGAAGCGCTGGGCGTAGAAATTTTCCCCGGCTTTGCCGCTGCCGAAGTGCTGTTCAACGACAACGGCAGCATCAAAGGCGTGGCCACCGGCAACATGGGCATTGGCAAGGATGGCGAGCCCACGGCTGAATTTCAGCTGGGCATGGAGCTGCACGGCAAGTACACCATCTTTGCCGAAGGGGCCCGTGGCCACCTGGGCAAGCAGTTGATTGCCCACTTCAAGCTCGATGCTGGCAAAGACCCGCAGGCCTACGGCATCGGCATCAAGGAGCTGTGGGAGATTGACCCGGCCCGCCACAAGCCGGGCACCGTGGTACACACCGCGGGCTGGCCGCTGCAGTCCGACACCTACGGCGGCGGGTTCCTGTACCACCTGGAGGACAACCTGGTCACCCTGGGCTTTATCACCGGGCTGGATTACGCCAACCCGTACATCTCGCCCTTTGAAGAGATGCAGCGCTGGAAAACCCACCAAAACATCCGCTGGTACCTTGAGGGCGATGAGTCCAAAGGCATCAAGCCGGCCAAGCGCCTGTCCTACGGGGCCCGGGCAATTACGGCGGGCGGTATTCTGAGCCTGCCCAAGTTTGTCTTCCCCGGTGGGGCCTTGGTCGGTTGCGAGGCCGGGTTCCTCAACGTCAGCCGCATCAAGGGCAGCCACGCCGCCATCAAGACCGGCATGATGGCCGCCGAAGCCGCCTACGAAGCGATTGTGGCCGGCCGCCAGGGCGACACCCTCACCGCTTACGAAACCGCGTTTGAAAACAGCTGGCTGTACGATGAACTGTACAAGGCACGCAACTTCAAAGCCTGGTTCAAAAAAGGCCTGTCCACTGCCACGCTGATGAACGGCCTGGAGCAATTTCTGCTCAAGGGCAACATCCCCTGGACGCTGCACCGCGACAAGCCCGATCACCTGTACTTGAAACCTGCCGCCGAGTGCAAGCCCATTGAGTACCCCAAGCCCGATGGCAAGCTGACGTTTGACCGCCTCTCCAGCGTCTTTATCAGCAGCACCAACCACAGCGAAGACCAGCCAGCGCACCTGACCTTGAAAGATGCCAGCGTGCCGGTGAACGTCAATCTGGCCAAGTACGCTGGTCCCGAAAGCCGCTACTGCCCGGCCGGGGTGTACGAGTTTGTGGACGATGAGGCCCGCCAAGGTGCCAAGCGCCTGCAGATCAACGCGCAAAACTGCGTGCACTGCAAGACCTGCGACATCAAAGACCCGACGCAAAACATCACCTGGGTCACGCCCGAAGGCGGCGGCGGGCCAACCTACGCAGGCATGTAAACCTGCGCAAAATTCATGTTTCCTGCAAAAAATAGTCTATTTAATAGGCTATTTTTCATGAAAACGCACTTTTTCTAAATAAAAAAGCACGTTCGCTTGTTTTAAAGCAGGCGACGTGCAATGCGCCTTTTGCCCTCGTGCAAACCCTGGGATTTCAAGCTTTTTGGCCACATTGGCTGACTTAGACTTGCCCCACCTCAAATTTACCCCCGGTAACTTTTTATTTTTCTACTGCTTCGCTGGAGACCACTTTATGCAACTCAAAGCCCTGGCATCTGCTGTCGCCCTGTCCCTGTTGAGCCTGAGCGCAGCGCACGCTGCCGAAGAAAAATCCGTGGCCGTCACCGCCATCGTGGAGCACCCCGCCCTGGATGCCGTGCGCGACGGCGTGCAGGCCGCCCTGAAGGATGCTGGCTACGAAGCAGGCAAAAACCTCAAGTGGCAGTACCAAAGCGCCCAGGGCAACACCGGCACCGCTGCACAAATTGCCCGCAAGTTCATCGGTGACAAGCCCGATGCGATTGTTGCCATCGCCACCCCTTCGGCCCAGGCCGCTGTGGCCGCAACGAAAAACGTGCCGGTGGTGTTCTCCGCGGTAACCGATCCGGTGGCCGCGAAACTGGTGCCGGGCTGGGAGGCTTCCAAAATCAACGTGACCGGTGTATCGGACTTGCTGGTACTGGAAAAACAAATTGCATTGATCAAGGAAGTGGTGCCAACCGCCAAGCGCGTAGGCATGGTGTACAACCCCGGCGAAGCGAACTCGGTCGTGGTCGTCAAACAACTGCAAAAGCTGTTGCCTGAAGCGGGCCTGACCCTGGTTGAAGCCGCTGCGCCGCGCACCGTGGACGTGGGCAGCGCCGCCCGCAGCCTGGTAGGCAAGGTGGACGTGATTTATACGAATACGGACAACAACGTGGTGTCCGCCTACGAATCGCTGGTCAAGGTGGGCCAGGAAGCGAAGATTCCCCTGATCGCCTCGGACACCGATTCGGTCAAGCGCGGCGCGATTGCCGCCCTGGGCATCAACTACCGCGATTTGGGCGAGCAAACTGGCCGCATGGTGGTGCGCATTCTGAAGGGCGAGAAGCCCGGCGACATCAAGCCCGAAACCAGTGACAAGCTGGAGCTGTTCGTCAATCCCGGCGCGGCAGAGAAGCAAGGCGTGAAATTGCCCCAGGCACTGGTGGACAAAGCCGCCCAAGTCGTGCAGTAAGCGCTGCGGTGCAGACAACAGGCAGGTGCCAGTAGCGGCCCCTGCCTTTTTTCGTTCTTTTCCACTCCCCTCCTCACCCTTTCGATGGTGGCTCTCCCATGTCTTTGTTTTCCCTGCTTGGTGCTATTGAGATCGGCTTGATTTTTGCCTTGGTCGCGCTGGGCGTTTACATCTCTTTTCGCTTGCTGCGCTTTCCCGACTTAACCGTCGATGGCAGCTTCCCCCTGGGGGGGGCCGTCTGCGCTGTCATGATCGTTGCCGGTTTTAACCCATGGATCGCCACCTTGGGGGCCACCCTGGCCGGGGCTGCCGCCGGGCTGGTAACGGGCTGGCTCAACGTCAAGCTCAAAATCATGGATCTGCTGGCCTCGATCCTGATGATGACGGCGCTGTACTCCATCAATCTGCGCGTCATGAACGGCCCCAACGTGCCCCTGATTGCCGAACCCACCCTGTTCACCCAACTGCAGCCCGACAGCATGGCCGATTACGTACTGCGCCCCCTGGTGCTGCTGGTGATTGTGGTGCTGGCCAAACTGTTGCTGGACTGGTTTTTCGCCACCGAGCGCGGCCTGGCCATTCGCGCCACCGGCTCCAACGCCCGCATGGCCCGTGCCCAGGGCATCAACACCGGGGCGATGGTGCTGCTGGGCATGGCCATCTCCAACGCGCTGGTGGGGCTGGCCGGTGCCTTGTTCGTGCAAACCCAGGGCGGGGCCGATATTTCGATGGGCATCGGCACCATCGTGATCGGTCTGGCTGCCGTGATCGTGGGCGAGTCCATCCTGCCGTCGCGGCGCATTATTTGGGCCACGCTGGCGGTGGTGCTGGGGGCCATCGTGTACCGCTTCTTTATCGCTGCAGCGCTTAACAGCGACTTTATTGGCCTGAAGGCGCAAGACCTGAACCTGATCACCGCCGTGCTGGTCACGCTGGCGCTGGTGCTACCCCAGCTCAAGCGCAAACTCAACGCCCGCGTCTCGTAACGCGCACAACAAAGGAAGTTTTATGCTGAGTGCACAAGACCTGCGCTTGACCTTCAACCCTGGCACCCCGATCGAGACCAAAGCCTTGCGCGGCCTGTCGCTGGAGATTCCCACGGGGCAGTTCGTCACCGTGATCGGCTCCAACGGGGCTGGCAAATCGACGTTTTTGAACTCGGTCTCAGGCGACCAAAGTGTCGATAGCGGCACCATCAAAATCGACGGCCTGGATGTGACCAAAATGCCCGTCTGGGCCCGCTCTGAGCGCGTGGCCCGCGTCTTTCAAGACCCCATGGCTGGCACCTGCGAAGACCTGACCATCGAAGAAAACATGGCCCTGGCGCAGTGCCGGGGCAGCTTTCGCAAGCTGACCCGCGCCGTCAAGACCGAAATGCGCGCGCTGTTTCGCGATCGGCTGGCCATGCTGGGCCTGGGGCTGGAAAACCGGCTGACCGACCGCATCGGCCTGCTCTCGGGCGGGCAACGCCAGGCCATCAGCCTGCTGATGGCGGCGCTGCAGCCCTCGCGCATCCTGCTGCTGGACGAACACACCGCCGCGCTCGACCCGCGCACGGCCGATTTTGTGCTGCAGCTGACCTGCCGCATCGTGGAAGAATCCAAGCTCACCACCATGATGGTCACCCACAGCATGCGCCAGGCGCTGGACGTGGGCAGCCGCACCATCATGCTGCACCAAGGCCAGGTGGTGCTGGACGTGAGCGGCGAAGAGCGCAGCCGCATGGATGTGCCCGACCTGCTGCAAATGTTCGAGAAAGTGCGCGGCGAAAAACTCTCGGACGATGCGTTGCTGCTCAGCTAAGCGCATTAAAAACAAGAGCTGTTAGCGCTTATTTCATCGACAATTCAGGCTTTTAAGTCATTGAATTTGAGATTTATCCAGCGCAAACAGCTCTTTTTAAAATTAAACCCCCTGGCTTTCATTGCGCACACCGTCGGCAGAAAGCGTGTTTGTGAACGATAAAATCGCCCGAATGAGCCACTCCCCCGCCCCCCAATTTGGCGCCATCATCATTGGTGACGAAATTCTCTCTGGCAAACGCCAAGACAAGCACCTGCCCAAGCTGATCGAATTGCTCGCCGCCCGGGGCTGCACCCTGTCCTGGGCCGAGTATGTGGGCGATGAGCGCACCCGTTTAACCGAGGTGCTGCGCCGCGCAGTCGCTGGCAACGACATCGTCTTTAGCTTTGGCGGCATTGGTGCCACGCCGGACGATCACACCCGGCAATGCACGGCGGCCGCGTTGGGCGTGGCACTGCAACCGCACCCCCAGGCCCAGGCCTTGATCACCCAGCGCATGCAAGAGATGGCAGCTGAAAAAGGCGAAGCATTTGCGCCCCAGCGCCCGGACAACGTGCAGCGCCTGCAAATGGGCGTGTTGCCCGCCGGGGCGCAGATTATTCCCAACCCGTTTAACCGCATCCCTGGCTTTAGCTACCGGGGTGCGCGTGGGGCCTGGCTGCATTGCGTGCCGGGTTTCCCGGTGATGGCCTGGCCCATGGTGGCGTGGGCGCTGGATGCCCACCACCGTGATTTGCACCAGCAGCAGGCCTACACCGAGCGCTCGGTCATTTTGTTCAAAGCCCAGGAGTCGGCCCTGACCCCGCTGATGCAAGCCGTTGAGATGGCCCACCCCGGCATCAAAGTGTTTAGCCTGCCCAGCGTGGACCACCCCGAATACGGCCTGCACATTGAGCTGGGCGTGAAAGGAAAAACCGCGGCCATTGCCCCGGCTTGGCAGCAATTAACCGAGGGTTTACACCGCCTTGGGGCACAATTTGGCCCCGAATTGCAGCGCCAGATTTAATGATCGGGCCCCTTGGCCCGCCACCCAGCGCTTTTTTAAACGCATTCCCCCTTATTTCCCCCTTACTACTTAACCAGGCACAAGCCGGAGCAATTGATGAGCAAAACCATCGCTGATGTGATGCAAATGGTCGAAGACTACGAAGTGAAATTCGTCGATCTGCGTTTTACCGATACCCGGGGCAAAGAGCAGCACGTCACGGTGCCCGTATCGCATTTTGATGAAGACAAATTCAGCGAAGGGCACGCCTTTGATGGTTCCTCCATGCCCGGCTGGAAGGGCATTGAAGCCTCGGACATGCAGCTCATGCCCGACCCCGCCACCGCCAACATCGACCCCTTCTTTGAAGAAACCACGCTGTTTTTGCAGTGCGACGTGGTCGAGCCGGGCGACGGCAAGGCCTACGACCGCGACCCGCGCAGCATCGCTAAACGCGCCGAAGCGTATTTGAAAGCCTCGGGCCTGGGCGACACCGCCTTTTTTGGGCCCGAGCCAGAATTCTTTTTGTTTGACAACGTGCGCTGGGACAACCAGCCGGGCAACACCTTCTACACCATCGAAGAGTACGAAGCCCCCTGGAACAGCGGTGCCCAGCTCGATGGCAACAACAAGGGCCACCGCCCGCGCACCAAGGGCGGTTACTTTCCCGTGCCGCCCATCGACAGCACGCAAAACATCCGCGCCGAAATGGCCTTGCTGCTCGAATCCCTGGGCATCCCCGTCGAAGTGCTGCACCGCGAGGTGGGCGGTGCCGGCCAAAACGAACTGGGCACGCGCTTTTCCACCCTGGTGCAACGCGCCGACTGGACGCAGGTGCAAAAGTACGTGATCTGGAACGTGGCCAACAACTACGGCAAAACCGCCACCTTCATGCCCAAGCCCTACGCGGGCGACAACGGCTCGGGCATGCACGTGCACCAGTCGGTCTGGAAAGACGGCAAAAACCTGTTTGCTGGCGACGGCTACGCCGGCCTGTCGGACTTTGCGCTGTACTACATCGGCGGCATCATCAAACACGCCCGCGCGCTCAACGCCATCACCAACCCCGGCACCAACAGCTACAAACGCTTGGTGCCCGGCTATGAAGCGCCGGTCAAACTGGCCTACTCGGCGAAAAACCGCTCGGCCTCCATCCGCATCCCCTACACCAGCAACCCCAAGGGCCGGCGCGTAGAAGCCCGCTTCCCCGATCCGCTGATGAACCCCTACCTGGGTTTTTCGGCCCTGCTGATGGCCGGTCTGGATGGTGTGGAAAACAAAATCCACCCCGGCGAAGCCGCCACCAAAGACCTGTACCACCTGCCGCCCGAGGAAGACCGCCTGGTGCCCACCGTCTGCCACAGCCTGGACCAGGCCCTGGAAGCGCTGGACCAAGACCGCGCCTTTTTGACCAAGGGCGGCGTGTTCTCCAACGACATGCTCGATGCCTATATCGCCCTGAAGATGGACGAGGTCACGCGCTTTCGCCAGGCCGTACACCCCATCGAGTACGACATGTACTATTCGCTCTAAAAAAAGTAGCTGCTTGCGCTTGAATTTATTCAATTTATTGCACTAAACAACTTAAATCACTTTATTTAAAAGCGCAACCAGCTCTTTTTATCAAAGCCCAGCATCAACGCCCAGCGCCGCAGTCGGTGGCTGGGCTTTTTTGCGTGCGCCCTGCTGCCGCGAAAGGTGGTGGGATAATTCGCCGCCATGAATATCACTTACAAAACCGCCGACGACATCGAACGCATGCGCGAAGCGGGGCGTTTGGCCTCGGAAGTGCTGGACTACATCACCCCCTTTATCCAGCCCGGCATCACCACCCTTGAAATCGACCGCCTCAGCGCCGAGTGCATGGCCCGCCAGGGCACCAAATCGGCCACCGTGGGCTACCAGCCCCCGGGCTACCCGCCCTACCCAGGGCATGTGTGTACCTCGGTCAATCACGTGGTTTGCCACGGCATCCCCAACGACAAGGTGCTGAAAAAAGGCGACATCCTGAACGTGGACGTGACCGTCATCACCAAAGACGGCTGGTTTGGCGACAACAGCCGCATGTTCTTGATTGGCGAGGCCACCATTGCCGGCAAACGCCTGTGCCAACTCACCTTTGAAGCCATGTGGAAAGGCATCGAACAGGTCAAGCCCGGCGCCACCCTGGGCGACGTGGGCCACGCCATCCAAACCTTTGCCGAAGGCCACCACCTGTCCGTGGTGCGCGAATACTGCGGCCACGGCATTGGACAAAAATTCCACGAAGACCCCCAGGTGCTGCACTACGGCAAACCGGGCACTGGCGTGAAGCTGCAAGAAGGCATGGTGTTCACCATCGAGCCCATGCTCAACCTGGGCAAGCGCGATGTGAAAGAGCAAGGCAAAGACGGCTGGACCATCGTCACCAAAGACCGCAGCCTCTCGGCCCAGTGGGAGCTGATGATGGCCGTCACCGCCACCGGCTATGACATCCTCACCTGGTCAGACGGCTCGCCCACCCCGCCGCCGTTTATCAAAAGCATTCGCACCTAAACCCCAGGGAGCAAGCCGGTGACCGCCCCCTCCCCCCTTGCTCCCGCGCTGGCTGCGCTGCGCCAGCGCTACCAGGCCGACAAAGCGCAGTTGCTGGCTCCTTTGCAGGCCCCAGGTGGCCCTGCGGTGCGCCTGCTGCTGCAGCGCCTGACCCAATTGGTCGATCAGCAACTGCTGGCCCTGGCCGCGGCCACGGGCTTGCCAGCGCAGGTGGCCATTGTGGCGGTGGGCGGTTATGGGCGCAGCCAGCTTTTTCCGTATTCGGACATTGACGTTCTGCTGCTGGTGCCGCCGGACAATGCCGCTTTGCGCCCAGCGCTGGAGGCTTTTGTCACCGCCTGCTGGGATACGGGGCTGGAGATTGGCTCCAGCGTGCGCACCGTCGATGAATGTTTGGCCCTGGCGCAGCAGGACATTACCGCGCAAACCTCGATGCTGGAAATGCGCCACATTGGCGGCAGCACAGAGCACTTTGCGCAATTGCTGGCCCAACTGCCCAGCACTTTCCATCCCCAGGAATTTTTTCTGGCCAAACACCTGGAGCTGCGCCAGCGCCATACCAAGTTTGAAAATGCGCCCTACGCACTGGAGCCCAACTGCAAAGAATCCCCCGGCGGCTTGCGCGACTTGCACACCATTTTGTGGGTGGCCAAAGCGGCCAATCTCGGGCACGACTGGCATGAACTGGCCCAGCACGGCATCCTCACCAACCTGGAAGCGCAGCAGCTTGAACGCAACGAAACCACGCTGTTCCAAATCCGCGCTCGCCTGCATGGGGTGGCGGGCCGCCACGAAGACCGCCTGCTGTTCGATTTGCAAACGGCGGTGGCGCTCAGCCTGGGCCTGAAAAACCACACGCCGCAAGGCCAAAACTACCCGGTACGCGCCAGCGAAGTGCTTATGCGCCGCTACTACTGGGCGGCCAAAGCGGTAATGCAGCTGCAGCAAATCGTGCTGCTCAATATCCAAGAGCGCCTGCACCCCAGCCAGGCCGCCCCCTTGCCCATCAATGACTGGTTTGCCGACAAAAACGGCCTGCTCGACGTGCGCGATGCCGACCTTTACCAGCACCAGCCGCTGGCCATACTGCCCAGCTTTCTCACCCTGCAAACCCACCCAGGGCTGCGCGATTTTTCTGCCCGCACCCTGCGCGCGCTGTACAACGCCCGCGACCGCATGGATGCCACCTGGCGCCACGACCCGGCCAACCGCGCCACCTTTATCCGCATCCTGCAGCAACCCAGCGGCATCTTGCGGGCGCTGCGCTTGATGAATGCCACCTCGGTACTGGGGCGCTATTTGTGGTCGTTTCGGCGCATTGTCGGCAAGATGCAGCACGACTTGTTTCACGTCTATACCGTGGACCAGCACTCGCTCATGGTGCTGCGCAATATGCGCCGCTTTTTCATGCCCGAGTTCACGCACGAATACCCCTTGTGCTCAGAGCTGGCCAGCCAGTGGGCCCAGCCGTGGCTGCTGTACTTGGCCGCCCTGTTTCACGACATCGGCAAAGGCCGGGGGGGCGACCACAGCGCCGTGGGGGCAATTGAAGTGCGCCGCTTTGCCCGCCAGCACCAAATGGCCCCCGCCGATGCAGATTTGGTCGAGTTTCTGGTGCGCGAACACCTGCGCATGAGCACCGTGGCGCAAAAGCAAGACACCAATGATCCTGCCGTCGTCCGCGCCTTTGCCGATTGCGTGCAAACGCCCCAGCGCCTGGTCGGTCTGTACCTGCTGACCGTGGCTGATATTCGCGGCACCAGCCCCAAGGTGTGGAGCGCCTGGAAGGGCAAGTTGCTGTCGGACCTGTTCCATGCCACCTTGCGCATGCTCGGCGGGCAAGCCCTGCAAGGCCAGGCCCTGACCCAGGCACGCCAGCAGCAAGCCCAGGTCTTGCTGCGCCAACGGGGCTGGCCCGCAGAAAGTGCCCAGCTGCTCTGGAATACGCTGGAGCCCGGCTACTTCCTGCGCCACGAGCCCGCCGACATCGCTTGGCACGCCCGGCAATTGATGCTGCACGTGGGCAGCCCACAGCCCATCGTGCGGGCACGCCCCTCTTTGGCCGGTGAAGGCGTGCAAGTGCTGGTCTATGCACCAGATACGCAAGATTTGTTTGCCCGCATTTGCGGGTATTTTGACCAAGCCAACCTCTCCATCCTGCACGCCCGCATCTACACCAGCCCGCACGGCCATGCACTCGACACCTTTCAAGTGCTGCCCACGCAGCTAGAGATGGATGCCCGCACCCTCTCCTCTTTGATCGAGGCGCGTCTGCCCCCTGCGCTGGCCGCTGCCACCCCTTTGCCCGAGCCAGTGCGCCGCCAGCCCTCGCGCCGTGCCCGCAGCTTTCCGATTCCCCCCCACGTGAGCCTGGAGCCCGATGAAAAAGCCCAGCGCTGGCTGTTGCACATCAGCGCCACCGACCGCGCCGGCCTGCTCTACAGCATCGCCCGCGTCCTGGCCCGCCACGGTCTGAGCGTGCAGCTGGCCAAAGTCATGACCCTGGGGGAACGGGTGGAGGACAGCTTTTTGCTGGAAGGCCCCCAACTGCAACACACCACCCGGCAATTGGATTTAGAGAAAGAGCTGACGCACATTTTGTCGGTGGAAACAACGACCAAACCCCACGCCCACAGCACCATGGCCGGGCGCTAACTTGCTGGGCGCTGGCAGAAAATAGGCGCGAAGTAAAAAGCTTTCATCTTTGCAGCTAAAAATAGGCTACAATCAGCGCTTCTCTTGATTTGCCAACAAAAATATCGCTCAATCAACAGAAACCAAATTACCGCGAGGTGGAGCAGCTTGGTAGCTCGTTGGGCTCATAACCCAAAGGTCGGAGGTTCAAATCCTTCCCTCGCAACCAAACCAAAAAAACCAGCTAACTGCTGGTTTTTTTTCGTCCCTATTTTGTTGGACTGCAGTCTGCTGACAGCACTCTGAATAGGGCTTTGGGCTGCCAGCGCTGCGGAAAATCCCTAGAATCGGGGTTTTTCCGATTTCTTATTAATAAAAAAGACTGCCATGACACACGTCGTCACCGAAAACTGCATCAAATGTAAATACACCGATTGCGTGGACGTTTGCCCCGTGGATTGCTTCCGCGAAGGCCCGAACATGCTGGTCATTGATCCCGACGAGTGCATTGACTGCGCCGTTTGCATCCCCGAGTGCCCGGCCGACGCTATTTTTGCTGAAGAGGACACCCCCGCCGATCAGCTGCACTTCATCAAACTCAATGCCGACCTGGCCTTTGCCAAGGGCTGGACAAGCATTACCAAACGCAAAGCCGCCATGCCCGATGCCGACGAGTGGAATGGCAAGGACGGCAAGCTGGCCATGCTGGAGCGCTGAGCCTGCCTGTCGGCACCCACCCGCCCCTGTACCAGCAACAGCCCCCTAGGGGGCTGTTGGCGTTTGAGGCAGAGTGTTTCAGTGGGATGTAGCCAGGTGCTGCATTGACCCCCCAGTATTGTGGTTTTAAGCTGCCAGTTTTGCTGATTTTTTCTCGACTCAGGAGCTTGTATGAATACCAACGCCAGCCGCTTTTTGCCCACCGACCGTGAGGCACGGCTCAAGGAGCTGGATTTGGCAATTGTGCGCTTGGCCATCATCTGCAAAATCCGCCTGCTCGATCCCGGCATTGCCGAGCGGGTGCTGGCCAACGACACCAGCCTGTGCGACATCCAGCATTGCAACAACGCCTTCCGCACCCTGCGCGGTCTGCTGCTGATGCACTACAACGAGCTCAACGCCATCAACACCGAAGCCGACCCACAAACCATGCGCGTGGTGGCGCAAAACGTGCGCGATGCCCTCAAGGGCGTGATTGGCGGGCAACTGGGCGGGCACGGGGCGATGTAAGCCCTCTTCGGGCAGGTATTTAGTGCTCCTGCCCTATTGCACCCGTCCGGTCGGTAGCCCCGGCACGGCCAAGTCACGCCAGGGGGAGGCCTGTACCTGGACGCGCCCTTCCCGCAAGGCCTGCACCAGTTGTGCCTGTTGCTGTTCCGTAGCCTGAGGCCAGCGCACTTCACCGACCTGCTGCCAATGCGCCTGCTCTCTCTGCGTGTCACGGGCAAACACCCGGCACATCAGGTTGTACCGGACCGTCGTGCACAGCAACTGCTGAGGCTGCTCGCTGGTGCTGTCCAGAGACGCTTGCAAGACCAGGCAAGAGGCCGTTTGCGGATCGGGGGATGGCTGCGCACCCGCTGTTGGTGCAGATTTTTGTCCCGCGCCCCGGCAGACACTGCCACTGGTGATTTCCTTATCGGCCAGCGCTTGCCACCAGTCCTCGGGCGGCTGGGCGTGGCCCGGCGCGATGGCCAGCCGACTGCGCCAATCGGCAGCCGACAGCGCGCTGGCCTGCCGGGGCAGGTAGCGCTTGGCTTCGGCACCCAGTATCTGGCGCACATCCTGCGCTACCTCCCCTTGGGCAAATGCGGGTAAACCTTGCAAGCGCTGCAGCGCTGGCAGCCCGTGGCGGCCATGGTCAAAGCGCAAATCCTGCAGGGCCTGCAGCGTCGGTGCCTGCGTGCCGTCCGCCAAGCGCTGGTACTGGCTGGCCGCACCAATACGGTAAGGATCGAGCAAAGGGGTGTGCAACAGCACCAGCAGCGCCATGACCAGCCAGGACATGGCCGGATTGATACGGCCGATCCGTTGCAGCCACGCGGCGGCATCGCGCTCCAGCGCCGCCCAGGCATAGCCCAGGGCATAGAGCATCAGCACGCCGGCGATGGCCACAGCCCAGATGCGCTCATGCGTCCAGCCGTATTGGCGCACGCGCAACGCCACGGCCCACAGGGCCAGAGCGGCCAGCACGGGCATCAGCGCCAGGGCGGCGGCAATCAAGGCCCGCAGCGCAGCGGGGTAAGGCGCTGCCTGGCGGCTGCCGTCTTGGTAAACGGCATTGACGAAAACCAACAGGCACAACAGCACCCCCATGAGCAACGGGGCCGCCTTGCGCGTTTCCCACAGCGGCTGCACGCCGGTGAAGGGCAAAAAAGCCACGAACAGCACCACCACCAGCGCCAATAGCGGCAGCAGCAGGCGGTACAGGGTCAGCACCAGTTGCAGCATCAGGCGCAAAGGCCGGGGCTGGCCACGTGCCAGCAGCACACCCAGACCGGCCATCAGCCCCGTGGCCATGTACACGAAAGCCGGGGCCGTAAAAGTATCGGCAAACAGCCGCACCTTGACCAAGGCAAACAGCCCGGCCCACAACCCCAGCACGGCCCAGCCCAGGGCAACAAATTGCAGGGCAAAGCCCAGCACCACGGCGTTGTTCCAGGCGTGGTCAAACAGCAGGGCATACGGCACGCGGCGCAGGCTGCGTTGTTGCTGCAGCGCCTGCATCCATGCCAGGGCGATAAACAGCAATGCCCCCTGGCTCAGCAACCAGGGCACCCAGGCGCTGCCACTGCGTGCATCCTGGCTGCCCAGCAGCCACCAAACGCTGCCGTGCAAGGCCAGCAGCAGCAGCGCCAGCGCCGCCATGCCGCGCCACAGCAGGCGGTCGCCCAGCTGGCGCACGCACAGCACAAAAAAACCCGGTACCGCCAGCAGCAAAGAGAGGGCAATCAGCCGCAGCGGCCCGGCAGGGCCAAACCAGCCCTCCAGCAAAGCGTACACACCCGCACCTTGCACCAGGGTGGTGAGCACCATCACCTCCTTGGTCAAACGCGGCAGATCGGCGGTGGGGGCGAAGCGGTCAGTGGCCATGGCAAGGGTGATGGGGCAGGTATTTGTTCAGGCCGTCAATGCTGCAACTGCGCCCACACTTTGTCCAGGCGCTTGCTGCTCACCGGGTACGGCGTGCGCAGCTCTTGGGCGAAGAAGCTCACGCGCAGCTCTTCCAGCATCCAGCGGTATTCCTGCAGCCGCGCATCGTGTTGGCCTTTGCGCTGGGCCAGCAGGCGGGTATAGCGCTGCTGCAGCGGTTGCAGTTCCTTCAATTTGGCGGCATCGCGGGCCGGATCGGCGCGGTATTTGTCCAGGCGGATGGTGATGGCCTTCAGGTAGCGGGCAAAGTGCTGCAGCTGCGCCCAGGGGGTGCGGGCGATGAAGTCCTTGGGCATCAGATTGTGTAGCTGCTTGCCTGCGTCTTCTGTGGCCTCTTGGGCGTTTTTGGTGTCTTTGATCTTGCGCTGAGCGCTGGCGTATTCGGTCAAGATGGTGGCGGCCAGGCGGGCCACTTCCTGGGCGATCAGTGTCAGGCGGGCGCGGCCCTCTTGCACGCGCTGGGCGAACTGGGCGGCATCCTGGGGCAAGGGCTCTTGCACAAAAGCGCGGTCCAGCGCCACATCCAGAATCTGCGCCCGCAGCTCTTCTTGCGTGCCCAGCGGCATGTAGGCCACGGCCATTTTTTGCAGATCGGGGATGTTTTTTTCCAGGTATTTCAGCGCGTCTTTCACCTGCAGGGCGCACAGGCGGCGCAGGCCCTGGCGGTGGCGGGCGGCGGCAATGTCTGGCTCGTCAAACACCTCGATGGTGACGGCATCGCCCTGGTCGATGAGGGCGGGAAAGCCGATCAGCATCTGCTTGCCCTGCTGGATTTCCATCAGCTCAGGCAAGCTGCCAAAGTCCCAGCTGGTGTGGCGTGCGCCTGCGGCATGGGGCGCAGCCGTTCCCGGCGAGTTATCTTTTTCAATAGCTGATTGCGCTTTTAAATTGGTGTTTTTAGGCTGTTTTGGCTCTGAAACCACTTTATCTTCAGCGGAAGAAGCTATTTTTAATGAAGCCAGCGCCTGGAAGGCCCCCCGCGCCTTGCTGCCCCACTGGGCCTTGAGGGCGGCGATATTACGCCCTTGCGCCAGCTGGCGGCCATGCTCGTCGATGATGCGCAGGTTCATGAACAGGTGGGTGCCCAGCATGTCGGGCTTGAAGTCGGCACGTTTCACGTCCAGGCCGGTCTCCTGGCGCACCTGCTCCAGCAGGGCATCGATCAGCCCGCCCTGCCCCCAACGCTCGGGCTGGGTGAACAGCGCGGCCAGGCGCTCGGCGCTTTCGGGCAGTGGCACCAGGCGGCTGCGCGGGCGCTGGGGCAGGCTTTTCAGCAGGGCCTGGATTTTTTCTTTCAGCATTCCCGGCACCAGCCACTCGGCGCGGTCTTCGCTGACTTGGTTCAGGGCGAACAGCGGCACCGTCACCGTCAAGCCATCGCGGGCATCGCCGGGGCTGTGCAAATAGCTGGCCGCGCAATCGACACCGCCCAGGCGCACCAGCTTGGGGAAGGCATCGGTGGTGATGCCCGCCGCCTCGTGGCGCATGAGTTCGTCTTTGGACAGGCGCAGCAGCTGGGGCTGCGCTTGGCTGGCCTGGCGGTACCACGCGTCAAAAGTCGCGCCGCTGAAAATGCCGTCGGGGATGTGCTGGTCATAAAAGGCGTAGATCAGCGCATCGTCCACCAGCACGTCTTGGCGGCGGCTTTTGTGCTCCAGCTCTTCAACCTTGCGGATGGTTTTCTGGTTGGCGGCCAAAAACGGCCAGCTCGTCTCCCACTCGCCCTCGACCAGGGCACGGCGGATGAACATTTGCCGCGCATCGTGCGGGTCTTTGCGGCCATAGCTCACGCCCCGGTTGTTATAGACCACCAGGCCGTAGAGCGTGGCGCGTTCAAAGGCGATCACGTCGGCGCGTTTCTTGCTCCAGTGCGGGTCAAGCAGTTGTTTTTTCAGCAGATGGGCACCGACTTCTTCCAGCCACTGCGGCTCAATCGCCGCAATGCCCCGGCCATACAGGCGCGAGGTTTCCACCTGCTCGGCAGCCACAATCCAGCGCCCCGGCTTTTTGCTCAAATGCGCCCCCGGATGCGGGTGGAACTTGATGCCGTGTGCCCCCAGGTAGGCCTCGCTCTCTTCGCCCTTAAAGCCGATGTTGCCCAGCAAGCCGCACAGCATGGACAGGTGCACCGCCTCGTAGCTGGCGGGCTGGGTATTGATCTGCCACTGCTGCTCTTTCACCACGGTGAGCAGTTGCGAGTAAATATCGCGCCACTCGCGCACGCGGCGGATGTTGATGAAGTTCTGGCGCAGCAGCTGCTCCCACTGGCGGTTGCTGAGTTTGTGGGTGTCTTGCTCAGGTGCTATCAACTCAGTAGCTGCAGACGCTTGCATACGCTGGGCTACAGGCAAAAAAGACTGATTTTTTTGCGCTGCCGCCGGTGCCTTGTGCGCGGCCTGGGCCGCCATCTCCTTGCGGCTTTTGGCCACAGCCTTGCCGCCGCGGGCATCCTGCAGCCACTGCCACAGGCGCAGGTAGCCGGAGAACTCGCTTTTCTCATCGTCAAACTTGGCGTGCTGCTGGTCGGCCTGGGCCTGCGCCTCTAGGGGGCGGTCGCGCACGTCCTGCACGCTCAGGGCGGCGGCAATGACCAGCACCTCGGCCAGCGCCCCGCGGCTGCGGGCCTCAACAATCATGCGGCCCACGCGCGGGTCCAGCGGCAGGCGCGACAGGGCTTTGCCCATGGGCAGCAGGCCGCCGCGCTCATCGACCGCGCCCAGCTCTTGCAAGAGCTGGTAGCCATCGGCAATCGCCCGGCCCGAGGGGGCTTGCAAAAAGGGGAAATTCACCACATCGCCCAGCCCCAGCGCCTTCATGCGCAGGATGACCCCGGCCAGCGAAGAGCGCAAAATTTCCGGGTCGGTAAAGGCATCGCGCTGGTTGAAATCGGCCTCGTCGTACAGGCGAATGCAGATGCCGTTGGCCACGCGCCCGCAGCGCCCAGCGCGTTGGTTGGCGGCGGCCTGGCTGATCGGCTCGACCAGCAATTGCTCCACCTTGCTTCTGAATGAATAGCGCTTAACGCGGGCTGTGCCTGCGTCAATCACGTATTTGATGCCAGGAACGGTGAGCGAGGTTTCCGCCACGTTGGTCGCCAGCACAATGCGCCGCTGGCTGTGGCTGTCAAAAATGCGGTCTTGCTCGGCCTGCGACAGGCGCGAGAACAGGGGCAGCACCTCGCTGTTGCGCAGCGCCGGGTAGTGCTGCAGGTGCTGGCGCAGGTGGTCGGCGGCCTCGCGAATTTCGCGCTCGCCGGGCAGAAAAATCAAAATGTCGCCGCCCGCGCCGCCTTGCCACAGCTCGTCCACGCCATCGGCAATGGCCTCGTTCAGGCCGTAATCCTTTTTCTCCTCGAAAGGCCGCCAGCGCATTTCCACCGGGTAGGTGCGCCCGGACACCATGATCACCGGCGCGGCCTGCCCCTGGGCATCGGCAAAGTGCCGGGCAAAGCGCTCGGCATCAATCGTGGCCGAGGTCACCACCACCTTCAAATCGGGCCGCTGGGGCAGGATTTGCTTCAAATACCCAAGCAAAAAGTCGATGTTCAGGCTGCGCTCGTGCGCCTCGTCAATGATCAGGGTGTCATAGGCCTTCAAGAGCGGATCGGTCTGCGTCTCGGCCAACAAAATGCCGTCTGTCATCAGCTTGACCGACGCGCCTTTTTGCAGCGTGTCTTGAAAACGCACCTTAAAACCCACCACCTCGCCCAGCGGCGTGTTCAGCTCTTGCGCAATGCGCTTGGCCACGCTGCTGGCGGCAATGCGCCGGGGCTGGGTGTGGCCAATCAGCCGCCCGCGCTGCCCTTGCGGCGCATTGCACACGCCCCGGCCCAGCGCCAGGGCAATCTTGGGCAGCTGCGTGGTTTTGCCCGAGCCGGTTTCGCCGCAGACGATGATGACCTGGTGGGTCTGCAGCGCCTCGGCAATCTCTTGGCGGCGGGCGGATACAGGAAGGGCTTCGGGGAAGGTGATCTGCAAGGAAGATAGAGAAGGCATAAGGGGCGGGATTATCCCAGCAAGCTTTGTACCCGCGCCGGCCGCACCTTCGGTATCGCAGCGCGCACGGCCAAAACGCCGTGCGCGCGCATCAGTCCATCAATCCTTCAACGCCACCAGAGGGTGGCTGTGCGCGGGCCAGGGGCTGGTAAAAAAGGCGCGCCATGCGTCCTCAGTCACCTCTTCGATGCGCGCGGGGTTCCAGCGCGGGGTTTGGTCTTTGTCGATGGCCAGGGCGCGGATGCCTTCCATCGTTTCGCTTTGCCCCGGGCGCAGGAAGAAGCAGTTGCGCACCAAATCGCGCTCCATGCGCAGGTCTTCGGCCATGGTCATGCTGCGGGCGCGTCGGATTTGCTCCAGGATGACGTGCAGCAGCAGCGGCGAGCGCTTGCGCAGGGCCGCGGCGGTGTGCTGCGCCCATGCGCTGGATGCGCTGCTGGTATCGGCCTCCAGGGTGTCAATGATGGCCTGCACCGTGGGCAGGGCAAACACGCGATCAATCACGCTGGTGTCGCGCACCGCCTCTGGCCCCTGGGGCTGGGTGCGGCTGGCGGCAAAAGCCTGCACGGCGGCGCTATCGGCAAAGCTTTGCGTGGCCAGTGCCTCCCACAGCCCAGCCTGCTCGGCAGCGGGCAGGTACGCATCGG
The DNA here is from genome assembly GCF_042654745.1 of Comamonas denitrificans. Classification (NCBI taxonomy): domain Bacteria; kingdom Pseudomonadati; phylum Pseudomonadota; class Betaproteobacteria; order Burkholderiales; family Comamonadaceae; genus Comamonas; species Comamonas denitrificans. The sequence continues at coordinate 66,732 of NZ_JBHSEY010000046.1, forward strand.
CCCAGCCAAAGGCGATGGCTTCGCTGGCGGCCAGGCTCTCGCCGGCCAGTCCCAGCCATTCACCCACCCGCCCAGGGCAACGGGCCAAAAAGTAGCCGCCGCCCACATCGGGGAACAGGCCGATCAGGGCCTCGGGCATGGCCAGCTTGGATTTTTCGGTGACGATGCGCAGGCTGGCCCCTTGGCTGATGCCCATGCCGCCGCCCATGACCACGCCGTCCATAAAGGCGATGTAGGGCTTGGGGTAGGTGAAGATGACGTGGTTGAGGGTGTATTCCTCGGTAAAGAAGTCTTCGATCTGCGGACTGCCCGCTTGCACCGTCTGGTGCAAAAAGCGGATATCCCCACCGGCGCAGAAGTGGCCAAATACGCCCTCCTTGTGGCTGCCGCGAATGGCCACGGCCAGCACCGCCGGATCATCGCGCCAGGCCAGCAGTTGGGCCAGCAGGCCGCGCACCATGCCCAGCGACAGGGCGTTGAGCGCCTTGGGGCGGTTCAAAGTAATAAAGCCCACTTGGCCGCGCACTTCGCACAGCAGTTCGGTGGTTTGCGTCATGGTCTGGTGTCTCCTTGGATTGGCGCAAAGATTGGCGCAAAAAATGGCCACCATACCGCAAACCCAGGCGGGCCATGGTGCAAAAACTGTCTTTCAAGCTGCAAATAACGACACTCCCAACGCCTGCCCAAGGGCCAGAAAACCCGCGCACGCAGCGCATCGGCCGCACAGGCCGCTGGCGGCGCAAAGCGCGGGCATACTCGCGCCCCGGTTCGTTTTTTCTGTTGTTCTTTTCTGAAAGCGCTTTGTCCGTGCCGCCCCTGCCTACCCCCGCCGTTACGCTCAACCGCCACGCCGTTTGGCGCGGTTTTCGGCAATTGCTGCCGATTTCGCTGTTCGTCGCCGTCTTTGGTCTGGCCTTTGGGCTGGCTGCCGTGCAAACCGGGCTGGGCGGCAGCGCCATTGTGCTGATGAGTGCCCTGGTGTTTACCGGGGCAGCGCAGTTTGCCACGCTGGATTTGTGGGGGGCACAGGTGCCGCTGGTGCCCCTGGCGGTCACGGTGTTTGCCATCAATGCCCGCCATCTGCTGATGGGGGCCACCCTCTACCCCTGGCTGCGCCATCTGCCGCCCGTGCAGCGCTATGCGGTGATGCTGGTGGCCTCGGATGCCAACTGGGCCCTGTCCATTCAGGCGCTGGGCCAAAACGACACCAACCGGGGCCTGGGCCTGCTGCTGGGCGGGGGGCTGGCGCTGTGGCTGTTTTGGATTGTGGGCACCTGGCTGGGCTTGTACATGGGCAACGCCATTGCCGACCCGGTGCGCTGGGGGCTGGACATGGTGATGGGCTGCTTTTTGCTGACCATGGTGGTGGATGGACGCAAAGACCGGCGCCTGGTCGCCATTTGGGCCATGGCGGCCGGGGCATCGCTGCTGGCCTGGCGCTACCTGCCGGAAAACAGCCACGTGGTGGTGGGGGCCATCGCCGGCGGCCTGCTGGGCGCGTTCTGGCCCGAGGAGAACGCCGCATGAGCATCGCAACGACCGATCTGGGCACCTTGCTCATCATCCTCATCATGGCCCTCGTCACCCTGGCAACGCGCTGGGGCGGGGTGTTCATCATGGCGTTTGTGCCCATCAGCCGCCGGGTGCAGCAGTTCATCCGGGCCATGTCCGGCTCGGTGCTGATTGCCCTGTTGGCCCCCTTGGCCGCCCAGGGCGACGGCGGGGCCAAGCTGGCCCTGCTCGTCACCGCAGGGGTGGCCCTGGTGCTGAAAAAGCCCCTGCCCGCCATTAGCGCCGGGATTGTGGCGGCGGCGCTGTTTCGGCAGTTGGCACCGCTGCTTGGCGGGGCATAAAAAAGACGCTATTGGCCGCAAAGGCACCACAGCATCATGGTGCGACCGGCAAGGCCTGGATGGCACGCAACACCTGCCGGGCGATGCTCTGGCGTTTGGCCAAATCATCTTGGCGGCGGGGCGTATCGATGTTCAGCGCAAAAAATACCGTGCCCGTGGGACGCTCTACCCACCCAACCCACCAGCCGATGCTGCCGCTCCAGCCGGTTTTGGCCCGCACTATCCAGTCGCTGCCGGCCTCGACGACCATTACGTCCTTGGTCAGCAGCTGGTGAGCACGATCAAACGGCAGCGCATTGCGGTAGAGCTTTTGCAAAAAGACCAGCTGTTCCAGCGCAGAAATCGCCAGATCGCCTTCAACCCAGAAAGGCGCTTCGCCGGTGGTGGCGGCATTGCCGTAGCCGTTTTCCCGCATCCAGGCAGCAAGCTGCGGGTGACCGATTTTTTCAGCAAAGCGCTCGAACACCCAGACGGTGGAATAGCGCATGGCAGAGCGCAGGGTTTGGTTCTGGTTCCACCCCGGGTAGCCGCGCTGCACACCGTCCCAGGCGATGACCTCGAACTCATCTCGCACGGCACCGGCTTGCAGGGCAAACAGGGTGTGAGGAATCTTGAAGGTGGACGCAGGCGAAAACCGCTGCTGCGCCCGCGCGGCGTTGTGAACCCACACATGTTCTTCGCCCCCACGGGTATCCAGGATGGCGATGGTGCCCACAGCGGGCGCTTGCGCAAAAAAAGCCGCCCATTCCGTGCGTTCCGCAGCCACGGGCAGGGCCGAAGCGGCGGCGCTGAAAGCCAGAACCGCGCAGGCCAGAAGTTGTTTGATTTTTCTCATTGCAGGGATTTTCAGGAAAGTGGCGAACCACGGGCTACGCAAATCAACAGCCGTTCAACAAAAAAATAGCTGCCAGCACTTGAATCGAAAGCGCTGGCAGCCGATTTGGTCAGATCAATTTATCCCGACGAGGGGCTTAAAGTTTCCCCGCCACCCAGGCTTGCACACTGGCCAGCGCTTGGGGCAGTGCGGCCGGTTGGGTGCCGCCGGCCATGGCCATGTCGGGCTTGCCGCCGCCTTTGCCGCCGACTTGTTGGGCAACAAAATTCACCAGTTCCCCGGCTTTAACCTTGCCCAGGGTGTCGGGCGTGACACCAGCGGCCAGCTGCACTTTGTCGCCATCGACGGCGGCCAGCACGATGGCGGCGCTCTTGAGCTTGTCTTTGAGCTTGTCCAGGGTATCGCGCAGGGTTTTGGCATCGGCCCCTTCCAGTTGCGCAGCAAGGATTTTCACGCCCTGCACTTCCACGGCCTGCCCCAGCAGTTCATCGCCCTGGTTGGAGGCGAGCTTGCCTTTGAGCTGGGCCACTTCTTTTTCTAGGGTTTTGATCTGCTCCAGCGTGCTGACGATGCGGGTGGTCAGCTCGGCCGTGGGTGCTTTCAGGGTGCTGGCCGCCGCATCGACCGTAGCCTCCAAGCCTTGCAGGTAGGTCAGCGCGTTCAGGCCGGTGACGGCTTCGACGCGGCGCACGCCAGCGGCCACGCCGCTTTCCGCCACGATTTTGAACAGGCCGATATCGCCCGTGCGCTGCACGTGGGTGCCGCCGCACAGTTCGCGGCTGGTGCCAATGTCCAGCACGCGCACGGTTTCGCCGTATTTCTCGCCAAACAGCATCATCGCGCCGGTGGCTTTGGCCGCCTCAATGTCCATGACGCGAGCAGCGGTGGCGGTGTTGGCCAAAATTTCAGCGTTCACCAGCGCTTCAATCTGCGCAATTTGCGCAGGCGTGACCGGGGCGTTGTGCGTGAAGTCAAAGCGCGTGCGCTCGGCATTCACCAAGCTGCCTTTTTGCTGCACATGCTCGCCCAGCACGGTGTGCAGCGCATGGTGCATGAGGTGGGTGACGGAGTGGTTGCGCATGGTGGCCGCACGCAGATCGGTATCGACCTGGGCTTGCACGGCATCGCCCACTTTCAGGCTGCCTTCGGCCAGCACGCCGTGGTGGCCAAACACATCGGCTTTGATTTTTTGCGTGTCTTGCACGGCAAAACGGCTGCTGCCAGCGCTGATCACGCCCTGGTCGCCCACCTGGCCGCCGCTTTCGGCATAAAAGGGAGTGCTTTCCAGCACGATTACGCCACTCTCACCAGCATTCAATACAGAAACTGGCGTACCTTCTGCGTAAAGAGCTACGATTTTTGTTGATTCGGCCAGCTGTGTGTAACCGGTGAACGCGTTGGCGGCGCCCTGGTAGTCCAGCAGCTTGTCCATCTTGAACTTGCCGGCGGCGCGGGCCGTTTCTTTTTGGTGCTGCATGGCGGCGTTAAAGCCGGCTTCATCCACGCTCAGGCCGCGCTCGCGGCAGACATCGTTGGTCAAATCCAGCGGGAAGCCGTAGGTGTCGTGCAGCTTGAAGGCCACCTCGCCAGGCAACTGCTGCTGGCCACCGGCCAGGGCGCTGTCCAAAATCTCCATGCCGTGGGCCAGGGTTTCAAAGAAGCGCTCTTCCTCGATCCGCAGCACCTCGGTAATACGGGCTTCTTGTGCGGCCAGCTTGGGGTAGGCCGCGCCCATTTGCTGCACCAAATCTTGCACCAGCTTGTGGAAAAACGGCGTTTTCTGGCCCAGCTTGTAGCCGTGGCGAATGGCGCGGCGCACGATGCGGCGTTGCACGTAGCCCCGGCCTTCGTTGCTGGGAATGACACCATCGACAATCAAAAAGCTGGTGGCGCGAATGTGGTCGGCAATCACTTTGAGCGACGGATTGGCCAGATCGGCACAGCCGGTTTCGCGGGCTGCGGCCTTGATAAGCGCATCGAACAGGTCGATCTCGTAGTTGCTGTGCACGTGCTGCAAGATGGCGGCCAAGCGCTCCAGCCCCATGCCGGTGTCCACGCAGGGCGCGGGCAGCGGGGTGACGCTGCCGTCTTCGTGCATCTCGAACTGCATGAACACGTTATTCCAGATTTCGATGAAGCGGTCGCCATCTTCATCGGGGCTGCCCGGAGGGCCGCCAGGAATGTGCGCTCCGTGGTCGTAGAAGATTTCGCTGCACGGGCCACAGGGGCCGGTGTCGGCCATCATCCAGAAGTTGTCGCTCTTGTAGCGCCCGCCCTTGTTGTCGCCGATGCGAATCACGCGCTCGGGCGGCAGGCCGATTTCTTTCGTCCAGATGTCGTAGGCCTCGTCGTCCTCGGCGTACACGGTGGCCAGCAGCTTGTCGGCGGGCAATTTATACACTTCGGTGAGCAGCTCCCAGGCCCACTTCAGGCTTTCGCGCTTGAAGTAGTCGCCAAAGCTCCAGTTGCCCAGCATTTCAAAAAAGGTGTGGTGGCGGGCGGTGTATCCGACGTTTTCCAGGTCGTTGTGCTTGCCACCGGCCCGCAGGCAGGCCTGCACCGACGTGGCGCGGTTGTACGAGCGCTTGTCGGTGCCCAAAAACACGTCCTTGAACTGCACCATACCGCTGTTGGTGAACATCAGCGTGGGATCGTTGCCAGGCACCAGGGGGCTGGACTCGACGATGGTGTGGCCCTTGGAAGCAAAGAAGTCCAGAAACGTCTTCCGAATATCGGCAACGGTAAAAGCAGGTTGGCTCATGGGGGGAAGGAAGAAAAAAGGTGTCAAAAAAAGAAACACCAAAGCGCCGCAAGCGGCGCTCTGAGATCGAAGCGGTCAGTATTTTAGAGCTGCCATTTTTTCAGCAGCTTATCTGGCGTAAGACTGTCATAGCCTTCAAAGGGCTGGTGAATCCAGGGGTTGGTGGGCAAATCCTCGACCGAGTAATCGGCGCGGAAGGTGGAAATGCCCTTCGTCCAAATCACCGCCGTGCGCAGCTCGGTGATCGGTGGGTAGCTCTCTTGCAGGCGCTTGACCACGGCGGTCAGCGTCACGCCCGAATCGGCCAAGTCATCAACCAACAGCACGCGCCCGGCAATTTCGCCCTTGGGCGTGGCAATGAAGCGGCCAATATCGAGGTGCCCGCGCAAAGTGCCGGCCTCGGCCCGGTACGAGCTGGTGGACATGATGGCCAGCGGTTTGTCAAAAATGCGGCTCAGGATATCGCCCGGGCGCAGGCCCCCACGGGCCAGACACAAAATGGTGTCGAATTGCCAACCGGATTTGTGAATTTGCAGTGCCAGCTTTTCAATCAAACCGTGGTAATCGTCGTAGCTTACGTACAAGTGTTTGCCGTCTTCCGTCAGCATAGGAAACATCCTTTATGGCCTTAAACGGCGCTATAGGGGTTATGAAGCAAGATGGTGTGATCGCGGTCCGGGCTGGTGGAAACCATGGCAATCGGCACGCCGGTCACTTCCTGAATACGGTCTAGGTAGCGGCGCGCATTGGCGGGCAGCTGGGCGTAATCGGTCACGCCCACGGTGGTATCCGTCCAGCCAGGCATGGTTTCATAAATGGGCTTGCAGCGCTCGATATCGTCCGCGCCCAGGGGCAGGATGTCGATCTTCTCGCCGTCCAGCTCATAGCCCACGCACAGTTGCAGCTCAGTCAGGCCATCGAGCACATCCAGCTTGGTAATGCACAGGCCCGACAAGCCATTGATCTGCGCCGAGCGCTTGAGCAGCGCCGCATCAAACCAGCCACAGCGCCGCGCGCGGCCCGTGGTCACGCCTTTTTCGGCACCGATGGTGCTCATGTGGTAGCCAGGGGTGCCTTCTTTTTCCCAATCCAACTCGGTCGGAAAGGGGCCGCTGCCCACGCGGGTGCAATACGCCTTGGTAATGCCCAGCACGTAATGCAGCATGCCCGGCCCCACACCCGCACCGGCCGAGGCATTGCCGGCCACGCAGTTGCTGGAGGTAACGTAGGGGTAAGTGCCGTGGTCCACGTCCAGCAGCGTGCCCTGGGCCCCTTCAAACAGCAGGTTGCCACCCGCGTTGTAGGTCTCATGCAGCTCGCGCGAAACGTCGGCAATCATGGGTTTGAGCGCTTGGGCTTGTTCCATGGCTTCGTTGTACACCGCGTCAAACTGCACTTCGCCATTGACGATGTAGGGTTTGAGCGCTTCAGGAAATTCAAACGTGCGGCTGCCCAGCACCTCGACCAACACATGGTTGTGCAGCGCCAGCAAATCGCGCAGCTTGGCGGCAAAGCGCTCAGGGTGCTTCAAATCCTGCACGCGCAGGGCGCGGCGGGCAATTTTGTCTTCGTAGGTCGGGCCAATGCCTTTGCCAGTGGTGCCGATTTTTTGCTGGCCGCCTTGCTCGCGGGCGGCTTCGCGGGCCACATCCAGCGCTTGGTGAACCGGCAAAATCAGCGGGCACGCTTCCGAGATGCGCAAACGATTGCGCACCTGCACGCCCGCCTTTTCCAGGCCGGCAATTTCTTCAAACAACTTGCCCACCGACAACACCACGCCATTGCCAATAAAGCACTTCACCCCCGGGCGCATGATGCCGCTGGGAATCAGGTGCAAGGCGGTTTTTTGACCATTGATCACCAAGGTGTGGCCAGCGTTGTGCCCGCCTTGGAAGCGGACCACCCCTTGGGCACTTTCGGTCAGCCAATCGACCAATTTGCCTTTGCCTTCGTCACCCCACTGAGTGCCAACGACCACCACGTTACGAGCTTTGTTTGCGTTCATCACGTTCACATCCATAAAAGAAGGAAAACTTTTTAAAGGGCTTGCACCGTCCACTGGCCATCGACTTGGGCCAGTTTTCGGTTGCAGCGAAATTCATCCACCCGGTCATCCTGCCCTGGCAGGGTACAGACCACGGTTTCGCCCGCTTGGCGCAATTGGGCAATCAGCGCATGCAGCGCAGCATCGTGCGCCCAGGGCGCGCGGATGGCGGCTTTGAGCGGGCGCTCAGGCACGACGGCAACCAGCTGTTTGATATCCAAACTAAAGCCAGCCGCTGGGCGGTTGCGGCCAAACACGGCCCCCACCTCGTCGTAGCGCCCACCACGCACCAGCGCATCGCTGGCTTGGGGCACGTAAGCGGCAAAGCGCGTGCCGCTGTAGTAGGCGTACCCGCGCAAGTCGGCCAAATCGAAGGTGAAATTCACCCCGGTGAATTGCTCAGTCAGATATTGCAAATTTTGCAGCACTTGCCGCACGGCAGGTGTAGCTTTCAAGGCTTTTTCTGCCTCTTTTAAAACCTTTTCGTCCCCGTACAGCTGCAAAATTGCGAGCAACCCTTCGCGGGCAGGCGCAGGAAAGTTTTTCGTCAGCTGGGCCAGCTCGGTGGCATCTTTGGCAGCCAACGCGGCATGCACCCGCTGCAACACGGCGGCATCCACCATCACGCCAGCGCACAGATGGCGCACGATGCGCACATCGGCCAAGTCCACGCTGAAGTCTTTCACCCCCGCGCCGCGCAGGCAGTCCAGGGCCAGGGCCAGGGCCTCAACATCAGCCTCCATGCCGGCATGGCCGTAAATTTCAGCCCCAAACTGCAGCGGCTCGCGCGTGGCGCGGGGGCGGTCAGGCTGGGTGTGCAGCACCGGCCCGCAATAGCACAAGCGGGCAATGCCGGGGCGGTTGAGCAAGTGCGCATCAATGCGGGCGGCTTGCTGGGTCGTATCGGCCCGCAGCCCCAGGGTGCGGCCCGAAAGCTGATCGACCAGTTTGAACGTTTGCAGATTGAGCGCTTCCCCTGCGCCGGTAAGCAGGGAGTCGAGGTATTCGAGCATGGGGGGCATGATCAATTCATACCCATAGCTGCGGGCCGTATCTAAAAGACCACGGCGCAATTCCTCGATATGCCGCGCCTCAGAGGGCAAGACGTCGGCAATGTGATCCGGCAAGAGCCAGGCTGACATGAAGGAGAAAGGAAAAAGGGGGAGCTGTTAAAAAGGTGATTCTATCGGGTCGCAGGCCCGCCCCTTGGAAAAGGACTGGGCCTGCACTGCGATATCGACAGAAGCCGTGACAAGTGCGGTTCTGCAAGGGCGGCACCCACCAGCGGTGCCTGGGGGCTTAGTTGGCTGCCGAAGCGCCGCCACCTTGGCGGTAGGGCTTAAAGAATTCGGTGCTGGCAGGATCGATGACCAAAACATCGCTCTTATTGGCAAAACTGGCTTTATAAGCCTCTAAGCTGCGGTAAAACTTGGCAAATTGCGCATCTTGTCCAAAAGCCTCGGCATACAGCCGTGCGGCCTCCGCATCGCCCAAGCCTTTGACCTTTTGCGCATCCCGGTAGGCATTGGCCACGGTCACTTCACGCTGGCGATCGGCATCGGCACGAATTTTTTCGCCCTCGGCTGCGCCGGTGGAGCGCAACTCGTTGGCCACGCGCTTGCGCTCGGCTTCCATGCGGCGATAAACCGATTCGGTGATGGTCTCGGCGTAATCGACGCGCGTAATGCGCACGTCCACCACATCCATGCCCCAGGGCTTGCCCCGGCGAATGGCTTCAACCACTTCTTTCTTGACATCGGCCATCAAGGTTTCGCGCTTGGAAGACAACAGCTCGCGCACGGTGCGCCGGTTGATTTCTTCTTGGAAGGCGTTGCGCACCACACGATTGAGCTGCAGGGTGCCGGCGTTTTCATCCAGGCCGACGTTGCGGATGTATTCCGACGGATCGGTAATGCGCCAACGCACATACCAGTCAATCACCACGCGCTGCTTTTCCGCCGTGAGCATGGGCTCGGTGTCCGTGCTCTCCAGGGTTAGCAAGCGCTTGTCAATGTAACTGACGTTTTGAAACGGCGGCGGCAGCTTCCAGTTCAAACCTGGCTCAGTAATGACGGTTTTAATTTGTCCCAAGGCATAGACCACGCCAAATTGCCGCTGATCGACAACAAACAGCATGGAGCTGGCCAGCGCCAGCGCAACCAGGGCCGAGGTAGCGAAAAAAGCCAATCGATTCACTCTTTAACTCCTAAGCGTTTAACGCGATTAACGGGCACGCGAACGGTCGGCATCGCGAGCGCGGGTACTGCTGGCGGGGGGATTGGGCTCCAGTGCCGCAGCATTGCCGGAAGGGGCCGGTGCGCGGCTGGCGGCCTCGGCAGCGGCACGCGGATTGACCCCGGCGTTTTGCATGACTTTGTCCAATGGCAAATACAACAAGCCTTGGCGCGAATCGACCAATACCTTGGTCACATTGCTGTAAACCTCTTCCAGCGCTTCGGTGTAGAGGCGCTCACGCGTGACTTGCGGTGCTTTTTTGTATTCGGTCAGCAAATAGCTAAAGCGCTGGGCATCACCTTCGGCCTGGGCCACGATGCGGGCTTTGTACCCTTCAGCCTCTTGTGCCAAACGGGCCGCCGTACCTTTGGCCCGAGGAATCACATCGTTGGCGTAGGCTTCGGCCTCATTTTTAGCCCGTTCGCGCTCTTGGCCCGCTTTGAGCACATCATCAAACGCTGCTTGCACCTGCTCCGGCGGGCGCACACCGCCTTGCTGCAAGTTAATCCCGACGATTTCCACGCCCACGGCGTAGCGGTCCAGGATGGTTTGCATCAGTTCACGCACCCGAGGGGCAATTTGATCGCGCTCTTCGGCCAAAGCCGAATCCATCCGCATCTTGCCCACCACTTCGCGCACGGCCGATTCAGCTGCTTGCACCACCGCGATATCGGGGTTCTTGCTTTCAAACAGCCAGGCACGGGCATCGCTTAAGCGGTATTGCACGGCAAACTTGATTTCGACAATGTTTTCGTCTTCGGTGAGCATGGCCGATTCGCGCAGGCCGGTGCTTTTAATCACGATATCGCGGCCAATATCCACCGAGCGAATTTGAGTGACAAACACCAACTCATGGCTTTGCACCGGATATGGTATGCGCCAGTTGATACCCGCCCCCACAGTGGAGTGGTAGCGGCCAAACTGGGTGACCACGGCTTGCTGGCCCTCTTGCACAATGAAAAAGCCTGTACCCAGCCAAATCAAAGCCGCCAAACCGCTGATCAAACCGATGCCAATGCCGGTGCTTTTCATGTCCGGCGGCGTATTGTCCGGACGCAGACCGTCGCCACGCCCGCCCCCGCCTTTATTGCCCAGCAAGCCCGACAGCTTGCGGTTTAAATCGCGCCACAGTTCGTCCAAGTCCGGGGGTTGCCCGCCACCAGAGCCCTGGGGACCACGCCCCCGCGGCGGGGGTGGAGGGGGCGGAGGCGTTGGCCGATCATCCGAATCGGCCGGGCGCTGTTCGCCCCCCTCCTCACCCCGACCCCAACGCGGGTCATTTAAATTGAACATGCCGCGCAAACCAGGAAGTGCAAGTACCCAGCGAGGAAGGCGATGAGGAACATTCATGCGCAAAATCTCAATGAAAAGAAGGCGGTGTTTCCACCGTGATCAAAACAAGTTTTCGCCCTTATCAGGCTCAACAGAACAGATAGGGGGAAGATCCGAAAATTCCCGAGCAACTGCGGTTGGTGCTTGCAATACCCGCTGGGTCAACAGCTCACGCAGCGCATCCAAGCCCTGGTTGGCTGCAGCGCTGACAAAAATACGGGGCAGCATTTGACCATCGACTTCGTAGTGGTCTTGCAACCGCAAGGGGCGCTGCCCAGGCTCTATGGCATCCAATTTATTGAACACCAACACTTGGGGAATCGCACTGGCACCAATTTCGGCCAGCACTTGCTGCACTTGGCCAATTTGCTCACGGTAATTGGGGTTGGCCGCATCAACGACATGCAACAGTAAATCAGCATCAATGGCCTCTTGCAGCGTTGCTTGAAACGCATCAATCAGGCCGTGCGGTAAGGCACGGATAAAGCCCACCGTGTCCGAGAGCGACACCGAGGTTTGCGCCCCTTCCAGATACATCTGCCGCGTGGTGGTATCCAACGTAGCAAACAACTGATCGGCAGCGTAAGCCTGGGCTTTGACCAGGGTATTGAACAGTGTGGATTTACCCGCATTGGTGTAACCGACCAAAGAAACCGTAAACACCCCATGGCGCTGGCGTTGACGGCGCTGGGTACCGCGCTGTTTTTTCACCTTTTGCAGTTTCTCCTTGGTGCGCTTGATGGCTTCGCCAATCATGCGCTTATCCAATTCGATCTGCGTCTCGCCCGGGCCTCCGCGCTGGCCGATACCGCCTTGCTGGCGCTCCAAGTGGCTCCAGCGGCGCACCAGTCGGGTGCTCAAATACTGCAACCGCGCCAATTCGACCTGTAACTTACCCTCGTGGCTGCGGGCACGCTGGGCAAAAATCTCCAGAATCAGCATCGTGCGGTCATTGACCGGGCACTGCAAAAAGCGCTCTAAATTGCGCTGCTGCGCAGGGCTTAAGGCCTGGTCAAACAGCACCTCCTTGGCCTGGTGCATATCGACCAAGAGTTTGAGCTCTTCGGCCTTGCCGCTGCCAATGAACAAGGCCGGATCAGGTGCTTTGCGCTTGCACACCAAATCGGCCACCGGCTGCATACCCGCCGTCTCGGCCAGCAAGCCCAGTTCTTGCAGCTCGCCATCAAAATGTGAAAAACCCAAATCCACCCCAACCAAAATAACTGGGGTGGATGCAGACAGAGAGGAAGATGATAAGGATGCGGTCATATAGCGCTAGCCTGCGCGAGTTCAGGCACCCACGCACCCCAGATTAATGGTCTCAAGCGGCCGCGCTGTCGTCAGCTTCAGTCACGCTGAAGTTCACCGGACGACCGGGAACGATGGTGGAGATGGCATGCTTGTAAACCATTTGCGTTACGGTGTTACGCAACAGCACAACATATTGGTCAAACGACTCAATTTGGCCTTGCAATTTAATGCCATTGACCAAGTAAATCGAAACCGGGACATGCTCACGGCGCAGGGCATTTAAAAACGGATCCTGCAAAAGTTGGCCTTTATTGCTCACGATATAACTCCGTGTTAGGGGTTGTTGTTGTAAACCGACACCTTACCACAGCAAAGAAAGACTTATGCGCTAAGGCAAGTGTGTTTCTTACTGCGAAGGGGATTTTATTTCTTGTTCTTCTCGGCATAGGGGTTGTCTGCCGTTTTAAATTCAACGCGCAAGGGTGTCCCCACCAAATTGAATTCCTTGCGAAAGCGCCCTTCCAAAAAGCGCTTGTACGCATCGGTAACCAGATTGAGCGAATTGCCATGGATCACGATGATGGGCGGGTTCATCCCCCCTTGGTGGGCGTAGCGCATTTTCGGGCGGTAGGCACCAACTTTTTTCGGGGTTTGGAATTGCAGCGACTCCAGCAGCACGCGGGTGAGCACTGGGGTGGACATTTTGCAGGTCGCTGCCTTGTGCGCCTGCGCAATGGAGGCCCACAGCGGTGCCAGACCTTGGCGTTTGATCGCAGAAATAAAGTGCAGATTGGCAAACTTTAAGAAACCCAGGCGCGTTTCTATGGAGCGCTGCACCAGCTCGCGCTGGTACTCATCGAGCGCATCCCATTTGTTCACAGCCAACACCACGGCGCGGCCACTTTCCAGGATGTAGCCAGCGATATGCGCATCTTGGTCGGTCACCCCTTCGGTGGCATCAATCAACAGCAACACAACGTTGGCCGATTCAATGGCTTGCAGGGTTTTGACGACGGAGAACTTCTCAATCGCCTGAAACACCTTGCCTTTGCGCCGCAGCCCTGCCGTGTCAATCAGTTCAAACTTTTGCCCATTGCGCTCAAAGGGCACGCTGATGGCATCGCGCGTCGTGCCCGGCAAGTCAAAAGCGACCAAACGCTCTTCGCCCAGCCAAGTGTTGATGAGGGTGGATTTACCGGCATTGGGGCGACCGGCCAGGGCCAATTTGATCGGGGCCACCTCGCCCTCTACCAGCTCGGGCAAAGTCTCTTCATCGGGCAGTTGCAAAGGGGCCAAGGCCAAATCGACCAGATCACGCACCCCTTGACCATGGGCGGCGGAGACCGGATAGACCTCTCCCAGCCCCAGCTCATAAAACTCGGACAGTTGCGCACCGGCCTGCATGCCTTCGGCTTTGTTGGCCACCAGCAAGCACGGTTTGCTCAAGCGCCGCAGGTAGTTGGCAATTTCGTGGTCCTGGGCCGACAAACCATCGCGGGCATCGACGACAAAGACCACCACATCGGCCTCGGTAACGGCTTGGCGGGTTTGCTTGGCCATTTCCCGAAAAATGCCTTGCGAGGCATCGGGCTCAAAGCCACCCGTATCAATCACGATGTATTCGCGCTTGCCCTGGCGGCCTTGGCCATAGTGGCGGTCGCGCGTCAGTCCGGCGTAGTCCGAAACGATGGCATCGCGCGACTTGGTCAGGCGATTAAACAAGGTGGATTTGCCCACATTGGGCCGCCCTACCAGGGCAATCACGGGTTTCATGTGAATTCTTAACTTTTTTAATCAGGGCGGAAGCCGTACACCCCGCCATTGCGGGTCAGCACCACCAGGGTATCGGCCACCACCACGGGGGCGGCGGCAATGCCGCTGCTGTCGGTGGTCAAACGGTTGAGCGGGGTGCCATCGTCTTTGGAGAGCATATGCACTAAACCAGAGCTATCACCGACCACCACAGAACGACCTAAGGCCAAAGGAGCTGTCAATTGCCGCAGCTGCAAGCGCTGCGTGCTCCATTGTTTGCTGCCATCGCGGCGGCTCCAGGCCTGTACGGTGCCATTGCTTTCGCTGCCAAAGACCTGCTCGGCATTGCTGGCAATGCCAACCACGCCGGTGGATTTGGCCGTCCACATCAGCCGGGCTTGACCGACATCGACGCAGCCTACGCTGGCTTGGTAGGCGCGGGCACAGACCACATCGTTGTTGCGGGTGGAGGGGCCAACCAAATCAACCAGGCGCTCCACATCATTGGTGCCCCGGGGCGCAGCCAAGGGCGCTTCCCACAGCACGGCACCGTTGTCCGGATCGATTGCCACCAAGCGGCCCGACAGGCCCGCCAGCAAGGTATTGCCATGGGCGACCAACACGCCCTGCTGGCGCAGCACCAGGGGTTCGCCATCGCGTTGCAGCGTCCACAAGTGGGCACCGTCTTGGGCATCGTAGGCGCTCAAATGGCGATCGGCGGTGAGCACAAACACCCGGCCACCGGCCACCAAGGGTGCGGTATAGGAGGCCGCATTGAGCGGTTTGCTCCACTGCGTGCGACCTTGGTTAAGCAGCACCAACTCATTGGCCACGGTGACCACCGCTGCCTGGGTGCCATCGCTGCCCACGCCGGTCAGCAAGGCTTTGCCGACTTGGCCGCGCCATTGTTCACGGCCCGTGGCTCCGTCCAGGCTCACCACGGTGCCATCGGCCGCAGCCAGCACCAGGCTTTGGCCCACCACTTGGGGGGCGATGCTGGCGTTTTTCAAACTGGGAATGCTGCTGTGCCAGGCCTGGCGCACGGGCAGCAGGGGGATGTTGGGGCCCAAATCAGCAGGTTTCGGTGTTTTGGAGCCGCACGCGGCCAGCCCCAAGGCAAGGGCCAAAACCAAAGCGCTGCGCTGCGCCCAGCGGGGAAGAGTAGAGATTGTCATTACGAAGCCTGCGGTGTTGTAGTTGCCACGCCCAAGGCGTTGAGTTTGAAGCCCACCAGGGCGCGGTATTCCAAACGGGGGTCGAGCTGCTGCCAAGCTTGCTGGTAGGCGGCAATGGCCTCTTGCGTTTTGCCTTGCAGCTGCAGCACATCGCCCAGGCGGTCTTGCACCAGGGCGTTGAATTCGGGGGCGATAGCGCCTTGCAGCACAGCAGCGGCGGCATCGTAGTCTTTGGCCTCGACGTGCAAGGCCGCCAGACGCAATTTGGCCGCCGCTTGGTAGCCAGGGTCTTCAGCGTGGTCAGCGGCCCACTGCAAAGCGGCTTTGGCGGTGTCGGATTTGTGGGCTGCTTCGGCCGATTTGGCCACCTGCAGCGCCGCTTGGCTGGCTTGCACGGTGCTGCCGTATTCGTTTTTCAGGGCTTCAAAGGCCAGGGCCACGCGGCCTTGGTCTTGGCTTTCAATGGCAACAGTCACCGCATCGGCCAAGGCGGCGGCTTGCTCTGCCTGGCGTTGTTGCCACAGCTGCCAGCCGTTCCAGGCGGCAAAACTGCCCAGTACCACGACCAAAACACTGGTGATCGGGGTGCCCCACTGGTTCCAAAAATGCTTGAGCTGGTCAAGCTGTTCCTGTTCTTCTAAGTCCAAATGCGTTGCCATCGTGCTGTGCCTTCGCCAAAAATTTAAGCCCGTGATTGTAGGTGGTGCGCCCAGTCTGCGGCAGCGGCCAGCGGCTGGGTGGTTTGCGCCCCTTGGTCATCGCGCAGAGCTTTGACGGTGACCTCGCCCCGCGCCAGCTCGTCGCCGCCAAAAATCAGGGCAAAGTGGGCCCCACTGGCATCGGCTTTTTTAAATTGCGACTTCATGCTGCCCATGCCTTGCTCGGTGGCGGCGTGCATTTGCACGCGCACCCCCGCTTCGCGCAGCGCCGTCAAGGTGGTGAGCACCTGGGGCATGGCCGCCGCATCGGGAACGATGGCATAGGCATCGGGCTGGGGCGTGGGGATGTCGGTGCCCAGCTCTTTGACCAGCTCCAGCACGCGCTCCACCCCCAGCGCCCAGCCCACAGCCGGGGCCGGTTTGCCGCCAATTTGCTCGATCAGGTAGTCGTAGCGCCCACCGGCGCAGATGGTGCCTTGGGCACCGAGCAGGTCGGTGACGAACTCAAACACCGTGAGGTTGTAGTAATCGAGGCCGCGCACCAGGCGGGGGTTGAGCGTCCAGGGCACGCCGTTGGCATCCAGGATGGCTTGCACGCCGCGCAGGTGCGCCAGGGACGCTTCGCCCAGGTAATCAATCAGCTTGGGCGCAGCGTTCACCATGGCTTGCATGGCGGGGTTTTTGGTGTCCAGCACGCGCAAGGGGTTGCTGTACATGCGCCGCTTGGCTTCCTCGTCCAGCACCTCTTGGTGCTGCTCCAGGTAGGCAATCAGCGCGGTGCGGTGCGCCTGGCGCTCTGCGGGCTGGCCCAGGCTGTTGATTTCTAAGCGCCATTGCGACAGGCCCAGGCGCTTCCACAGGGCCACGGCCAGCAAGATCAATTCGGCATCAACATCTGGCCCGGCAAAGCCCAGGGCCTCGGCACCGATCTGGTGGAACTGGCGGTAGCGACCGCGCTGGGGCCGCTCGTGGCGAAACATGGGGCCGATGTACCACATGCGCTTGCCGCCGTCGTAGAGCAGGTTGTGCTCGACCGTGGCACGCACCAGGCTGGCGGTGCCTTCGGGGCGCAAGGTCAGGCGCTCGCCGTTCAACTTGTCTTCGAACGAGTACATCTCTTTTTCAACAATGTCGGTCACTTCACCGATACCGCGCACAAACAGCTGGGTGTGCTCCACGATGGGTGTGCGCACATTGCGGTAGGCATAGCCGTCCATCAAGTCGCGCACCTGCGCTTCGAGCCACTGCCAGCGCTCGGACTGACCGGGCAGGATGTCGTTCATGCCTTTGACGGCGCTTAACTTTTCGGGTTTTGTCATCTTGTTTTAGATTTTTAAAAAGAGCTTCTACCGCTTTATTGATAAGAGTTTCAGGGCAATTTTGACCTGAAACTGTTTATAAAAAAGCGCAAACAGCTATTAATTTTTTCCGTACCGCTGCTGGACGTAATCCAGCACGATGCGCTGAAACTCTTGCGCAATGTGTTCACCGCGCAGGGTCAGGGCTTTTTCGCCGTCGATGTACACCGGGGCTGTGGGCGCTTCGCCGGTGCCAGGCAGGCTGATGCCGATATCGGCGTGCTTGCTCTCGCCGGGGCCATTGACGATGCAACCCATGACGGCCACTTTCATGCTTTCCACGCCTGGATATTGCTTGCGCCACACGGGCATTTGCGCCCGCAGGAAGTCATCAATCTCTTTGGCCAGCTCTTGAAAAACGGTGCTGGTGGTGCGCCCGCAGCCGGGGCAGGCGGTGACGCTGGGCACAAACGAGCGCATGCCCAGTGCCTGCACGATTTCGGCCGCTACCACCACCTCTTGCTTGCGTGCTTCGCCCGGCTGGGGCGTGAGCGAGACGCGAATCGTGTCGCCAATGCCCTCTTGCAGCAGGATGCCTAAGGCCACGCTGGACGACACCGTGCCGCGTGTGCCCATACCAGCCTCGGTCAGGCCCAGGTGCAGGGCGTAGTCGCAGCGCCGTGCCAGCTCGCGGTACACGGCGATCAAATCCTGCACACCACTGACTTTGCAGGACAGCAAGATGTTGTCGCCGTTCAGCCCCAGAGCCTGCGCGCGGCGTGCCGAGTCAATGGCCGAGGTGATCAGCGCCTCGTACATCACCTGCCGCGCATCCCAGGGCTGGGGGCGCTGGGCGTTCACATCCATCAATTGCGCGAGCAGCTCTTGGTCCAGGCTGCCCCAGTTCACGCCGATGCGCACCGCCTTGTCGTGGCGGGCGGCGATCTCGATCATCTGGGCAAACTGCTTGTCTTTTTTGTCGCCCTTGCCCACGTTGCCGGGGTTGATGCGGTACTTGGACAGCGCCTGGGCGCAGTCCGGAAAGTCGGTCAGCAGCCGGTGACCGTTGTAGTGAAAATCGCCCACCAGCGGCACGTTGCAGCCCATGCGGTCGAGCTGCTCGCGGATGTAGGGCACGGCCTGGGCGGCCTCTGGGGTATTGACGGTAATGCGCACCAGCTCCGAGCCGGCCTGGGCCAGATCACGCACCTGGATAGCGGTTTCCACCGCTTCCACGGTGTCGGTATTGGTCATGGACTGCAGGCGCACGGGGGCATCGCCGCCCACCGTCACCACATGACTGCCCCACACCACGCGGGCCTGGCGGCTGCGCCGAGGCAGGGGTGCGGCCAGCGCAATGGGGCTGGCGGCCAAAAATTCAACAGACACTTGTTACTTCACCTCAAAACGGGCCACGTTGCTGCGGGCCACAGCCTGCACATCAAACGGGGCACCATTGACTTCCACCGTCGCCAGATCGGCCTTGCCCACCGCCACCGTCAGCGGCTTGGGGGCAGAGGTGGAGAACACCTCGCCGTCTTGCAAAATTTTCTCAATCAGCAGGCGCTGCTGGGCATCCAACACCTGCACCCAGGTGGCCCCCTTGGCGGTAATGCGCAGCACAGGGCTCACGCTGGCCGCTGCCTGCGCTGCTGGTGCCGCTGCTGGCTCAGCAGCTGGAGCTGGAGCTGCAAAGCCGGGCTGAGCGCCCTCTTCCTCCGGCAAGGCAGGCTGCATCAAAGCCGCCGCTTGAACTGTGGGGACTTCGCCGGCCTGGGCAACATCGCCCATATTGCCCATACCGCCCCCATCGCCTTCTTCGGGCACGGCAGGGGAGAACAAGGGGCTGTCGCCTGCCGGGTCGGACGGGGCAGACACCGTGGTGGACACGCCACGCACCCACTCTGGTGCCATCCACTGCACCCCAAGGTAGCCGCCCCCACCCAGGACAATCAGCAACAACACCACCCAAGGCCAAGGGGAGTGCTTGGTGTTGGTAGCCAGAATCGATGGCACGCCACGCTCGCGCATGGGGGCGTTGAGCCCGCCCTGTGGTGCCAGGGCCGTCACTTTTTGCTGCGGCAACAATGCCAGAACCGGCGCAGCCTCCAGGTGCAAAGTGCGGCAGATGGTTTGCGCCAAAGCACGCAAAAAGACCACATCGGGCAAGCGCTGCCAATCTTCATCTTCCAGGGCTTGGAGTTTTTCGACCGGCACTTTTAACGTCGCCGCCAAATCCTCCAGCGCCACCCCCTGGGCTTGGCGCGCTTGGCGCAGCAAGGCACCGGCAGATACCGCTGCGGCAGGCGCCACCTCCTGTGGCAACGCTGTTTCTGTCGCCGCTGACATCGAATCACTCATCAAACGTCCCTTGCTCAAACTTCTCACGCTCTGGCGAAGTGGGGAAGCGCTGCACCAGCTGGCCCGCCAATTGGCGCACAGCCACGCTGTCGCCCAGCTTGCGCTCAACCTTGATCCCCAGCCACAAAGAGGCGGCGCTGACCCCTTCACTGTTATTCAACCGCTGCACATAAAAACGCGCTTTTTGGGCATTGTCTTGGTCAAACAAGACTTGCGCATAGTTCAGCGCGATCGACGGATTGCCCGGGTTCAATTCATAGGCCTGGGCCATCAACGGCAGCAAATCTTCTTTGCTCCCCGCCTGGCGCAGGCACACCACCTTGGCCAACAAGGTGCGGGCACGGTCCTCGTTGGCAAAGCGGCTGGCAGCCAAGGCCGCATCAAAGTGCAGCTGGGCCATATCAAAATTCTTTTGCTGGCACTGCGACCAGCCTTGGTTGTAACGGGTGTTGGGGTCCCCCGGGCGCAGTCTGAGCGCACGGTCAAAGCTGGCATCGGCCTTGAGGTAATCGCGCTCGGCCATGTAAATCCAGCCCTGCAGGTTATGCGCATCGACATACTCCGGGTACACCTGCAAAGCGCGCGTCACTTCGTTCAAAGCGATTTCATTGCGCCCTTCTTGAAAGTGCATGGCCCCCAGTTGCAATCGGGTGTTGGCCAGGCGATAAACCTCGGACTCGGTGTCGATTCCCGTGCTCACTGCACTTGCACTATCGTGCATCGCCCCCGTGGTAGTGCAACCGGCCATGGCTGCAGCCAATATCCCAACGCTTAAGCCCGATTGCAATCGACGTGCAATAGCCAACACAGAGGGCAGCAACCGAGAGGGGACAAACGCTGCAGACATGAAGATCCTTTCACTTTCAACAACCAAAAAACCCTAGTGGGTGCGGTGAATGCGAATAGTACGTTGCTTTGCCATCCGGTCAGCCGCTCCAGTGCGATCTTTTACGTCGCCGGCCAACTGGCCGCAGGCCGCATCAATATCATCGCCGCGCGTCTTGCGCACGGTGGTGACGATGCCCGCCTGCGTGAGCAACTGGGCAAAGCGCTGCACTGCCGCATTGCTCGAGCGCTGCAGCCCCGACTGGGGAAAGGGGTTGAACGGAATCAAATTGAGTTTGCACCAGGCCTTGCCGTTGCCGTACTGGCGTACCAAGTCAATCAGCTGCTGTGCGTGCTCAGGCTGGTCGTTCACGCCATCGAGCATGCAATATTCAAAGGTGACAAAGTCACGCGGGGCAAACTGCAAATAGTCCTCGCAGGTCTGGAGCAATTCGGCCAGCGGATACTTTTTATTGAGTGGCACCAAGTAATCACGCAGCGCATCGTTGGGCGCGTGCAGCGACACCGCCAGGGCCACCGGGCAATCCTGGCCCAGGCGCTCCATCATCGGCACCACCCCAGACGTGGACACGGTGACCCGCCGGCGCGACAGGCCGTAGCCATGGTCATCCAGCATGATTTTCAAGGCCGGCACCAAGGCCGAATAATTTTGTAGCGGCTCGCCCATGCCCATCATCACCACATTGGTGATAACACGCTCAGAAGTTTGTAAGTGCTGGCGCAAAAAATGCTCGGCAAACCACAGCTGGGCAATGATTTCACCACTGGTCAGGTTGCGGCTAAAGCCCTGGTGGCCCGTGGAGCAAAAACGGCAGCCCACCGCGCACCCGGCCTGGGAAGAAACGCACAGCGTGCCGCGATCGTCCTCGGGAATGAAGACCGCCTCGACCGCATTGCCATCGCCCACATCAAACAGCCACTTGATCGTGCCGTCGCGCGATTCCTGCTGGGTGAGGATTTTCAGGCCTTCAATGCGGGCCTGGGCGGTGAGCTTTTCGCGCAGCGACTTGGCCAGATCGGTCATCTGGGCAAAGTCGGGCGCCCCGCGCTGGTGAATCCAGCGAAACAGCTGCGTGGCGCGAAAAGGTTTTTCCCCCAGCTCCTGGCAATACGCAATCAGGCCTGGGAGATCAAAATTCAAAAGATTGGTCAAGGAAGTCGTGGTAGTAGTGGTCATGATGCCCATGCCAGCGCAAGTGCGCGCACCAAAAGGCAACGCCCCATGCAGCGCCAAGGCCGCATGGGGCTTTTTGCTGTCAGCGCAAAAAATTAACGTGCGTAAACGTTCATGCCGGGGAAGAAGAAGGCAATTTCCACAGCGGCAGTTTCCGCAGCGTCCGAGCCGTGTACGGCGTTGGCATCGATGCTGTCAGCAAAGTCAGCACGGATGGTGCCCGCTTCGGCTTTCTTGGGATCGGTAGCACCCATCAGCTCACGGTTTTTCAGGATGGCGCCTTCGCCTTCCAGCACCTGGATCATCACGGGGCCGGAGACCATGAAGTCCACCAGATCTTTAAAGAAAGGGCGCTCTTTGTGCACGGCGTAGAACTGCTCGGCTTCGCCACGCGACAGGTGGGCCATTTTGGCAGCCGCAATCTTCAGGCCAGCAGCTTCAAAACGAGCGTAGATTTGACCGATCACGTTCTTGGCAACAGCGTCGGGTTTGATGATCGAGAGGGTACGTTCGAGGGCCATGAAATATTTTTCCTAGAGTAAAAAAATCTTAAACATCTTTTTTGCAAGAACAACAAAAGCACTTAGGCCTAGTTAGCAAAGCGGGCGATTTTATCCGAAATGCTTACAAAAGCCCACATACCCCCCATCCGGCCACACATAAAAAAGGCTTCCCTGCGGAAGCCTTTTTTCGTTCCAGCCGTGCTGGGCACGCTGATTACACGCGTTTGCGGTATTCGCCGGTGCGGGTATCCACTTCAATCTTGTCGCCCTGGTCCACAAACAAGGGGATGGCCACTTCAAAGCCGGTGGCAATTTTGGCGGGCTTGAGCACTTTGCCCGAGGTGTCGCCTTTGACAGCCGGCTCGGTCCAAGTCACTTCACGCACCACGATGGTGGGCAGCTCGACCGAAATGGCTTTGCCGTCATAGAACACGACTTCAGCGGTCATGCCATCTTCCAGGTAGTTCAGGGCATCGGCCATGTTTTCGGCTTCCACTTCGTACTGGTTGTACTCAGCGTCCATCCACACGTACATAGGATCGGCGAAGTAAGAGTAGGTGCACTCTTTCTTGTCGAGCACCACGTTGTCGATTTTGTCGTCGGCCTTGAACACCACTTCGGTGCCCATGTTGCCCAACAAGGCTTTGAGCTTCATGCGCACCGTTGCCGCGCCACGGCCACCACGGGCGTATTCGGTTTTCAGAACAATCATTGGATCCTTGCCGTTCATGATGACGTTACCAGCGCGGATTTCTTGAGCGATTTTCATAATTTAACTAGAGAGGAAAAAAGGGAATAAAGAGAAAGAGCAACCGCACCGGCCAAAGACGTAAAAACATGCAAAGGCATGACCCACGGTCAGCAAAAGCTGCGGATTTTAACTTTTTTCAGCAATAAACATTTGCAGTTGATCAATAAGGCTGTTTTGCTCCAGCAAACGCTGGCGCGCGGCCACGGTGCAAGCGCGCCACTGCGCCAGCATGGCGTGGTCAAGCAACGGCAAGGTATCGGAGGCCGCCATGCCATTCCAGGCCCAGTGAAAGTCCCGCAAACTGGCCGGGGCTTGCAGCCAATCCAAAAACGCTTGCAGCTTGGCATGGTGGGCACCATCCTCTTGCGGGTAGATGTGCCACACCAACGGCTGGCCCGCCCACAGCGCCCGCACCAATGAATCTTCACCCCGCACCAAATTGAGGTCACAGGCCCAGAGCAAATGATCAAACTCAGCTTGGCTGCAGGGGTTTAAAAATAAGAGCTGCTTACGCTTATCCATCAAGGGATAAGCAGCATTTTTATCTAAATATTCTTGCACTGCCGCAGTTGCCCGCCCTGGGGTCACCAGCAACTGCCAATCGGGCTGGGCTGCGCACTGTTGCAACCACTCCGGCAAGGCCGCCGGTTCATAACAAAACAAAGAGATCGCCAAAGATTGAGCACGCACGCCCTGCTGCTGGCGCCAATGCTGGCGATCAAACGCCGCCTGGCGCTGCGGCAAATCAGGCTCGCGCAGCAAACCGCCGGTCATTGGCGTAAATCCAGGATAAAAAAACCAGCGCACCAAGCCCTGCCCTGGGCCTTGCAAAATCGGGGACGGCAGGCGGTGGCAGCGCTCCACATAGCCTTCAGCGCTTAAATATTCCAAATTAATGAGCGGCACCGGTCGCTGGGCCAAGGCGAGCAAGTACGCAGGCGGCGCCTCACAGCCAAAGGCTTCAATGACCACATTGGGCGCTTGCGCATCGTTCCATGGCGCATCGTAGGGCAGCACCTGCACCCCATTGGTACCCTGCGGGGCCATCCAGGCCAAGGCAGCCGAATCATCCACCCGCAAACATACGGCATGTCCACGCTGGGCCAAATCGGCCGCCAACCGCCAGCAAACGCCGATATCGCCAAAATTATCAATAACTTGACAGAAAATAGCCCAACGCAGAACTGGATGATCCATAAAAAATAGGCAAAAAAAAATCCCGCAATTTTTAATGCGGGATTTTTAATAATTTGGTAGGCGCGATTGGATTCGAACCAACGACCCCCACCATGTCAAGGTGGTGCTCTAACCAACTGAGCTACGCGCCTGTCGTTGCGAAGATCGAATTGTAGCACCACTTTTTCGATGATTTTTCAAAAATACCGATTTATTCATTTATCCGTGTTTGCAGCCGATCTGCCCTGCGTTTATCGCCTGCGTGCAGAGCGCACACCGGGCACGCCCGCAACCAACGCCAGCACTTTGGCCAAGCGCACAGCATCCGAGACTTCGACGGTAAACGTCATCCACGCCACATTTTTAAGCGACTGGGTTTGCACACCAATGACATTGGTTTTCTCCCGGGCAAAGACCTCAGAGATGTCTCGCAACAGGCCTTGGCGGTCGCTGGCTTGCACGGCCACATCCACAGGGTAAACAGCGGCTTTGCTGTCAGCGCTGGCATTGCTTGCGCCCCATGCCACATCAATCACCCGCTCGTGGTTGCAGGCGGCCATTTGCCGAAAATTGGTGCAATCGGTGCGGTGCACACTCACGCCTTTGCCACGCGTGACAAAGCCGGCAATCGGATCTGGCGGTGCCGGGCGGCAGCATTTGGCCAACTGGGTCAATAAAGAATCCACCCCCACTACCAACACCCCTCCTTTGCTCCCTTGGTTGGTGCGGGGTTTGCGCACCAGCAATTGGGGGTCG
Organism: Comamonas denitrificans; assembly: GCF_042654745.1. Classification (NCBI taxonomy): domain Bacteria; kingdom Pseudomonadati; phylum Pseudomonadota; class Betaproteobacteria; order Burkholderiales; family Comamonadaceae; genus Comamonas; species Comamonas denitrificans. Next base: position 91,494 of record NZ_JBHSEY010000046.1, read on the forward strand.
GTGTCCGGCGCAGCCGACTCAGCGGGTCGCAGCAAGGTTTCAATATTGCGCAGGGAATACTCATCCTTGCCCACCACTTCAAACAAGGCATCGGCCGATTTAAAACCCAGCTGCAGTGCCAAGTCGTCCAGTTTGAGTGCTGTTTTACCTTCGCGCTGCAGGAGTTTTTCGACCGACTCGCGCCCGCGTGCCACCGTTTCGTGCGTGGCCTGGGCATTGAACCAAGCCCGCACCTTGGCCTTGGCGCGGTTGCTATGCAAATAACCTAAATCAGAATTGAGCCAATCGCGCGAAGGGCGGCCTTCTTTGACGGTGATGATCTCTACCGTCTGCCCGCTTTTCAGTGCTGCATTAAGCGGCACCATGTTGCCATCGACCCGCGCGCCCCGGCAGCGGTGGCCCAAATCCGTGTGCACGCTGTAGGCAAAATCCACCGGAGTGGCCCCTTCCGGCAACTCAATCACCGCTGCATCTGGGGTCAGCACATAGATGCGATCGTCAAACAGCCCTTTGTGCGCTGGGTCTTCGGACAAATCCTTGCCCCAGGCCAGCAGCTGGCGCAAGACAGCAATTTTTGCATCGTATTGCCCGGTCGCACTCACTCCGGCATAGCCCTTGGTCCCCGCCTCTTTGTAGGCCCAGTGCGCAGCCACACCATTTTCTGCATGGTCGTGCATGGCTTGAGAGCGAATTTGAATTTCAATGGCCTTGCCATTTTCATCACGTACCACGGTATGCAACGACTGGTAGCCATTGGGTTTGGGGCGGGCGATGTAGTCGTCAAACTCCGACTCGATCGGCTTGAAATGCTGGTGCACCCATGACAAGGTGGTGTAGCAATCTTTCACCGTGGGAACCACCACACGCAAGGCCCGAAGATCAAACAGCTGGTCAAAACTCAGGCGCTTGCCGCGCATTTTTTTGATAATGCTATAGATGTGCTTGGGCCGCCCTTGCACGCTGGCACTGATGCTTGCCGCCCGCAATTGGGCCTCTAATTTATGGCGCAGCTGCTCCAGGTACACCTCGCGCTCAGCGCGTTTTTCATCCAGAAGCTTGGCAATTTCACGGTAAGTTTGTGGCTCCAAAAAGCGAAATGCTAAATCCTCAATCTCCCACTTGATTTGCCAAATACCCAAGCGGTTGGCCAGGGGCGCAAACACATGCAAAGCCTCGTGCGCCATGGCCGGAGCGATGGTTTGCTTACTGGCCGCATACCAGCGCAAGGTTTGCAGGCGCGAGGCCAAGCGCAGCAATACCACCCGCACATCACGCGAAAAACCCAGCAGCATTTTGCGCACGGTCTCGGTTTGCAAGCCTGGGTTTTGCGCCTGGGCCACCAAGCGCTCGGCATTGCGCGATTGCTGCTGCACGCGCATGAGCTTGACAGTCTCCACCGCCAAAGAGGCAAAGTGCGGGCCAAACGCCTTGGTGAGCACCTCCAGGGGCTTATTCAAGTGCAAGCTGGCATACACCAGATACACCGCCGCCTGCATGGTTTCTGAGCCGCCAATGCCTTGCAAAATTGCCGCTACGGCATCGGCGTGGGCCAAGGTGCCTTCGCCAGTAGAAAGGGTTTCACCCGCCAACAAGGGCTCGGCAAAGGTACGGGCCCGCAGCAAAGCATTGACCTGTCCCGGAATTGAATTGGCCGTCGCCGCGATTAAATCTGGCACATCGGCCACGGGCTGAACCGGCTGGGCAATCACATTGGGGGGCGTGACGTTTTCTCCCACTGTGGGAGGCAAGGAGGTTACGCTGCGCATACACGCCCCGGGTGGATGCCAAAGTTACAACAGGGCATTTATTTACCTAAATAAGAATTCTTTCACCAGCGCCACTTGCTCTGGCTGCACCAATGTAGGGGCATGCCCCACACATTCAAGCGTCACGCTGTGTGCTTTGGGGCCGCGTTGGGCCATTTCCTGCACCGTCTGAGCGGTCAGCAAATCCGATTTTGCACCGCGCAGCACCAGCGTTTGCGCGGTGATCGCGTCATACAAATTCCAGAGCAAGGCTTCACCCTGCACGACCTGCTCCTGGGTCATGCCTTGCATCGGCACGGCAATTTTGGGGTCGTAGTGCAAGACAAATCCGCCCTCAGGCCCAGGGCGCAGCATCGGCTCAGACAAGGCCAGCCACTGTGCATCGGTATGCGGCCCAAAATCGGCCGACTGCACCCGCAGCCAGGCGGCACCTTCCTCCACCGAGGCAAAGCGGGGCGACTGGCCCACATACGTGCCAATGCGCTGCAGCGCCGACCACTCCAAGCGCGGCCCAACATCATTGAGCAATAAACGCCGAATCGGCACCGGCAAGGCCAAGTCTGGGGTTCCAGCAACCGCCATACCAATCAAACCGCCCATGCTGGTACCCACCCAATCGAGCTGCGCAATGGGGTACTGGGCATGCACCTGCGTGAGCAACACCAGCATATCGAATGCGTATTGCGGCACGCCATAGGCCATCGGATCGGCCAGCCAGTCGCTTTGGCCACGGCCTGCGATATCGGGGCAAATCACCCGTGCATGGTGGCTGAGCGCCTGCGCCAACACATCAAAATCACGTCCTTGCCGGGTTAATCCATGGACACAAACAATGACATGCGGATGGTCCACCTGACCGGTTTGGTTCCACTCCCAATAGCCCACACGGTGCTGAGTCACACCGTCTTCCCCGCCCGGGACGGCGCGGGCGGCACCGGGGCACATTACGTAGTTCAGCCTAGATTCAATCATGGTAGAAAACATGCCATGGGGCATTTGATAATGAATGCCTCATCGTAATTCATTCTGCTGCTATCAAAGAGAGGCAAAGTCATCATGCTCACAGGAAAAACTGCTTTAGTCACTGGCTCCACCAGCGGCATTGGCTTGGGGATTGCCCAAGCCTTGGCCGCCCAAGGTGCCAACATCATCCTCAATGGCTTTGGTGAGACTGAAGGCCCCATCGCGGCCGTACGCCAAGCGGCCGGCCAGCGTGCCATCCAAGTCGAATACCACGGTGCCGACATGAGCAAAGCCGACGAAATTGCCGCCATGATGGCTTTTGCCGCTGAGCGCTTTGGCCGGGTGGATATTTTGGTAAACAACGCCGGCATTCAGCATGTGGCCCCGGTGCAAGACTTTCCGGTGGAGAAATGGGATGCGATTTTGGCCATCAACCTCTCCAGCGCCTTTCACACCACCCGCTTGGCCCTGCCTGCCATGCAGCAAGCCAACTGGGGGCGCATCATCAACGTTGCCTCCGTGCATGGCTTGGTCGGCTCTGCCCAAAAATCCGCCTACGTCGCCGCAAAGCACGGCATTGTGGGCCTGACCAAAGTCACGGCCCTGGAAAATGCCACCACAGGAGTCACCTGCAACGCCATCTGCCCCGGCTGGGTACTGACTCCCCTGGTGCAAAAGCAAGTGGATGCCAAAGCGGCTGAGCACAGCATCTCCAACGCCGAAGCCACCAAACTGCTCTTGGGGGAAAAAGAGCCCTCGATGCAATTTACCACCCCCGAAGAGCTGGGCGGCTTGGCCGTCTTCTTCTGCTCACCGGCCGCCAACAACGTGCGCGGTGTGGCGTGGAACATGGACGGTGGCTGGGCTGCGCAGTAAGCGCACGGCCCCCTTTTTGTCGCTGCGCACAAAGGCCTGCACCAAGGTGCAGGCCTTCTTAGAACGTGTTCACGATCTCCTCATGGGTGTGCGGGCGCCGCTTCGGGCGGTCTGCGTCGTTGCAAATCCTCGCAATAGCCAAGCTATTGCTGTGGTTTGCGCCTCGCAACCCATCCCGAACCGCATCCCCCACACCTTCATTCGAGATCATGAACACGTTCTTAGTATTTGGCAATTTATGTAACTTTTAGTCAGGCAAACAGAAAATAACAATTAGTAACCACAGAACCCGGCACAATTGGCGCATGTTACAGATGCTGCCCGTTTGAAAGGATTTTGAGATGTCTACCTCCCCCAGCCGCACCGACAAAATCATTGTGGTCGATGACGATGCACGCATCCGCGACCTGCTGCGCCGCTATCTGACCCAAGAAGGGTTTGAAGTCTCGATTGCCGAAGATGGCAAAGCCCTCAACCGCTTGCTGCTGCGTGAAAGTGCCGACTTGATCGTGCTGGACTTGATGATGCCCGGTGAAGATGGTCTGTCCATCTGCCGCCGCTTGCGCGCGGCCCACGACCGCACCCCCATCATCATGCTGACCGCCAAAAGCGAAGATGTCGATCGCATCGTCGGCCTGGAAGTCGGGGCCGATGACTACTTGGGCAAGCCTTTTAACCCCCGTGAATTGCTGGCCCGCATCCACGCCGTTTTGCGCCGCCGCCCACAACCAGAAGCGCCAGGGGCCCCCAGTAGCGAGAATGAAGTGGTTAATTTTGGCCCCTTCTGCCTGGACTTGGGCACCCGCGTGTTACTGAAAAATAACGAAGAACAACCGCTCACCACTGGGGAATTTGCCATGCTCAAAGCCTTGGTGCGCCACCCCCGGCAACCCCTGTCACGCGAAAAACTGGCCTTGCTGGCCCGAGGACGTGAATTCGAGCCCTTTGACCGCAGCCTGGACGTGCAAGTCTCACGCCTGCGCAAACTGGTGGAAGAGGATGCCGCCAACCCGCGCTACATCCAAACCGTTTGGGGCGTGGGCTATGTGTTTGTTCCAGATGGTGCGCACTAATGCCCAATAAGCCCAGTTGGCGCAAAGTAGAGCTCAGCCTCTTTTGGCGCACCTTTTTTTTACTCGCCGTGCTGATGCTCTCCAGCACTGGCGGGTGGCTGCAGGCTTTGCGCGCCTTCAACGCCCAGCCCCATGATTTGCTGGCGGCAGAGCAAACGGCCTCGCTGGTCAATCTCAGCCGTGCCGCGCTGGAGCATGCCGATGGCATTACCCAGGTAGCCTTGCTTAAAACCCTGGCGGATCAAGAGGGGCTGCGCATTCGCGAACGCAAGCCCAGCGACAGCTTCAAGCCCATGGCAGTGACTCATGACAACCAGTACTTGCACGAAATCATCCGCCAGCGCCTAGGCCCAGAAACCATTTTGGCCAGCGATGTGAACGGACAAACCGGAACCTGGATCGGCTTTGACATTCACGACCGACCCCATTGGCTGTTGCTGGAGCAGCGCCCCCCTCCCGTCCTGCCCGAAGAAAAAACCTGGCTGCTGTGGCTGATGGTGGCCGTGGTGCTGTCTTTTGCTGGCGCGGCCATGATTGCCCGGCTCATTAACCAACCCCTCAAACAGCTGCGCTACGCAGCCACCCGGGTGCGTGAAGGTGATTTTCTCGATAGCCAACTGGATGAAGAGGCGGCCACCAGTGAAATCCGCGAAGTCAATATCGGCTTTAACCGCATGGCACAAAAACTTGCCAGCCTAGAGCAAGACCGCGCCGTCATGCTGGCGGGCATCTCCCACGATCTGCGCACCCCTTTGGCCCGCCTGCGCCTGGAAACCGAAATGAGCGTGACCGACGATGTCGCGCGGGAGCACATGATTGCCGACATCGTCCAGCTGGATGCAACGATTGATAAGTTTCTGGACTACGCCCGCCCCGACCACGTCCATCTCACTCCCATCAATCTGCATCAAGTGGTTTCCTCTTGCATGTACGCCGTGCAAAACCACCATGAGCTGCAAATCACCATGGAGGTTCCAGAGGACTGCGCCGTCTTGGCCGACGAGGTCGAGCTGGCACGGGTGATCTCCAACCTTTTGGAAAACGCACGGCGCTACGGCAAGACACCAGACACCGATATTGCCCAGGTCAATATCTCGGTGGACATCCGCCACCGCCACGTGCGCCTAAAAGTGCGCGACCACGGCAACGGTGTACCGCCCGCACAGTTAGCCAAGCTGATCGAGCCCTTTTTCCGCAGCGACACCGCCCGCACGGCCGCCGCCGGGGCGGGGCTGGGCCTGTCGATCGTCGATAAAACCGTGCAGCGCATGGGCGGCCATCTGACCCTGCAAAACGCCGAAGGGGGCGGGATGGAAGCACAAATTCACCTGCGCCGCGCCAGCGACCTGGGCCAAAAAACCGAGCAACGTCTGCAGCGGCCCGCCATCAAGCGCCAGCTTCCGCCCGGCGTAGAGGCGGATATTCAAAAATAATAGCTGCTTTCGCATATTTATCAACAAATTCAAGGGTTAAACCAATTAATTTGTTATAAATACTGCGCAAAACGCTCCTTTTATTTCACAGCCAGCCTGGCTTGCGCCTGCGCTCACGCCAAGCGCAACGTCGGCTGCACCGCAGGCAAGGCATAGGCCACATCGGCCAAATGAAAGCGCTGCACCAACCCGCGCAATTGCTCCGATTGCTGGTGCATGCTGCTGGCGGCCGCCGCGCTTTGCTCGACCAAGGCCGCATTTTGCAGCGTCATTTGATCCAAAGCGCCCACCGCCGCATGCACCTGCCCCACGCTATCGCGCTGGGCCGCCACACTGGCATTGATACCGTGCATCACCGTGCTGGCGCTGTAAATTGCTTGCACCACTTCGCTCATGGTGCTGCCGGCCGTATCCACCAGCCGCCTCCCATCGGCCACACGCTGCACAGAATCCTGAATCAACTGTTTAATCTCCCGCGCTGCCTGGGCGCTGCGCTGGGCCAATTCGCGCACCTCGGCCGCAACCACGGCAAAACCACGCCCTTGCTCACCCGCCCGGGCCGCCTCAACCGCCGCATTCAAGGCCAGGATATTGGTTTGAAACGCAATGCTGTCAATCACGCTGGTGATGTCCGCAATTTTTTCACTATGGGCATGAATGTCCTGCATCGTCGCCACCACTTCCCCCACCACTGCCCCGCCACGCTGGGCCACACTGGACGCTTGGCCGGCCAACTCAGCCGCCTGCTGCGCCCCATCCGCCGTGGTTTGCAAGGTTTGCACCAGTGCCTGCACAGCCCCTGCCGCTTGCTGCAAATGGCTGGAGGTTTGCTCTGTGCGCAAAGACAAATCGTGGTTGCCACCTGCAATTTCCGCACTGGCCAAAGCAATCGTGTCGCCACTATCACGCACCTCACTGAGCATTTGCGCCAACGAGCCACTCATGCTTTGCATCGATTGCAGCAACTGGCCAAATTCGTCTTGGCGCTGCACCTGCACCGCCACAGCCAAATCCCCTGCGGCAATTTGCCCTGCCACAGCATTGGCCTGCAGCAAGTCGCGCCGGATGCCATTAATCAATTGGTAAGCACCCAGCGCAATGAAGGCCAACAAAACCAGCATGTTAATCACGGCACCGCGCACCACGCCTTGGCGGGCCGCTCCCATTTCTGAACGCAGTGCCGCCAAGCTTTGGCCTGTGTGCTGCACCAACCCCTCAATCCCCTGCAAATAAGCTTGCGCTGCAGGCAAATAGGTTTGCGCAATCTGACTGGTGGCATCGCCATCGGCAGCGAAGATTTTTTGGCGCTGCTGCAAGGCCTGCTCACGCAACTGCTGCACCTGTTGCAACTGCAGTTTGTCTTGCGGTGTTTGCGCACTGGCTTGCAGCGCCTGGACCAAGCCCTCAATCTCCTGCTCATGCGCTGTAAAGCTTTTTTGGTGCTGCGCCGATTGCACCCCCGCCATGCCCGCAATCACAATCGAGCCCACCACCATGGTGGCCACGCCCAGCCACAACTTTTGCGTCACGCTCAAATGGGGCATCCTGCCCTGCTTGTTTTTGGCCACCAGAATCTCTCCTCATCAGCAAAAGCACGACCGTGCTAAACAAGGCGAGAGTGGACAATAACAACCCATCGGTCGCATTGGTGATTTCACCAATTGCGTGCAAAAACGCCCACCAAGGGCATCGCGGCGGGCGTTTGAAATTTGCCACAGCATTCGACCATGTTTTCCCTAGCCCAGGCCCTCACGGCTTGGGATTGCCCCAGCAAACTGGCATGATGGCGGGATTATTGATTCAGAGACAGCGATGACCGACACACCTATTTCCCTTGATAAAGCCATCACCCAGGGCCTGAGCGAAGTAACCCGCGAGCGCACACTAAGCACCCATGCCCAGCAGATGGGATCGGGCAACCCGAAAATCATTAATTTTCGGGGCGATATTGCTGAGAACTACCAATACGACAAAATCAAACCCCTGTCGTCCAAAGCCCAAGCCATGGGCAATGTGGTGATTATTCAAGGGGAAAGCCAAAAAACCGGACAAACCGCGCACTACCAAATTTTGGCCAATCAATGGGGCTTGCTCGAAGCCTTGGCACGCCTGGACTAAGGCTGCGCACTCTTGCCTGCCTGCGGCCCATTTCAGCCTTCGCGCTGGATGTGCCGCTCGACTTCTAAAGCGTTGGAATTGAACAACTGCATCGCCAGCACGGTTTCCCACAAAAAGCCGATCAGTGCCGCAATAAACGACACCACGCCAGCCAAAAAACTAAATATCGCCATGCGTTGGCCGTGCAGGCCCCACTCTTGCCCCAAGAACAGAAAAATAATCGTCAGGCCAATCAAAAAGCCGCACAAGGTCAGCAGCCCAATCGAGGCATTGGACAACCGCCCGCGCAAGTGCAAGTAACGCAACTCACGCAAATTTTTTTCGACTTCAGTGGTTTTACTGGCATTTTCCAAAGCCAACTCCACCACCCGCGCACGATCGACGATGCGGGCCAGCCGTCCTGCAACCACGGCAATCATGCCCGCCACAGCCGTTAAAAAAAAGACGGGAGCCAGTGCCAGCTGCACGTTTTGGGCAACGGTTGAAGTATCCATACCAAGATTCATACTAGGAACTGCACAGCAAAGGGGGAGCGATAGTAAGCAAATGCCACAGCAAAGCACAACTCTAGGGTCAATCCTAAATTTTGATATGCGTCAAACAAAAAACTACTAAGAGCATGGATATTTAGGGCACTACCAACTTAAACAAATTGAGGGCTGCTATGCAAATGCTGATTGATTTATTCTCCACCGACTATGGACTGATGAGCTTGGCGGTCATCGTTTTTCTGATCGTCATGTGGATCTGGTTCACAATTTTGTTCCTCGGCAAAATCCGCTTAGGTGAAGATCCGGAAAAAACACAAACAAATTTGCCAAAGCCTTAAGTTTTCTCTAGCTTGCGCAGGCAAGCAAAGTTTTAAAAAAGAGCTTCTACCGCTGATAAAAAATGGAATTCATGGTGTTTTCACCTTGAATTCCACGTATTTAAAGCGGTAGATGCTCTTTTTTTATTTAAGTTTTTTGCTGCTAGCAGCGTCTTTTGCGGCTTTCGCTTGGCCACTGGCGCGACCGAGCGACTTGCCTTTGGTGGCTTTGGCACTGGCTTTGCTGGCCTTCACCGCTTGAGCGCCGCCGGCCTTGTGCGTGGACGCGGTTTTCGCACCAGAGGGTACGCGCTGCTCAGCCTTGCCCACTTTTCCGAAGGCTAGGGCCTCATCAAAGCGTGCATCGGGGATCAATGCCCCCGCCATCTCTTCCTGCTCTTGCTGCTGTAGCAAGGCCGCCGTGCGCCGCGCCGCCCGGCTGCGGCCCGGGCCACGTTGCGGCAGCGGTGCAGCGGCCAGGTCTTTGCCCTCTTTCCCCTCTTTGCTCTCTTCCTGCACCAGGCAAAAATCAATGCGCCGGGCATCCAGGTCCACCCGGCTGACCTGCACTTGCATGCGGGTGCCAATGGCATAGCGCACGCCGGTGCGCTCACCGCGCAGCTCTTGGCGCATCTCATCAAAGCGGTAGTAGTCCCCACCCAGCTCGCTGATGTGCACCAAGCCTTCGACGTACATCGTCTCCAGCGTGACGAACAGGCCAAAGCTGGTGACCGCTGAGACCGTGCCCGAAAACTCTTCGCCCAAGTAATCGCGCATGTATTTGCATTTAAGCCAGGCCTCCACATCGCGGCTGGCTTCATCGGCGCGGCGCTCATTGGCACTGCAATGCAGGCCGGCGGCCTCCCAGCCTTGCATTTGCGCCTGAGCAACGCGGCTACGGGTTGCCTGGGCGCTTTGGGGGGCCGTGACCCGCTCGGCCAAGCGTTTGGCCAGCTTGGCCTGCGCTTCGCCGGGGGTGGGCAGCGCTGGCAGGGTGTAGGGCTTGTCGGCCAGGATGGCTTTGATCACCCGGTGCAGCAGCAAGTCCGGGTAGCGGCGAATGGGGCTGGTGAAGTGGGTATAGGCCTCATAGGCCAAGCCAAAGTGGCCAATATTCTCCGGGGTGTACATAGCCTGCATCATCGAGCGCAGCAGCATGGTGTGCACCTGCAACGCATCTGGGCGGTCGTGCGTGGCTTTGGCGATCGCTTGAAATTCAGCAGCGGTGGGATGGTCGCTGATGCTGGCAGGGATGGCCAAGGCTTTCAGGTAAGCCCGCAGAATTTCTATCTTCTCGATGGACGGTTTTTCGTGGACTCGAAACAGCGCCAAACGCTGGTTGTGCAAGATGAAATCACCGGCGCTCACGTTGGCTGCCAGCATGCACTCTTCAATCAGCCGGTGCGCTAGGGTGCGCTGGCTTGGCACAATTTTTTCGATGCGCCCCGCCTCGTCGCTGACGATTTTCGTCTCCACCGTGTCAAAGTCCACGGCACCGCGCGCTTCGCGGGCTTTGAGCAAGGCGCTGTACACCCCGTGCAAATCCAGGAGGTGTGGGACTAAATCTGCACGTTGTGCCGCTTCTGGCCCCCGGGTATTACTCAAGATCGCGGCCACTTCGGTGTAGGTCAGCCGGGCATGGCTGTTCATCACCGCCGGGTAGAACTGGTAGGCATGCAAATCACCATCAGCGGTAATCAGCATATCGCACACCAGGCACAGACGATCCACTTTGGGGTTGAGTGAGCACAGGCCGTTGCTCAGCTTTTCCGGCAGCATGGGAATGACCCGACGCGGAAAGTACACGCTGGTGGCACGGTCGTAGGCATCCACGTCAATGGCGTTGCCGTTTTGCACGTAGTGGCTGACATCGGCAATCGCCACGAGCAAGCGCCAGCCCTTGGCGCGGCCAATTTTGGCGCTTTCGCAGTACACGGCATCGTCAAAATCGCGGGCATCTTCGCCGTCAATGGTGACCAGCGGCACATCGCGCAGATCCACCCGGCCTTTGCGGTCTTTGGCCAGGACCTTGTCGGGCAATGCTTCTGCTGCGGCCAAGCAGTCCGCAGAGAACACATGCGGCACGCTGTATTTGCGCACGGCAATTTCAATTTCCATGCCCGGGTCATCGACCTCGCCCAGTACCTCAATCACTTTGCCCACGGGCTGGCCATACAGGGCAGGCGCTTCGGTCAAGGCAACAACAACGACTTGGCCCGATTTACCTTCCCCCGGCCCCTGCGGCAGCAGCACATCCTGGCCAAAGCGTTTGTCCTCCGGGGCCAATAGCCAGACACCGCTTTCTTGCAGCAAGCGGCCAATGAGTTGTTTGACGGGCCGCTCAACAATTTCCAGCACATGGCCTTCCGGGCGGCCTTTGCGGTCTTGCCCAATGATGCGCACGCGCACCTTGTCCTGGTGCAGCACAGCGCGCATTTCATTGGGCGGCAGATAGATGTCCGATTGCCCATCGCTGCGCAGCACGAAGCCATGGCCATCGCGGTGGCCTTGCACTTGTCCTTCAATTTCTTTTTGAAACTCGCGGGAATTATTGCGAGAGGTGTTTTTTTTAATATACAATTTGAGTCTTTCCTGAAATGCCCAGGTGGCGGAATTGGTAGACGCACTAGTTTCAGGTACTAGCGCTGAGAGGCGTGGAGGTTCGAGTCCTCTCCTGGGCACCAAGTTTAACGATATGCGGTGAAGCACTTCACCCAATTGTGAAAAGAATTCAGAGAAAAAAAGATTATTCAACGTGCTTTTAGCAAGAGCCCAGGTGGCGGAATTGGTAGACGCACTAGTTTCAGGTACTAGCGCTGCGAGGCGTGGAGGTTCGAGTCCTCTCCTGGGCACCAAAGCCGTTGATTGATTGTGAGTGATTAAAATTTTGCAGATAGTTTTGCTGAGTGCTACCACACTCCTAAGAAAAAGCAAAACGATCAGCCCAGGTGGCGGAATTGGTAGACGCACTAGTTTCAGGTACTAGCGCTGCGAGGCGTGGAGGTTCGAGTCCTCTCCTGGGCACCACATAAAAAGCCGTTGTGACATAAAAAGCCGTTGTGTTTACACAGCGGCTTTTTTTCGTGGGTGCGTTCATCCATCAAAAAACCCGGCCAAAGACCGGGTGGGCTATGAATAAAAAATAGCTTCATCCGCTTTGATCATAAGAATTTAAAGGCATTAAAACCTTTAAACTCATAAAATTCAAGCGGATGAAGCTATATTTAATATAGCAATAACCGTTTAATTGCTGCCGGGCACCTTGCCCTCCACCCCTTGCACGAAGAAATTGACCCCGGCAAGGAAGCCATCGTCCGCCACTTCACCGTCTTTCAGCACGACTTCGCCGCGATTGTTCACAAGGGGGCCTTGCCAGATGTGCAGGCTGCCGTCTTTTAAGCCAGCCTTGGCGGCGGCCACTTTGTCTTTGACCTCTTGGGGGATGTCATCGGCCATCGAAACCAAGTCGATTGCGCCTTCTTTCACGCCCCACCAGGCTTTGCCTTCGGCCCAGGTGCCATTCAAGACATCGTTGATCGATTGGGTGTAGTACGGCACCCAATTAATCGCTGCCGAGCCCAGGTGCGCTTGCGGGCCGTAGTCTTTCATGTCCGAATCCCAGCCGAAAGCACGCACGCCTTTTTCTTGGGCGGTTTTCAGCACCGCCGGGGAATCGGTGTTTTGGAACAACACATCCACGCCGCTGTTGATGAGGCTGGTAGCGGCCTCGGTTTCTTTGGGTGGGCTGAACCATTCATTCACCCACACCACCTTGGTGCTGATGTTGGGATTGACGCTTTGCGCCCCCAGGGTGAAGCTGTTGAGGTTGCGCAGCACCTCGGGAATCGGCACCGAGCCCACCACCCCCAGCTGGTTGCTTTTGGTCATGCTGCCAGCGACGATGCCGGCCAGGTAAGCGCCTTCATAGGTGCGGGTGTCGTAGGTGCGCACGTTGGCCGCCGTTTTGTAGCCGGTGGCGTGCTCCCATTTCACATCGGGAAAATCGGCGGCCAGCTTTTGGATGGTGTCCATGTAGCCAAAGGTGGTGCCAAAAATCAGCGTGTTGCCCTGGGTGGCCAGGTCGCGCAGCACGCGTTCGGCATCGGCCCCTTCCGGCACGCTTTCAACAAAAGTGGTTTCAATCTTGTCGCCAAACTGCGCCTCCAGCTGCTTGCGTGCTTGGTCGTGGGCAAACGTCCAACCACCATCGCCGACCGGGCCAATGTAGGCAAAACCGATTTTTAAGGGGCCGGTTGGGGTGGCGGCCGGGGCTTCTTGCGCCGTGGGCGCTGCCGCCGGGGCTTGTGCTTGGGGCGGTGTTTTTTCACCGCAGGCACTCAAGCCCAAAACAGCGGCGACAGAAACCGCTGCAAGTTGGAAAAATTGGCGTTTTTGCATGGTCTTCCTCGCGAAGTTTTAAAAATTTAGGGGGTGCCGGGCACTTGGCCTTCAATGCCTTGGACAAAGAAGTTAATCCCGCGCAAGAACGCATCGTCGGCCACTTGGCCAGCGGCCAGCACCTCTTGGCCTTGGTTGTTGCGGATCGGGCCAGTCCAGACAGCAAAGCTGCCATCCTTTAAGCCCGCTTTGGCGGCGGCCACTTTGGCATGAATCTCCTGGGGGACGATCTCGGGCACTTTGATCAAGTCCATCGCGCCTTCTTTCACTCCCCACCAGTAATTGCCGCCTTGCCATTGGCCATCCAGCGTGTCTTGCACCACTTTGGTGTAGTAGGGCTCCCAATTGATGACCGCCGAACCCAGGTGCGCTTTGGGTGCAAAGGCGCTCATGTCGCCATCTTTGCCAAAGGCGTAAGCACCGCGCTCTTCGGCCGTTTTCAGCACGGCTGGCGAATTGGTGTTTTGGTACATCACGTCCACGCCGCCATTGAGCAGGCTGCTGGCCGCTTCGGCCTCTTTGGGGGGGTTGAACCATTCGTTCACCCACACCACTTTGGCCTGAATGGCAGGGTTCACACTTTGCGCCCCCAGCACAAAGCTATTGACGTTGCGCACCACCTCCGGAATGGGCACCGAGGCGACCACGCCCACGGTATTTGTCTTGGTCATGCCCCCGGCAACGATGCCTGCCAGGTAGGCACCTTCAAAGGTTTTGCTGTCGTACACGGCCACGTTGTTGGCCTGTTTGTAGCCGGTGGCGTGCTCAAATTTGACGTTGGCAAAATCGCCAGCGGCTTTTTGCACGTATTCCTGAAAGCCAAAGCTGGTGGCAAAAATCAGCTGTGTGCCTTGGCCCGCCATGTCGCGCAAAACGCGCTCCGCATCGGGGCCTTCGGGCACGCTTTCGATAAAACTGGTTTGTACCTTGTCACCAAACTTGGCCTGCACAGCTTGGCGGCCCAGCTCATGCTGGTAGGTCCACCCTCCATCGCCGATGGGGCTGACGTACATAAAGCCGATTTTTAAGGGGCCAGCGGCCTGGGCCGACTCAGGGGCTGGGGCCGCTTGCGGTGGTGGCGCTTCTTTTTCGCCACAGGCGGCCAAAGCGACGGCGGCCAAAATGGACAGCGCCAAGGTTTTGCCCCCAACAGGGCGTTGTGCAAATAAAGTCATAAAGCAAACACACAGTATGAAAAAAGGCGAGCCCAGTGCGCTCGCCTGAAGCCCATGTTTACGATTGCCGCACAGGTAGGCAACAGCGGCCACCTGTGCGCAAAGCGCCAACACGTTCCAAGGAAAAAACGGTCAATTGCCTGGATAAAAAGGCTTACCCAACGAGGCGGGCATGTTCGCACGAATCCAAGTGGGGTTGCGCGAAATCAACACCAAAACAACGATGGTTGCCACATAAGGCAGCATCGACAACAGCTGGCTGGCCACCTGCACCCCTGAGGCTTGCAAGTGAAACTGCAGCATGGTCACCCCACCAAACAAATACGCGCCCAGCAGCACCCGCACAGGTCGCCAGGTGGCAAAGGTGGTCAGGGCCAGGGCAATCCAGCCCCGGCCGGCGACCATGCCTTCAACCCACAGGGGGGTATAGACGGTGGAGATATACGCCCCGGCCAAGCCACACAAAGCGCCCCCGGCCATCACCGCCAGCAAGCGGATGCGGCGCACGGGATAGCCCAGGGCGTGTGCCGAATCGGGCGATTCGCCCACCGCCCGCAGCACCAAGCCAGCGCGAGAGTGGTCCAGCCACCACATCAGCCCCAGCGCCAGCACCACGGCCAGGTACACCAACGGGTGGTGGTTAAACAGGGCCGGGCCGATCAGCGGAATATCGGACAAGCCCGGGATGCTGTACTTGGGCAAGGTCGGCATCTTGGCCTGGACGAAATTCAAGCCGGCAAAGGCAGAAAAACCGGCACCAAACAAACTTAACGCCAGCCCCGTGGCGTACTGATTGGTGTTGAGCCAAATCACCAGCACCCCAAAAATACCGGCCAGCACAGCACCTGCGGCCATGCCTGCGGCAAACCCCAGCCCTGTGCTGCCGGTGGCCACCACAGTGGCAAAACCGGCCAAGGCGGCGCACAGCATCATGCCTTCGGCACCTAAATTAACGATGCCGACCTTTTCATTGATCAGCAAGCCCAGCGAAGCCAGGGCCAATACCGTGCCCGCGCTCAGCGTCGAGGCAAAGAGTAAAGCGTAGGCATCCATGCTTAGCGCCCTCCTTGTGCAGCGGCAACTGCTTGGGCGCGCCCCATCCAGCGCACGCGGTAAGCGATCAAGGTATCGCAGGCCAACAGGCTAAACAGCAGCAACCCCTGGAACACGCCTGACAAGGCCTTGGGCAGCCCCAAACGGGATTGGGCCAACTCTCCCCCGATGTAAAACATACTCATCAAAATCGCCGAAAAAATCATGCCCACCGGGTGCAAGCGCCCCACAAAGGCCACGATGATGGCCGCAAAACCGTAGCCCGCTGGCACATACGGCGTGAGCTGGCCGATGGGGCCCGCTACCTCCAATGCCCCGGCCAAACCGGCGGTAGCCCCAGAGACCAACAGCGCCGTCCACAACGCACGGCGCGAAGAAAATCCCGCATACCGCGCTGCGGCCGGGGCCAAGCCGCCCACCTGCAGCGCAAAGCCAGCGCGGGTGCGAAACAAAAACACCCACAGCAGCGCAGCAGCACCCAAAGCCAGGAAAACGCCGATGTTTAAACGGCTTCCAGCTATTAATTTAGGTATTTGTGTAATCGGCTCAAACAGCTTCGATTGCGGAAAGTTGTAGCCGGCCGGGTCTTTCCATGGGCCATACACCAAGTAACTCAGTACCAAGGTGGCGATGTACACCAGCATCAGGCTGACCAAGATCTCATTGGCATTAAAACGGTCACGCAGCAAGGCCACGATGGCCGCCCAGGCCATGCCACCCAACACCCCGGCGAGCAAAATGACCGGAATAATCCAGCCCCCCGTGCTCTTGTCCGCCAGCAGCGCCACGCCACCGGCGGCCACCGCGCCGATGACAAATTGCCCCTCGGCCCCAATGTTCCAGATATTGGAGCGAAAGCACACGGCCAGCCCCAAGGCAATCAGCAGCAGGGGCGTGGCCTTCATGGCCAACTCGCCCAGTGCGTAGGCGGATTTGATCGGCTCCCAAAAAAAAGCTTGCAAGCCTTTCACCGGGTCTTTGCCCAGCAAAATAAAGAGCAGCACGCCAATGCCCACGGTCACCGCCAAGGCCAACAGCGGCGCCGCATAAGTCCACAGCTTGGATGGCTGCGGGCGTTGTTCCAACTTAAACATGCTGCGGCCCCTTCACCAGGGCATTTGCCTGCGCGGCTTCGCTGCTGGGCAGCACCTGCTCCATATCGGCCAAATGCTGTTGCACGTCGGCATTCCACAAGCCACTCATCCATTCCCCTACTTGCTGGACCGTGGCATCGGCACGGGCCACGCTGGGGCTTAAATGCCCTTTGGCCAGTACGTACAAACGGTCGCTTAACTCAAACAATTCATCCAGTTCTTCGCTCACGATGAGCACGGCACACCCGGCATCGCGCAGCGCCAAAATCTCGGCGTGAATTTGCGCGGCCGCCCCCACATCCACGCCCCAGGTGGGCTGGGCAATGATGATGAGCTTGGGCTGGGCGGCAATCTCGCGCCCCACAATGAATTTCTGTAAATTCCCCCCGGAAAGCGAGCGCGCTGGCGCATCGGCCCCCCCCGCTTTCACACCAAAACGCTCAATGATGGCCCGGGCCTGCGCCTTCAGTTGCCCCAGGTGCAACCAACCCATGGCCCCCACCGCATCGCTGCGCGTAAGCAGCAGGTTGTGCGCCAACCCCATGGTGGGCACCGCCCCCCGGCCCAGGCGCTCTTCGGGCACAAAGTGCAGGCCCAGCGCCCGGCGCTGCTGGGGGCCCAAGCGGGCCACGTCTTGGCCGGTGACCTGCACCATCGCGGGCTGCGCCCGGGTGTCTTCGCCGGACAAGGCCCGCAGCAGCTCTTGCTGGCCGTTGCCCGAGACACCGGCAATGCCCACCACTTCGCCACTGCGCACCTGCAGGCTCACATCGATTAAATCTACGCCAAACGCATCTTGGCGCGGCAGCAGCAAATCACGCACTTGCAATACCACGTCGCCGGCCTGCGCCGGGCGGTGCTCTAGCGCCGCAGGCTCGGCCCCAATCATCAGGCGCGAGAGCGAGGCGTTGCTCTCGTTTTGCGGCTGGCACACGCCCGTGACCTTGCCGCCACGCAGCACCGTGCACGCGGTACACAGGGCACGAATTTCGTGCAACTTGTGGCTGATATACAGAATAGAGCAGCCTTCGCTGACCAGCTGGCGCAAAACGACAAATAACTGCTCCACCGCCTGGGGTGTGAGCACCGAGGTGGGCTCATCCAAAATCAGCAAACGGGGATTGGCCAGCAGCGCCCGCACAATTTCCACCCGCTGCATCTCCCCCACCGAGAGGGTGTGCACGGGCCGCTGCGGATCGAGCTCCAAACCGTACTGGCGGCCTTTGTCGATCATGCGCTGCGTGACTTCGGCCAGGCTCAAGCTTTTGTCCAAGCCCAGCCACACATTCTGTGCCACGGTCAAGGTGTCAAACAAACTAAAGTGTTGGAACACCATGGCAATGCCCAACTGGCGGGCCTGCTGGGGATTGCGAATTTGCACCGGCTGGCCATCAAACAGCACCTGACCGGCATCGGGCTGGGTGCTGCCGTAGATAATTTTCATCAGGGTTGATTTACCCGCACCGTTCTCACCCAAGATGGCATGGGCTTGGCCTGGTTGCACGCTTAGACTGACCGCATCATTGGCCACCACAGCAGGATACCGTTTGGTAATACCCACCAACTGCAAACGCGGCGCACTGGCGGTTGCAGGTGACATTGGGGAGGAAGAATTCATGGCGGGCGATTTTCGCTGAAGTTGCGAGGCTTGCTGCCAAAGATACGCAGGAAGGCTTAAACGATTGACGGGCTATTTTTTATTTTTTTATAGCTATTTGCACTTTATTTGCCGATATTTTAAATACTTTTATTTCTAATGTTCAATAAAAATGACCCGAAAGTGCTCCCATTAAAAAATGGGGTCAAACCCAGCTGCGTGGTGCTGCCCAGCCAAGGCCAGGGCTTGGCATTGGATTTTTTGTGCCAACGCCTGCCTGCGGTCTCGCGCAGCGACTGGCTGCAGCGCATGGCTGCCCACGAAGTGGTCGATGAGCGGGGCCGCCCCGTCACCCCAGAAACCCCATTTTTGACCGGCCTGCGCATCTACTACTACCGCCAAACAGCGCACGAGCCGCCCATGCCTTTTCGGGCCCAGGTGCTGTACCAAGATGCCCACCTGGTCGTGGCCGACAAGCCGCACTTTCTGCCCGTCACCCCCGGCGGCAGCTACATCCAGCACACCTTGCTGGTGCAGCTAAAAAATCAGCTGGGCCTGCCAGACCTGTCCCCCATCCACCGCATTGACCGCGACACGGCCGGACTGGTACTGCTGTCCACCCAGCGCAGTGACCGGGGGGCGTACCAAGCGCTGTTTCGCGAGCAGCGTGTGCACAAAACCTACCAAGCCATCGCGCCTTACCGGCCCGAGCTTGGCTTCCCGCGCGAACACCACAGCCGCATGCAGGAAAGCGGCCACTTCATCCGCATGCACGAAGTGGCTGGCCCGCCCAATAGCCACACCCGCCTGACGCTGCTAGAGCACAACACCCACTGGGCCCGTTACCAATTGGAGCCCATCAGCGGCAAACGCCACCAACTGCGCGTACACATGGCGGCCCTGGGCATCGGCATCTTGGGCGATGGCCTCTACCCCGAGGTGAACGATGCACCGGAAGGCGACTTTTCCCGCCCGCTGCGGCTATTGGCACAAGCGATTGCCTTCACCGACCCCCTAACCCAGCAACAGCGCCACTTTCACAGCCAGTACACCCTGGGCGCATTGCCGCCAGCGCCAGAGCCAGCTCCGTCCGGCCAGCAGACCTGGCAAGGCCTGCCTGCAAATGCATAAAAACCAGATTCCTTATAACCAAATAAGAAAAAATTCCAATCCACGCCCACCAACCACCCCTAGACTATGCAACTTCTCACCCCACGGCCCGTGGCAATCGCAACCGCACCGCGACCCCCAAGGCCCTGGACACCCCACAACCTGCTTGTTTTCTTGTTTGATTGACCACCATGTTGAAAAAAACCCTGACTGCCGTTGCCATCGCCACCCTGGCCTTCACCGCCCAAGCCGCTGACGTGCTCAAAGTGGCCGCCACGGCCGTGCCGCACGCGGAAATCCTGAACTTCATCAAGCCCCAACTCAAGGCCGCTGGCATTGAGCTGCAAGTCAAAGAATTCAGCGACTACGTGCAGCCCAACGCCGCCGTGCAAGACAAGCAGCTCGATGCCAACTTCTTCCAGCACCAGCCCTACCTGGACAGCTACAACAAAGACCGCCAAAGCAGCCTGGTCACCGTGCCCAATGGCAAGGTTCACGTCGAGCCGTTTGGCGCCTACTCCAGCAAAATCAAAAACGTGGCCGAACTCAAAGACGGTGCCTTGATCGCCATCCCCAACGACCCCTCCAACGGCGGCCGTGCGCTGATCTTGCTGGCCAAGCAGGGCCTGATTGAACTCAAAGACCCCGCCAGCCTGACCCCCACCCCGCTGGACATTGTGAAAAACCCCAAAAAACTGAAATTCAAAGAGCTTGAAGCCCCCCTGCTGCCCCGCGCTTTGGCCGATGTGGATTTGGCCCTGATCAATACCAACTACGCCATCGAAGCCAAGCTCAACCCCACCAAAGATGCGCTGTTCATTGAAGGGGCTGACTCGCCTTACACCAACATCGTGGCCGCCCGCAAAGACCGCGCTGACGGTGCCGACATTGCCAAGCTGATGAAAGCCCTGCACAGCCCAGAGACCAAACAGTTCATCCTGGACAAATACCAAGGCGCGGTCGTACCGGCGTTCTAAGAACGTGTTCACGATCTCCTCATGGGTGTGCGGGCGCCGCTTCGGGCGGGCTGCGTCGTTGCAAATCCTCGCAATAGCCAAGCTATTGCTGTGGTTTGCGCCTCGCAACCCATCCCCAACCGCATCCCCCACACCTTCATTCGAGATCATGAACACGTTCTAAGCGCGGTTGGCCGACCAACGGCAATCCCCCCGGTCACGCCAGTGCAACACGCTTGTTTTTTGCACTGGCAAACAAAAGCCCCTCAAGGGGTTTTTGTTGTTTTTGATTGCTATGCATGGCCGCCATGCATAGCCTCTTTACTCAAAAAAATTCATAGATTTGCATATTTTTGATAAATCACTAATATCTATGAATGCCACGCCAAACTACACCCCCAGCCGACTACCCACAAGCCGTGCTCCAGCAAATTGAACAGCTGGCGCAAAACATCGTCATCGCCCGCAAGCGGCGCGGAGAATCACAGGCGCAATGGGCCAAAAAGCTGGGCATCTCGCAGCCCACCATGGCGCGTATCGAGCGCGGTGACCCATCCGTAGCCATGGCCTCGTACGTGATGTGCATGTGGCTGATCAACCAAGCTGGCGGGCTGGCCGACCTGATTGCGCCGCAGCACGACCATGCGGCACTGGAGAAGGAGGTGGCCAAGGTGAAGACAAAACGCAAAACACAGCCCAAACCAACCAAAGTGTTTCCGGCTTCCTCGCTTCGCCCAGTCAATATTGCTACGCCGCAACGCCTGCAATCAGCGCCTAGCCCAGCATCCGCAGGCCTCGCTGCCCTCCTCGCCAAGTCAGCCCCTAAAAAGCAATGACCCAGCCCAACACCGTATCGCCCCGCACTTATGTGCCCCAAGACCGGCTCTACGTCTGGGCCATGCTCAACCCCGACGCGCCCACGTTGGTAGGTGAGCTGGGCCTGTCTCAGCTGGTCTCTGATTGCGCCACCTTCACCTACGCGCCGCAGTGGTGGAACTTTGCCCTCAGCGAAGACCTGCCCCTCATTCAGGGGCAGACCTTCACCACTGGCCAGAAAAACACGGCCCCCGGTGCCATTGACGATGCCCGCCCTGACCGCTGGGGCGAGCGCATCATCCGCCACATCGACCGCCCCGCGCGCCTGTCCATTCTGGAAATGCTGCTCTTCGCCGGCGACGACCGCTTTGGTGCGCTAGGCATCTCCACCTCGGCCGATCAGTACATGCCCCGCTACCTCAGCCCCTATCCGCAGTTGAAGGATCTGGCCCAGCTGGCCACTGCGGTGGAAGACGTACAAAGCCAGGCCCCCATCACCGCAGAGATACAGCGCCTCATCCAACCCGGCGTTACCCTGGGCGGCGCACGGCCCAAGGCCCTGCTGCAAACTGACAACGGCCCCTGCGTCATCAAATTCAGCGAGGTTGACGACCCCGTGGACACCCCGCTGATCGAGCACGCCACCATGACGCTGGCTGCCCAAGCAGGCCTGTACGTCGCCAACACCGCCGTGCTGCCGCTGCCCATGCGCCACGGCAAATTGCGCCACGCCCTCACGATTGAGCGATTTGACCGCCTGGGCCCCTACCGCGTGCATTGCCAATCTGCCCACACCGCATTGCGCGCTGCGGGGCTGGAGCAAAGCTACAGCAATCTGGCCACCATCTTGCTGCGCCTGGGCCATCCAGACCGGCAAGCCGCCATGCGCGAAGAGCTCTTTAAACGCATGGTCTTCAACATCCTCATGGACAACACCGACGACCACGAGCGCAACCACTGCATCAGCCTCAATCTGGCAGACGGTTACTACGACCTCACCCCTGCGTACGACGTGGTGCCCAGCCTGCAAAACCTGGGCTATCAAGCGCTCATTGTCGGCACTGCAGGCGCTGAATCCAGCTTGGAAAACGCCCTCACCCAGATCAACGAATATGCCATCAAAAAGTCCCGCGCCATCGCGCTGGTGCGGCAGGTGGCCACCATCGTCGATCGCTGGGTCTCGCACTTCAGCGCACTGGGCGTCAGCCCGTCCGATATGGAGCTGCTCGCCTCCAGCATTGACCGCGATGCGCTAAGGCTGCAAAGACAGGCCTTTCTGTAAGCACCATTACCGCTCTTTTTTGTGGATCAGACTGCTGGACATACGCATCGAGCCAATCGCCCTCCGTGCGCCGAGGCTGACCGAATGCGCCGCTGGCCCGCTGCTCTTGCAGCACCGCCTCTCAGCGCTTGATCCACGCCTGCGCCAAAGCCTTCTTGGTGAAGGCCTGCGCTTCTGTGGGCACAATCGCGCCCTTGTCTTTAAGACGCATCTGCGCCGTGTATGGGAAGTAGCACCAACAAACTGAAACCGGGATGGTTAGGGATTGTTGGGCGTTTTTCGGGGTGCTACCGACGGTGCTACAACCCACAAAAAGTAGCTACTATGCAAGAGAAAATCGATAAAAAACAAAAGCTTAATCAGTACCCACGCCTTTCCGTTGCCCCAATGCTTGATTGGACGGATCGGCACTGCCGTTATCTGCACCGCCTGCTCTCACGCTATGCGCTGCTGTACACCGAGATGGTCACCACCGGTGCCCTGCTGCATGGCGATGTGGCGCGGCATTTGCGCTTGAATGCTGAAGAGCACCCCGTGGCCTTGCAACTGGGCGGCAGTGAACCGGCGGATTTGGCCCAGGCCGCCCGCTTGGGGCAGGAATGGGGGTATGACGAGATCAACCTGAACTGCGGCTGCCCCAGCGAACGGGTGCAGCGCGGCGCGTTTGGGGCCTGCCTGATGCGCGAGCCAGCGCTGGTGGCCGACGGCGTCAAAGCCATGCGCGATGCGGTGACGATTCCGGTAACGGTCAAACACCGCATTGGCATTGACCAGGACGAGAGCTATGGCTTTGTGCGCGATTTTGTCGGCACGGTGGCCGATGCGGGCTGCGAGGTGTTCATCGTGCACGCCCGCAACGCCTGGCTCAAAGGCCTATCGCCCAAGGAGAACCGCGATATTCCCCCGCTGCGCTATGGCGTGGTGGCGCAGCTCAAACGCGATTTTCCGCAGCTGACGATTGCTATCAACGGCGGCATCAAAGACAGCGCCACCGTGGCCGAGCAGCTGGCCCTGGTCGATGGTGTCATGGTCGGACGCGAGGCTTACCACAACCCTTGGTGGCTGACGACCTGGGATGAGCAATTTTTTGGCGCAGCGCCTTTTGCCCTGAGCCACCACGAGATCGAAGCGCAGATGGTGGCCTACATGCAGCGCGAGGCGGCAGAGCACGGCACCCACTGGTATGCCATTGCCCGGCACATGCTGGGCCTGCGCCACGGGCTGCCTGGGGCGCGGCATTGGCGCCAAGTGTGGAGCAACCACCGCTTGAAAGACCTGCCGGCCAGCGACGTTTCGCATATCGCCAACACCAAGCAAGATAAAAATGATAGCTTTTAACGCTTTATACGCTTGAAAAAACAAGAATCTTTAACAAAAATAGAAAAGTTAAAAACCCTGACTTGTATTGCGCGGGGAAAGGGCTTTTTGCTATATTTGCTGCACCGCAACATTTTAAGTTTGTCCTAATGCTGTACCACATTTACGAAGCGCAACGCTCCCTGCTCGAGCCCTTTGCCGATTTTGCGCAGGCCACCGCCAAGCTTTACAGCAACCCATTGTTGCCCCTGTCCAAATCGTTCGCCACCCAGCGCACGGTGGCAGCATTTGACCTGTTCTACCGCCTGGCCAAAGACTACGAGAAGCCGCAATTTGGCATTCAATCGGTGCAGGTCAATGGCGTGGACGTAACCATTCGCGAGCGCGTGGAGATTGACAAGCCCTTTTGCGAGCTGCGCCGCTTCAAGCGTTTTTCTGACCACCCCGCCACGCTGGACACCCTGCTGGGCCAGCCCCCGGTGCTGATCGTCGCCCCCCTGTCCGGCCACTACGCCACCTTGCTGCGCGATACCGTGCGCAGCATGCTGGGCGACCACAAGGTCTATATCACCGACTGGAAAAACGCCCGCATGATTCCCCTGTCTGAGGGCGAATTTCACCTGGACGATTACATCAACTACGTGCAGGAATTCATTCGCCACCTGCAGGCACGCTATGGCAACTGCCACGTCATCAGCGTATGCCAGCCCACCGTGCCGGTGCTGGCGGCCGTCTCGCTCATGGCCAGCCGGGGCGAAAAAACCCCGCTGTCCATGACCATGATGGGCGGCCCCATCAATGCCCAGCGCTCGCCCACCTCGGTGAACAACCTGGCCATGCAGCGCAGCTTTGAGTGGTTTGAGAACAACGTCATCCACCGCGTGCCCGACAACTACCCCGGTGCCGGTCGGCGCGTGTACCCCGGCTTTTTGCAGCACACCGGCTTTGTGGCCATGAACCCCGACCGCCACACCAGCAGCCACTACGATTACTTCAAGAGCCTGACGCGCGGCGACGAGGCCAGCGCCGAGCAGCACCGCAAGTTCTACAACGAATACAACGCCGTGCTCGACCTGGATGCGCCCTATTACCTGCAAACCATCCGCGTGGTGTTCCAAGACTTCAACTTGGTGCGCGGCACCTGGGATATTCGCAACCCCGAAGGCCAGTTGGAGCGTGTGCGCCCGCAAGACATCAAGGACACCGCACTCTTGACCATTGAGGGCGAGCTGGACGATATCTCCGGCATCAGCCAAACCCAAGCCGCCCACGATTTGTGCACCAGCATTGCCCCAGATGCGCGCCAGCACCTGGAAATTGCCGGCGCGGGCCACTACGGCATCTTCAGCGGCAGCCGCTGGCGCAAAGTGGTGTACCCGCAGGTGCGCGAATTCATCTTGCGCCACCACCCCAAACCATCGGTGCCAGCACAAGAGCCTGTCGAAGAAGTAGCGCCACCCGCTGAAAAGACAACGGTTTCTGAGCAAAAACAGTTTGAAATCATTATCAACACTGCGCAAACAGCTCCTGAAAACGCCAATCCTGCTACGGTGCAGACCCCTGCCCTGCCCGCTGCCCCGGCGCCCACAGCCGCCGCCCCGGCCACGCCTGCTGCCCCCGCCATTGTGGTGAATGCCCAGTCGGCCGGAAAACGCAAAGAAACCGGGCGTAAAGCCAAGCGCTAAGCCAAAGGGTTGCGTCCAACGCTAAACTCGGCGGCCATGACTGCAGCTTTTGCCACCAAGCCAGCCTTATCCGGGCTGGCTTTTTTGATTGACCAAGCCCTGCCGCAAACCCAGTGCACGCGCTGCGGCTACCCCGATTGCGCCAGCTACGCCAGCGCCATTGCTGCGGGCGAGGCCCCCATCAACCAATGCCCCCCCGGCGGGCAAGAGGGCGTGCAGCGCTTGGCCGCGCTGACGGGCCAGCCTGCGCAGCCCTTGAACCCACAATTTGGCATTGAAGGGCCGCTGACCGTGGCCCGCATTGACGAGGCCTGGTGCATTGGCTGCACCCTGTGCATCAAGGCCTGCCCGGTCGATGCCATCTTGGGGGCCAATAAATTCATGCACACCGTGGTGGCCGAGCACTGCACCGGCTGCGAGCTGTGCATTCCGGCCTGCCCGGTCGATTGCATTGAGCTGGATGTGGTCACCCCCCATGCCAGCGGCTGGCAAGCCTGGAGCCCGCAGCAAGCCGCCCAGGCCCGCCAGCGCTACACCCAGCACCAGGCGCGTTTGAGTGCCGCTGCCCCCACTGCCAGCGCCACCAGCACGGCGCACGATGAAAAAAGCGCCAAGGCCTCGGCCATTGCCCAAGCGCTGGCCAAAGCCCGGGCACTGCGCCAGCCCAGGGCATGAGCCGATAAGCCAGCCAATAAGCCGATGCCCAGGGCCAGCCCTAGCCGTTGAATTTTTTGTACACGCCACAGCCCAAATAGCCATCATCGAGCTTGCGCACGTACGACATTTTGGCTTGCACCTGCCCGGTCACTGGGTTGGTGAAGTCGTACTCCACCCAACCTGGCCCTTGCTCTGATTGGTTCACGATGGCGTTGAGCAAGCCCTGCCCATCCACCCCCGGCAGCTGGTGCACACTGGTGCCGACCTTGGCCGGGTTGCCACCAAACACGATGTAATTGCCCAGCGCATCGAGGATAAAAACATACATATCCTTGTAAAACAAGCGCTGCTGCGGGTCGGTTAAAAAATTCCAAAACTGCGGCCCCCAGGTGTGGGAGCGGCGCAACTGCACCGCACGATCGACCAGCTCAATGGCCTCTTGGGGCTTGCCTTGTTGCAAATGAAACCCTTGCACCGATTCCCCCAAAGTTCGGGCGCGCAGCTCCAGGCTTTGCGCCTGGTGTACGGCATCGCGCACCATGTGGGCGTTGTTTTGGGTCAGTTGGTCAATGTGGTGTATGGCCTGGCCAATCTGCGCCAAGCCATGGCCTTGTTCGCTGGAGGATTGGGCAATCGCCTCAACGTGCCCAGCCACATCGTGAATGCCCCGGGCCACCTGGCGCATATCCTGCCCGGCTTGGCGAATCAGCCGGGTGCTGTCGGTGACTTGGCGCACCGAATCCTCAATCAGACCGCGAATTTCCTTGGCCGCATCGCCCGAGCGCTGTGCCAAAGTGCGCACCTCGGAGGCCACCACCGCAAACCCGCGCCCCTGCTCGCCTGCGCGCGCGGCCTCTACGGCGGCATTGAGCGCCAGGATATTGGTTTGAAAAGCAATTGCATCAATCGTGCCAATGATCTCGGACATGCGCCCGGCGCTGCTCTCAATGGATTCGACAGAATTGACGGTCTTGTCCATCACCACCACGCCCGCATCCATGCTGGAGCGCACGTGTTGTGTCTGCTGCTGGGCGGCGGTGGCAGCCTGGGCATTGTTTTGCACGGCGGCGGTGATTTGCTCCACGCTGGTCACGGTTTGCACCACATTGCTGGCCTGCTGGTCGGTGCGCTCAGCCAGCAATTGATTGTCTTGCAGCAAAGTGGCTCCCGTGTGCGACACCAGGGCGGCATTGCTGAGCACATCGGCCACCATGCTGGACAGGGCAATCACCATTTTGTCCAGCAGCTGCGCCATCTGCGCCAGCTCATCGCGCCCCTGGGCCTCGACCCGCACCGTCAAGTCGCCCGCCGTGGCTTGGGCCATGGCCTGGGACAACTGCCCCAGTTGCTGCATCAGCACCGCTTGAAAAGCCCAGAGCACATACAAAAAAAGCGCCCCTGCGCCCAGCACCACCCCCAGGGCCGACAGGGTCGGCAGCGCTTGGACGGCCCATCCAGCGCCCGCCATGCTGCCCAACCCCAGCACGCTGACCAAGGCAAACTTGCCACGCAAGCCCAAACGCTTTAACACCCACATGGCTGGCGCCGTCATAAACACGTTTTTGACTCCTTTGCAAGCTTGTTTCACCTAGATGTGAACCATGTTATTGCAAAAAATATAGCAGCCTGGTTAGTGATTTCGACGGCGGATTCAAGTCCAAGTGCAACATTTGTTCAGTGCACTGAATCAGCCTGGAAGCTTAGCCGCTGCAAGTGCTGCGCATAGACCTCCAGGGGAGTGGAGTAACCCAAGGTCTGATGTTGCCCCCGTATTCCAGTCCCCGTCCTAGTCGCAATAAACCGCCTGGTCCGTTGATGGCTCCTG
>NZ_JBHSEY010000047.1:0-36550 GCF_042654745.1 Comamonas denitrificans
GCCTTGCATCCTACACAGAAATTTGTGCACCTGACAAGTGGTGAAGAAAATTTTCTTCTGGGCCTGCAATTCTTCTGAATCACCGCCCCGCCGCTTGTCGTTGCGAGGGGGCGAACTATAGCATGAGATTGGGGTTTTCCCGGAAATTCTCACACTTTGCAGGCGTACTCCAGCGCATCAATGAACAAGGCTGCGACATCACAGCCTGTTTGCTGCTGGATTTCCTGGAAGCAAGTGGGGCTGGTCACATTGATTTCGGTGATGCACTCGCCAATAACATCCAACCCAATGAGCAGCAAACCCCGAGGGGCCAGTTGGGCACCAACGGCCTCGGCCATGGCTTGATTGGAGGCACTCAGGGGTTGTGCCACGCCTTTGCCACCTGCAGCCAGGTTGCCACGCACTTCGTTGCCTTGTGGGATGCGAGCCAAGCAGAAGGGCACGGGCTGGCCCCCAATGATGAGGATGCGCTTATCACCTGCACTGATTTCCGGCAGGAATTTTTGCACCATGACGCTGGTGCCCCCATTTTGGTTGAGGGTTTCGATGATGGAACCAAGGTTCAGTCCATCGGACTTGACCCGGAAGATGCCCATGCCGCCCATGCCGTCCAGGGGCTTGAGGATGATGTCCTGGTGCTGGGCGTGGAAAGCACGAATGGCCGACGCCTGGCGGGTCACCAAGGTGGGGCCGAGGAACTGGGGAAATTCCATGACAGCGAGTTTTTCCGGATGCTCACGCAGGGCTGCCGGGTTGTTGAAGACTTTGGCCCCTTCCCGCTCGGCCTGGGAGAGCAGATGGGTGGCGTAAAAAAACTCGCTATCGAACGGCGGATCTTTGCGCATCAAACTGGCGGTAAAGCTGGCCACAGTGCGGGTTTGTGTTTGCAGCACTTCAAACCAGTCGGTACTGCCAGGGGCGGCATCGGTGATACGAATGTGCTGCACGAGTGCCTCCACTTGGCCACCGGCTTGCCATTGCAAGTGCTGCGGCTGGCAAGCGTAGATGGCATACCCCCGGCGCTGCGCTTCGCGCATCATGGCGAAAGTGGTGTCTTTTTTGGTGTTGAAGCTGGCCAGTGGATCGGCAATAAAAAGCAGTTGCATAACAGTCCGTGAGTTAAATCTTGTTCCATTGGGGGAGCTTTTGCGCCAGCAAAACCGCTGCACCTGCTGCCACCCCCCAGAACGCTGAGCCTACGCCCAACAGCGTCACACCGCTTAAGGTGACCAAAAAAGTCACGATGGCGGCTTCCCGCTGCCGGGCATCGGCCAAGGCAGCGTGCAAGCCACCGGCGATGCTGGCCAGCAAGGCAAACCCGGCGATGGCCAGCACCAATTCTTTCGGAAAAGCCAACAGCAAGCCGGTAACCACAGCGGCATACACCCCTAGTATTAGATAGGCCACGCCGCAAACCACCGCAGCGGTGTAGCGCCGGGCCGGGTCGGGGTGCGCCTCGGTGCCGGTACACAGGGCGGCAGTAATGGCCGCAAAGTTAATGGCATACCCGCCAAAAGGGGCCAGCACAGCACTGAGCGCTCCCGTCAGGCTGACGATGCCCGACACCGGCACGGCATAGCCTGCCGAGCGCATAACAATGACCCCAGGCAGATTTTGCGAAGCCATGGTGACCACAAACAGCGGCAGGCCCAGGCTGACAAAGGCCTGCCACGTGAAGACCGGCGTGGTCCATTGCGGCGTGGCCAGCGTCCACTGCACTTGCTCCCAGTGCAGTTGGCCTTGCAGGGCTGCCGCAGCGATGCCCGCAACCAACGTCCACAGCACCACATAGCGGGGGTGGTAGTGCTTGCCCAGGATGTAAGCTGCCAGCATGGGCAGCACGATGGCGGGGCCACTGGCGGCAGCGCCAAAGGCATCCATGCCAAATTTGGCCAACACACCGGCCAGCAAGGCCGAAGCCAAGGCCACAGGAATGCGCGTCATGAGGCGCTCAAAAATCCCCGTCACTCCGCACAGGAGGATCAGCACGGCGCTGCCGATAAACGCACCCACGGCCTGCTCCAGACCAAACTGCCCTGCCGCACCGCCTGCGGCCAAAACGGCAGCGCCGGGCGTGGACCAGGCCACCATGACCGGTTGGCGCAGCCATAACGAAGGCACGATGCAGCACAGCCCCACACCCATGCACAGTGCCCAGACCCAGGAGGTGATTTGCGCACTGCTGGCACCCAACGATTGCGCTGCCTGAAAGACCAAGGCGATGGAGCTGGTAAAGCCCACCAATACGGCCACCAGCCCCGCCACGATGGTGGAGAGGCTTACATCCCGAAAAAACTGCATGTCTGAATAAACAATTTATATAGCTGTTAGCGCTTGATACATAAGGGTTTAAGCCCTAAATAGCTTAAATTTCTACCTTCGACCCCAATTCCACCACAGCATTGCTGGGCAGATTCATAAACTCGGCCGCCGTGCTGGCGCTGCGGTGCATTTGGGCAAACAGCTTTTCACGCCAGAGCGCCATGCCTTGGCCCAGCGTCGGCACCACAATGTCGCGGGAAACAAAGTAACTGGTCGCCATGGGGTTGAGCGTCAGCGCCACCCCGGCTCCTTCGAGCAAGGCCAAAGCACGGGGCAAATCGTAGTCATTTTTAAACCCGTAGTGGACGATGACCGACCAGCAGCCATGGCCCAAAGAGCGCACCTCCAGGCGCTGGTCCATGGCCACCCACGGCACCTCGTGGCTGCGCACCGTCACAAACACATTTTGCGCATGGAGCACCTTGTTGTGTTTGAGGTTGTGCAGCAGGGCATTGGGCACAAAAGCCTCTTTGGAGGTCAAAAACACGGCGGTGCCCGGTACCCGCGTGGGCGGAGCAAGAAACAACGCATCCAAAAATGCTTGCAGCTCTAACGCCGACTCTTGCATGGCAGCGCCCAGCCGCGCCCGGCCATCCCGCCACGTCACCATGAGCAAAAAAACCACCCCCGCAATGACCAAAGGAAACCAGCCCCCGTGCAAAAGCTTGAGCAAATTGGAGGCCCAAAACAGCACATCCACCGTAAAAAACACCCCGGTGGCCGTGATGCACAGCATTAATGGCAGCTTCCAAGCGTAGCGAATCACAAAGAACGTCAGCACCGTGGTGATCAACATATCGGTCGTCACCGCAATGCCATAAGCCGCCGCCAAGTTGCCCGAGCTGCGAAACAGCCCCACTGCCAGCACGATCAGCGCAAACAGCGCCCAATTGACGAAGGGGATGTAAATCTGCCCCTTGTCATACACGCTGGTATGGCGCACTTGCAGGCGAGGCAAAAAGCCCAGCTGAATCACCTGCTTGGTCACGCTAAACGCCCCGGAAATCAGCGCCTGCGAAGCAATCACCGCCGCCGCCGTGGCCAAGCCCACCAGGGGCAAAGCGGCCCATTCGGGTGCCAAGTAAAAAAATGGGTTTTTCACCGCCTCTGGCTGCGCCAGCAGCAGCGCCCCTTGGCCAAAATAATTCAAGGTGAGTGCGGGCATGGCAATCGAAAACCACGCCACACGAATCGGGCGCTTGCCAAAATGCCCCATATCGGCGTACAGCGCTTCGCCGCCAGTCACGCACAACACCACGGCCCCCAAAATAATGAAGGTGATGCCGGGGTTGTGCAGGCTAAAGCCCCAGGCGTAGTGGGGCGAGAGGGCCCACAAAATCTCCGGGTGCTGGGCAATATGCAGCAGCCCCAGAGCCGCAATGGCCAGGAACCACAGCATCATCACCGGGCCAAAAAATTTGCCAATGCCAGCAGTCCCTGTTTTTTGCACAAAGAACAGGGCGAACAGCACCAGCAAGGTCAGCGGGATGACGTAGGCCTTGAACTGGGGCGACACCACTTCCAGGCCCTCCATCGCCCCCAGCACCGTGATAGCGGGGGTGATGACCCCATCGCCGTAGAACAAACAGGTGCCAAAAATGCCCACCAAGAGCATGCCGTGGCGCAGTTTCGGGCGATCCGCCACGGCACGGGAGGCCAAGGTCAGCATGGCGACCAGCCCCCCCTCGCCGTTGTTGTCCGCGCGCAGCACCAACACCACGTATTTAAGCGAAACAATGAGGGTCAGCGTCCAAAAAATCAGTGACAGCACACCATAGACGTTGTGATGGGTGAACTGCACATGGCCAGTGGCAAAGATTTCTTTGACGGTGTAGAGCACGCTGGTGCCAATGTCGCCAAACACGACACCAATGGCCCCCAACGTCAGCGCCGGTAGCGACGAGGACTGGTTTTGCACAAACGCCACTCAGCTGTGGGGCCGAGGTTCCTAGAAAAAAAGAGGCGCAATTGTGCGCCTCTGTGCATTCATATTCAAATTTTTTTCAGGGCTGGCATACCGGCTCTGTCGTCATGGGCTCACGCCGGTTTTGCGACTTAGTCGTACACCTCGGCATCTGGGTCGGTGGCCTCCAGCTCGTAGCTGGCCGCCAGCATGGCCAGGCGGCCAATCACGCCATACATGTAGAAGCGATTGGGGGCACTGGCACCGGGGTGTTGCCCTGCCTGGGGCATTTGCGCACTGTGGGCAAAGGCCAGCGGCACGTAGCTGGAGCCAGGGGCGTTAAGGTTTTCGTCGATGCCGCGCTCAGGGTGCATGCGGTAGAAGCCGCCGACCACGTAGCGGTCCATGGTGTACACCACCGGCTCGGCCACGGCATCGTGCATACGCTCAGAAGTTTGCACGCCCTCTTGCACGATCACATCGTGTACCGACACGCCGTTGTGGACAAAGCCCAGCTTTTCGCCGGCCGTGGCCAGCAGCTCGGGCAACTCCTTGGCATCGCGCACGGTCATGATGCCTTGGCCATACGTACCGTTGTCGGCTTTGACCATGACGAAGGGCTTGTCCTTGATGCCGTACTCTTTGTATTTGCGGCGGATTTTGGTCAGCAGCGCATCAACTTGCGCAGACAAGGCCTCCATGCCCGTGTGCTGGGCAAAGTCCAGCCCCTCGGCCTTGGCAAACAGGGGATGAATTAACCAGTGGTCAATGCCCAGCATCTTGCCAAAGCGCTTGGCCACCTCTTCATAGCTTTGGAAGTGACGCGATTTGCGGCGCATGCTCCAGCTGGCGTGCAGCGGAGGCAGCAGGTATTGCTCGTACAGCTCTTCCAAAATACCCGGCACCCCGGCCGATAGGTCGTTGTTGAGCAAGATGGTGCAAGGGTCAAAGTGCTTCAACCCCAAGCGGCGCTTGGTGCGCACGACTGGCTCTAGCACCACGCTTTGGCCGGTGGGCAGGTTGATTTCAACCGGTTTTTTCACGTCTGGGCTGATGGAGCCCAGGCGCACATTCAAGCCCGACATTTTGAAAATCCGCTGCAACTGCGCCAAGCTGGCCAGGTACGACGGGCTGCGGTTGTGGTTTTCCGGAATGATGAGCAGATTGCGGGCCTCGGGGCAGATTTTCTCGATCGAGGCCATGGTGGCCTGCACGGCCAGCGGCAGCATGGGCTCGGTCAGGTTATTCCAGCCACTGGGGAATAAGTTGGTATCGACCGGTGCCAGCTTGAAGCCGGAATTGCGCAGGTCAATGGAAGCGTAAAACGGCGGCGTGTGCTCCATCCACTCCAGCCGAAACCAGCGCTCAATGGCTGGGGTGGAGTCGATGATGCGCTGCTCAAGCTCGTTGATGGGGCCGGTCAAGGCCGTAATAAAGTGCGGAACCATGAATGCCCTCTATAGACAATGGAGGCTGATTGTAGGGAGTGCTGACCCGCTTGGGGCAGTATTTGTTCCTCCCTGGGCCCGAGCCACATCCTCAGCGCCGCCAAAATGCGGGCGTCAGCAAGGCCATGAAACTCAAAATCTCCAGCCGCCCCAACAGCATACCCAGGGTGCACACCCAAATCTGAAAATCCGTAAGCACCGCGTAGTTGGACGCTGGCCCCAAGGCCCCCAGCCCCGGCCCAGTGCAGTGCACGCTGGCCACCACGGCAGAGAACGCGGTGACGGGGTCCAAATCGGTCAGCAACAGCACCATGCTGAGCACAATGATGGTGGCCCCGTAAACCAGCATAAACGCCAGCACCGAAAAAATCATCGGGTGCTCAATCACCTTGCCGCCCACCACCACCGGCTGCACCGCGCGGGGATGCACCAGGCGGGTCATTTCGCGCCGGGCTTGTTGGAACAAGATCAGCATGCGCATCATCTTGATGCCACCCCCGGTAGAGCCCGCACTGGTGGCCACCCCGGATAAAAACAGCATCAGCACCGGGGCAAACACCGGCCACGTCAGGTAATCGGTCGTGGCAAAGCCGGTGGTGGTGGCCACTGAGACCACCTGAAACATCCCGTAGCGCAGGGCCTCCAGCGGCCCGTACACTCCCTTGGCCCACAGCAGCAGCGCCACCAACACCCCACCGCCCAGCAGCACGCCAATGGTGGCCCGCATCTCCGGATCGTTCCACAGGGTGCGCCAGTTGCCTTTGCGCAACGCAATAAAGTACAGCGCAAAATTGCAGCTGGCCAGCAGCATAAAAATCAGCGCGATGCCCTCCAGCAGCGGCGATTGAAAAAATCCAAAACTGGCATCGTGGGGCGACAGCCCCCCTAAGCTGACCGTGGCAAACATGTGCATCACCGCATCCAGCGGGGCCATCCCCCCCAGCCAAAACGCCACCGCGCAGGCAATCGAAAACAGGCTGTACACGCCCCACAGCCCCTTGGCCGTGCCCGCCATGCGCGGGGTGAGCTTGGTGTCTTTGATCGGGCCGGCCGCTTCGGCGCGAAACAGCTGGCTGCCCCCCACCCCCAGCAGCGGCAGCAGGGCCACGGCCAAAATCAAAATCCCCATCCCCCCCATCCATTGCAAGAAGGTGCGCCACATATTGAGCGACACCGGCAACGCATCCAGCCCCGAGAGCACGGTGGCCCCCGTGGTGGTCAGTCCGGAGACGGCTTCAAAATAGGCATGGGTGACCGAAATCGGTGCGCCCTGGACAAACATCACCCCCCAGATGGGCAGGGCCCCGCACAAGGGCAAACTCACCCAGGCCACGGTAACCAAAATCACCCCATGGCGCGGCTGCAAATCTTGCTTAAACGGAAACAAGCCCCACCACAGCGCCACGCCCAACAAAGCCGTAAGCCCCATGGCCATCGGCCACACCAGGGTTACGCCATCGCGCTGGTAGTAGGAAGTCGCCCAGGGCACCAACATCGACAGCGCAAACAGCAACAGCAGCATGCCCAGCACGCGCAAAACGGGTAAAATATCGCGCATCGCTGGCCTTTAGAAAAACGTCGCACCGACGCGAAACAGCTGCTCCACCTCGGCCACCAGGCGCTTGTGCGGCAAGAAAAACACAACGTGGTCATTGCTTTGCAAGACCGTATCGGTGCGCGGGAAGATCACCTCGGGCTCGTGCTGGACGGCCTCATCGGCCTGCGTCTCGGCCAGCTCATCGGGCAGACCGCGCACGATCAGGCCAATGTGCACATCCTCGGGCAGGCGCAGGCTGCCCACCTCGCGACCGACCACGCGGGAGGTTTTTTTGTCTCCGCGCACCACCAGCTCCAGCGCCTCGGCCACGCCCCGGCGCAGGCTGTGCACCGCCTGCACATCGCCTTTGCGCACATAGGCCAGCAATTCACCCAGCATGGCTTGCGAAGGGGTCAAGGCAATGTCGATCTGCGTGCCGTGCATCAAATCGGCGTAGCTGCGCTGGTTGATCAGCGCCAGCACGCGCCGCGCGCCCAGGCGTTTGGCCAACAGGCTGGCCATGATGTTGTTTTCATCGTCATCGCCCAGTGCCAGGAAAAAATCGATGTCCTCAATGTGCTCTTCCATGAGCAAGTCTTCATCGCCCAAGCTGCCGTGCAGCACCAACACCTCGGGCGGCAGTTGTGCGGCCAAGGTTTGGCACAGCTCGGCATTGGATTCCAGCAATTTGATCTGAAAGCCCTTGGCCTCACTGGCCAGCTCTTGCGCCAAGCGCTGGCCCACCAAGCTGCCCCCGGCGATCATGATGCGCCGTACCACCCGGGCGGGCATGCCTGGGGCGTTGTAAAAGACTTTCAAAATTTCTTTCAGGTGCTCGCGCCCGGCAATCACAAACACCTCATCGCCCGGTTCGATGCGCGTGCGGCCATCGCAGCGCACAAAGCGGTCCGGGCCATCGGCAAAGCGCCGGTAAATCGCCACCACCCGCAGATGCAGCTGCGGGATATGGGTGCGCAGCGCCTCAATCGTCAGCCCCGTTCCCTGCGCCCCCAGCCGTGCCCGCACCGAGGCCAGGCAAGCCCGCCCCCCGGCAAAGCTGCGCACCTGCAGCGACGCGGGGAACTCAATGAGCTTGCTGATGTAACGGGTCAGCGATGCCTCGGGGCAAATGATGGCATCGACCGCAAAGCCTTCCGGCCCCATCAGCGGCTGCTCCACCTCAAAGCCCGAGGAGCGCACCCGCGCAATCCGCGTCGGAATGTTGTAGAGCATGTGCGCGATCTTGCAGCAGACCAGATTGGTCTCGTCCTGGGCCGCACAGGCGATGAGCAAATCGGTATCGCGTGCGCCCGCTTCACCCAGCACCTTGGCATCAATGCCATTGCCCAGGACACAGCGCAGATCAAAGCGCTCTTGCAGCTCACGCAGACGCTGGGCATTGGTGTCGATCACCGTGATGTCATTGCGCTCAGACACCAGGCTTTCGGCCACGCTATAGCCCACGCGACCCGCCCCCAAGATAATGATTTTCATCACATTTCTGGCTTGCGCCAGCCTTGCTTTATGGTCCAGCCGGTTTACCGGCGCACTTGGCCTTCGCCCAACACAATGTATTTCAGCGAGGTCAGCCCCTCCATCCCCACCGGCCCACGGGCGTGGAATTTATCGGTGCTGATGCCAATCTCCGCCCCCAGGCCGTATTCAAACCCATCGGCAAAGCGGGTGCTGGTATTGACCATGACGCTGCTGGAATCGACCTCGCGCAAAAACTGCTGCGCATGCAGGTGGTCGCGCGTCAAAATCGCCTCGGTGTGGCCGCTGGAATAGCGGTTGATGTGCGCAATGGCCGCCTCCAGCCCCTCCACGATGCGGATGCTGATGATTGGCCCCAGGTATTCGGTACGCCAATCCTCCTCAGTGGCATCGACCACATTGGCACCAAAAATAGGAGCTAGCAGCGCTTTGCTGGCGGGACAAACGCGCATTTCTATTCCCTTTTGGGCAAAGATGGCACCGATGCGCGGCAAGAATTGGGCGGCCACACCGCGCGCCACCAGCAAGCTTTCGCTGGCGTTGCAGGGGCTGAATTTTTGCGTTTTGGCGTTGTCCGTCACGGTCACGGCCATGTCCAGGTCGCACGGATCATCCACATACGTGTGGCAATTGCCGTCCAAATGCTTGATGACGGGCACCTTGGCCTCGGCGCTGATGCGCTCAATCAAGCCCTTGCCGCCGCGCGGAATGATCACATCGACAAACTGCGGCATGGTAATCAGCGCCCCCACGGCCGCGCGGTCGGTGGTGGGCACCAACTGCACGCCATGCTCGGGCAGGTCGGCCGCGCGCAGCGCTTGCGTGACCAGGGCCGCCAGCGCCTGGTTGGAGGCCAGCGCCTCCGAGCCGCCGCGCAAAA
The DNA here is from genome assembly GCF_042654745.1 of Comamonas denitrificans. Classification (NCBI taxonomy): domain Bacteria; kingdom Pseudomonadati; phylum Pseudomonadota; class Betaproteobacteria; order Burkholderiales; family Comamonadaceae; genus Comamonas; species Comamonas denitrificans. Next base: position 9,585 of record NZ_JBHSEY010000047.1, read on the forward strand.
TGCAGGCATTGCCGCTTTTGATCGACAAACTGGCCGCTTCAATCGTCACATTCGGACGGCTTTCGTAAATCATGCCGAACACGCCAATGGGCACACGCATCTGGCCAACGCGAATGCCGCTGGGCTGCTGCTTCATGCCCATGATTTCGCCAATGATGTCGGGCATGGCCGCCAGCTGCTCGCAGCCCTGGGCGCAGGTCTCCAGCACCTGCGGGGTCAGGCGCAGGCGATCAACCATGGGCGCGGCCAAGCCGGCGGCCTGGGCGCGCTCAATGTCTTGGGCGTTGTGCGCAGCCAGCGCCGCCCCCTGGGTGCGCAGCAAATGCGCCAACACGCGCAAGGCCTGGTTTTTGCGATCGGCCGGGGCTTTGGCCATCAGCGCCGCAGCGGCTTTGGCCTGGGTGCCCAGGGTGAACATGAGGTCAGCGGTAGAAACCGTGGAAGCAGTGCAAGTCATGTGCGGATTTTCACCGAGATCGCCCCCTCGCGCGGGCTTGAAGCCCCCACATTGCGCGCCGACGGCCTACACTGTTTCAACGACTGACACCCCCCAGGAGGACGCACCATGACCACCAGCCACGCCCTGATGCAACTGCAAGCCCTGCACGACAACCTGCTGCGCTACGAGGAGTGCGCCATCAGCGCCAGTGCGCTCAGCGAACAAACCCGCGCCTCGGGCGCACTGCTGGACAGCCTGCCGCCGCGCTACGGCGAGGTGCTGCTGGCACTGCTGGATCGCCTAGAAGCGAGCACCCTGGCCGCCGAAGAAAGCTGCACGTTCAACCAGCAAGAGCTGCACGACAACCTGTACGGCTGGGTGGAAAAAGCCCGGGAACAGCTGGAAAGCCAGCCGCAACCACTTTAAAAACAATAGCTGCTTGCGCTTTGATTAAAAGGATATCATGCTTTAAAAAGCAAAATTTCTAATAAATACAAGCGCAAGCAGCTCTTTTTATGTGGTTTTTCCTGCGTTGCGCCCGATGGGCTGCAGCGGCCACGTCACCACCAGCCAGACCACACACAGCAAGGCCGTGGCTGCAAACACCCCGGTCAGGCTGCCATGGCGCGAGAGCCAGCCGCCCAAAAATCCCCCGGCAAACAAGCCCAGTGATTGCAGCGTGTTGTACGCCCCCAGGGCCGCGCCGCGCAGACGGTCGGGGGCCATGCGCGAGACCAGGCTGGGCTGGGTGGCCTCGAGCATATTGAAGCCGATAAAGAACACCAGCATGGCCGCGCCCAGCAGCCACAGCGAGGGCGCATCGCCCGCCAGCGTCAGCGCCCCCAGCCCAGCCTGCACCAACAGCACCAGCACGATGGCCAGCAGCAAGGCCGAGCGCAACTGGCCCTTGCGCTCCATCGCGAACAAGCGCCCCAAGGCGGCAAATGACAACAGCACGGCGGGCAGGTACACCTGCCAGTGCGCCGTTTTGACCAAGCCCGCTTGCACCAACATAGTGGGCACGGCCACCCACATGGCCATTTGCACGGTGTGCAAGACGAACACGCCCACATTCAGGCGCAGCAAATCCGGGTAGGCCAGCAAATCAGCAAAACGCCCACGGGGCATGGCGGTGTGCTGCACCGGCTCGGGCGGCACCACCCACAGCACGGCGGCCATGCCGGCCAGCGTCAAGGCCAAGGTAATCCAAAAAATGCCGGACAAGCCCACCCAACCGGCCAGCAGCGGGCTCAACACCAGCGCCAGCGAAAACATCAGCGCAATGCTGCCGCCCACCATGGCCATGGCCTTGGTGCGCACACTGTCGCGCGTGAGATCGGCCAACAGGGCCGTGACGGCGGCTGAAACTGCGCCTGCCCCCTGCAAGGCGCGGCCCCAGACCAGGCCCATGAGCGAATCGGCCAGCGCGGCAACCAAGCTGCCCAGGGCAAACACCAACAGCCCCACGATGATGACTTTTTTGCGGCCAAAGCGGTCAGAAGCCAAGCCCAGCGGCAATTGAAAGACCGCTTGCGTCAGGCCGTACATGCCCAGGGCCAAGCCCACCATGGCCGGGTCGTTGCCGCCTGCATAATGCTGCGCCTCCAGCGCAAACACAGGCAGCACCAGAAAAAGACCCAGCATGCGCAGCGCAAAAATCAGCGCCAAGCTACCGCTGGAGCGCAGCTCTTGCCGGGTCATGGTGTCGGGGGCGGAAGGGGCCGTAGCGGCCGAGGAGGAAGAAGGGGAAGCAGTCACGCGATTTACCAAGGGCATGCGCCTATTGCGGGCAGAAAGTGAAGGACTATTGTCTGTAATTCTTAAAAAAGCCGTGCGCATTCTGGAATACCCCAGGAATGGGCCAAAAAAAACCTTCGCTTAAATCAAACTGATTTTGTCCTCTACCGAGTACACCTCAGTCCGTTCGTTTTACCGTATTTTTCAACTTGGAAATTCAAGCATGCAGCTTCTTACCCGTTTTAGCGTTGCCAACCGGTTAATGACCGCCGCGCCGTGGTGCTCTCAGCCTTTGGCTTGCTGGTGGTGGTGGTCACCTTGATGTTTTCTGAGCGCACTTTGCTCATGGCAGAGCGCTCAAACAACCTCAAAGGCATGGTCGATATTGCCACCGGCATTGCCTCGCACTACCACGATCTGGCCAAAAGCCAGGATTTGCCCGAGGAGGTGGCCAAAGAGCGGGCGCTCAAGGCCATCGGCAAGCTGCGCTATGGCGAGGGGGAGTACTTCTGGGTGAATGACATGCAGGTGCACATGCTGATGCACCCCATCCGCCCCGAGCTGGACGGCAAGGACTTGAGCGGCACCACCGACCCCACGGGCAAGCACCTGTTTGTCGCCTTTGTCGATACGGTGAAGAAAGACGGACAGGGCTTTGTCGAATACCTCTGGCCCAAGCCGGGGCACAACCAGCCGGTGGCCAAAGTCTCCTACGTCAAGGGCTACGCCCCCTGGGGCTGGGTGGTGGGCTCTGGGGTGTATGTCGATGACGTGCAGGCCCTGTTCCTCAAGCGCATGGTCGAGGCCTTGCTCATTGGCAGCGCATTCACCCTCTTGCTGGCCGTCACCATCTGGCTGATTTCGCGCAGCATCATGCGCCAATTGGGCGATGAGCCCACCACGCTGAACACCCTGGTGCATGCCGTGGCCAAAGGGGATTTGGCCGTGCGCAGCCAGCAGCAGCGCGTGCATGATGGCAGCGTGCTGCACGGCATCTTGCAGATGCAAGAGAGCATGGCCCGCATCGTCGGCCAGGTGCGCCACGGTGCGGATGGTGTGGCCTCGGCAAGTGCCGAGATTGCGCAGGGCAACCACGACCTTTCGGCCCGCACCGAAAGCCAGGCCAGCGCCCTGGAGCAAACCGCCGCCTCCATGGAAGAGCTGGGTGCCACCGTGCGCCACAACGCCGACAACGCCGCCCAGGCCAACCAAATGGCCAACAACGCCAGCCGCATTGCCGACCAGGGCGGGCAGACGGTGGAACAGGTGGTGCACATCATGCAAAGCATCCACGCGGACTCGACCAAGATTGGCGACATCATCGGCGTGATCGACTCCATTGCCTTCCAAACCAACATCCTGGCGCTGAACGCCGCCGTGGAGGCGGCCCGCGCCGGTGAGCAGGGCCGGGGCTTTGCCGTGGTGGCCAGCGAAGTGCGGGCCCTGGCCGGGCGCAGCGCCGAGGCGGCACGCCAGATCAAGCAGCTCATCCACGACAGCGTGACCCACGTTGATGAAGGGCGCGTGCTGGTCGATCAGGCGGGCAACACCATGCAGGAAGTGGTGGCCGCCATCCGCCGCGTGACCGACATCATGGGCGAGATCAGCGCCGCCAGCCGCGAGCAACGCGAGGGCGTGGACCAGATCGGCGAGGCCATCACCCAGATGGACCAGGTGACGCAGCAAAACGCGGCCCTGGTCGAGGAAATGGCCGCCGCTGCGGCCAGCCTGCAAACCCAATCGCACCAACTGGTGCAGACCGTCAGCGTCTTTCGTTTGCAAGATCGCCCGCAAGACGGTGGCCAGCAGGCCACTGGCAACGCCCCGGCCCTGGGCTACCGGCCATAAGCCGCGGGCGCTGGCCCGTTGCCAGCTGTAAAAGCGAAACGCCTCTATCATGGGGCGTTTTTTTGGGCTCTTTGCAGCGTGCCTGTGCTTTCTTCTTCTGCTCCCCCCTCCTCTGCCATCGGCCCCTCTCTGGGCCAGCGCCTCATTAGCATTCGCGGGGCGCGCACCCACAATCTGCAAAACATTGATGTCGATATTCCCCGCAACCAGCTGGTGGTGATTACCGGGCTGTCCGGCTCGGGCAAATCCAGCCTGGCGTTTGACACCTTGTATGCCGAAGGGCAGCGGCGCTATGTCGAGAGCCTGTCCACCTATGCACGGCAGTTTCTGGGGCAGCTGGACAAGCCGGACGTGGACGTGATCGAAGGCCTGTCCCCCGCCATCGCCATCGAGCAAAAAGCCACCAGCCACAACCCGCGCTCCACCGTCGGCACCGTCACCGAGATCAACGACTACCTGCGCCTGCTGCTGGCCCGCGCCGGGGTGCCGCACTGCCCGCAGCATGGGCAGGCGCTGCAGGCGCTCACCGTGAGCCAGATGGTCGATCGCCTGCTGCAGCTGCCCGAGGGCACGCGGCTGATGCTGCTGGCCCCGGTGGTCAGCGGGCGCAAGGGCGAATTTGCCGAGCTGCTGGTGCAGCTGCAGGCCCAGGGCTTTGTGCGCTTTCGCATCGACGGGCAGATCGTGCAGGCCGCCGACCTGCCCACCTTGGACAAAACCCAGCGCCACGACATTGCCGTGGTGGTCGATCGCCTCAAGGTGCGCCCGGACATCGCCCAGCGGCTGGCCGAAAGCCTGGAGGCCGCCCTGCGCCTGGCCCCCGAAGCGGGCCGCATCGAGGTGCAGGACATGGACAGCGGCCAGCTGCTCACCCTGAGCAGCCGCTTTGCCTGCCCACAATGCCACTACGCCCTGGGCGAGCTGGAGCCGCGCCTGTTCTCCTTCAACGCCCCGCAAGGGGCCTGCCCCACCTGCAACGGCCTGGGGCACGCGGAAGATTTCGACCCGCAGCGCGTGTTGGCGCACCCTGAGATCAGCCTGGCCAGCGGGGCCATTCCTGGCTGGGAGCGGCGGCACAGCACCTACTTTGAGCTGCTGCAGGCCGTGGCCCGGCATTACGGCCAAGACATTGACGCGCCCTTTGCCGATTGGCCGCAGGCAGTGCAGGACGTGGTGCTGTGGGGCTCGGGCGAGGAGGCCATCGCCTTCACCTACCAGCACGACGGACAACACCAAAGCGTGCAGCACCCGTTTGAGGGGGTGATGCCCAACCTCGCGCGGCGCTGGGCCAGCCACCCCAGCGGCCCGCTGCACGACAGCCTGGCCGCGCTGCGCAGCAGCCGCCCCTGCCCGCACTGCCACGGGGCGCGGCTGCGCCCAGAAGCGCTGCATGTGTTCATCGGCACCGGGGCGCAGCAGCGCAACATCCACACCATCAGCACCAGCACCCTGAGCGCGGCGCTGCACTGGTGCGAAAGCGTGCAGCTGCAGGGCAACCAGGCCGCCATTGCCGAAAAAATCTTGCAAGAAATCACCAACCGCCTGCGCTTCCTTACCGATGTGGGGCTGGGCTACCTGAGCCTGTCGCGCAGCGCCGACAGCCTCTCGGGCGGAGAGGCGCAGCGCATCCGCCTGGCCAGCCAGATCGGCAGCGGCCTCTCGGGCGTGATGTACGTGCTGGACGAGCCCAGCATCGGCCTGCACCAGCGCGACAACGACCGCTTGATTGCCACCTTGCAGCGCCTGCGCGACCTGGGCAACAGCGTGATCGTGGTCGAGCACGATGCCGACATGATGCGCTGCGCCGACCACATTCTGGATTTGGGCCCCGGCGCGGGCAGCCACGGCGGGCGCATCATGGCCCAGGGCACGGTGGCGCAGATCATGGCCAGCCCCGACTCACCCACGGGCCAGTATTTGAGCGGCCAGCGCCGCATTGCCGTGCCCGCGCGGCGCACACCGTGGCTGCCACTGCGCGAAGCCGATGCGCCCACGGCCAGCGCCAAAAACGCCTTTGGCCAACCGCTGCACGCACCGCCCCCCGCCCAGCACCCCGGCCTGCAATGCCTGCGCGTGGTAGGGGCCAGTGGGCACAACCTGCAGCACATTGCCGTGGACTTTCCCATTGGCCTCATCACCTGCGTGACGGGCGTGTCCGGCTCGGGCAAATCCACCCTGGTGAACGACACCCTGTACGCCGAGGCCGCCCGCCGCCTGCACCGCGCCGCCACCCAGCCGCAGCCGCACGAGGCGCTCTTGGGCCTGGAGCTGATCGACAAGGTCATCTGCGTCGATCAAGCCCCCATTGGCCGCACCCCGCGCAGCAACCCAGCCACCTACACCGGCCTGTTCACCCCCATCCGCGACCTGTTCGCCCAGGCCCCCACGGCGCGCGAGCGCGGCTACGGCCCCGGGCGCTTTAGCTTTAACGTGGCCCAGGCCAGCGGCGGCGGGCGCTGCGAAGCCTGCCAGGGCGACGGCCTGATCAAAGTAGAAATGCACTTTCTGCCCGATGTGTACGTGGCCTGTGCCGTCTGCCACGGCCAGCGCTACAACCGCGAAACCCTTGAGGTGCAGTGGAAGGGCCAAAACATCGCCCAGGTGCTGGACATGACGGTAGAGGCCGCGCTGGCCTTTTTTGCCGACCAGCCCGCCCTGGCCCGCCGCCTGCAAACGCTGATGGACGTGGGGCTGGGCTACATCCGCCTGGGGCAAAGCGCCACCACGCTCTCGGGCGGCGAGGCCCAGCGCGTCAAACTGGCGCTGGAGCTGGGCAAGCGCGACACGGGCCGCACCCTGTACATCCTGGACGAGCCAACCACCGGCCTGCACTTTGCCGACGTGGAGCTGCTTTTGCGCGTGCTGCAACGCCTGCGCGATGCGGGCAACACCATCGTCATCATTGAGCACAACCTGGACGTGATTAAAACCGCCGATTGGCTCATCGACATCGGCCCCGAAGGCGGTGCGGGCGGCGGCCAGGTCGTCGCCCAGGGCACGCCAGAGACCGTGGCGGCCCACCCCGCCAGCCACACCGGGCGGTATTTGCTTCCTTATTTAGAAGCTGCAACCGCTGGTAATTAAATGGTTTTACTATTTAATTGCCTTGAATTCATTGATATATCAGCGCAACAAGCTATTTTTTTAATATGACCTGCTCCACTGCCTACCCCCTGGATGTGTATGCCCAGCGCCGCGCCCAACTGGCCGCCCAACTGGGCGCTGGCGGCATCGCCATCATCCCCACCGCGCCCGAGCGCCAGCGCAACCGCGACAACTTTTACCTGTACCGGCACGACAGTTACTTTTTTTACCTGACCGGTTTTACCGAGCCGGGTGCCACCCTGGTGCTCACCGCCGAGGGCCGCGCCACCTTGTTTTGCCAGCCCAAAGACATCGAGCGCGAAATTTGGGACGGCTACCGCCTCGGCCCCCAAGCCGCGCCCGCCGCCCTGGGGCTGGATGCCGCCTACGCCAACACCGAGATCGACGCGCACCTGCCCACCCTGCTGGACAACCAGCACTGCATCTGGTGGCCGTTTGCCACGCACGACGGCCTGGCCGCGCAAATCGAGCGCTGGCTCACCCCCGTGCGCCAACGGGCCCGTGCCGGGGTGCTGTGCCCCGCCCAGCAGGGCGACCTGTGCCAGCTGCTTGATGAAATGCGCCTCCTCAAAGACCCGCACGAACTGGCCACCCTGCGCCGCGCCGCCACCATCAGCGCTAGCGCCCACATGCGGGCCATGCAAACCAGCGCCCGCATGCTGCGGGCGGGTGAGGACGTGCGCGAATACCACCTGGATGCCGAACTGCTGCACGCATTTCGCCACCACGGTGCCCAGGGCGTGGCCTACGACAGCATCGTCGCCGCCGGGGCCAACGCCTGCGTGCTGCACTACCGCGCCGGCAACACCCCCGTGCGCGATGGCGACCTGGTGCTGATTGACGCGGGTTGCGAGCTCGATGGCTACGCCGCCGACATCACCCGCACCTTTCCCGCCAATGGCCGCTTCAGCGGCCCGCAGCGCGATGTGTACCAACTGGTGCTGGCCAGCCAGCAAGCGGCCATTGCCGCCACCCGCGCCGGCAACCGCTTTACCGACCCACACGAGGCCACCGTGGCCGTGCTGGCCCAGGGGCTGCTCGATCTGGGCCTGCTCAATGCCCACCAGCACGGCAGCGCCCAGGACATCATCGCCAACAAAGCCTACACCCAGTTCTACATGCACCGCACCAGCCACTGGCTGGGCATGGATGTCCACGACTGCGGCAGCTACACCGAACCCGGCGCAGCGCCCCACCCCGACGGCAGCCGCCCCAGCCGCATCCTGCGCCCCGGCATGTGCCTGACCATTGAGCCGGGCCTGTACATCCGCCCGGCCGAGGGCGTGCCCGCGCACTTTCACCACATTGGCATCCGCATCGAAGACGATGCCGTGGTCACCGCCACCGGCTGCGAACTGCTCACGCGCGATGTGCCCGTGGAAGTCGATGCCATTGAGGCGCTGATGCGCCGCTAACAGCGCTTTCACCCCCTGTAACAACCCACCGTTTAATACGACCAAATACGACTTGCCATGAAAAAACAACGCGTCGTCGTCGGCCTGTCCGGCGGCGTGGACTCCGCCGTCACCGCCCACGTCTTAAAGCAACAAGGCCATGAGGTGGTAGGCATCTTCATGAAAAACTGGGAAGACGACGACGATTCCGAGTTTTGCTCCAGCCGCCAAGATTTTTTAGATGCCGCCAGCGTGGCCGATGTGCTGGGCATCGAGATCGAGCATGTGAACTTTGCCGCCGACTACAAAGACCGCGTGTTCGCTGAATTTCTGCGCGAATACCAAGCCGGGCGCACGCCCAACCCGGACGTGCTGTGCAATGCCGAAATCAAGTTCAAAGCCTTCCTCGACCACGCCATGCGCCTGGGCGCGGAAAAAATCGCCACCGGCCACTACGCCCGCGTGCGCCAGAACGCCAGCACCGGCCTGTTCGAACTGCTCAAGGGCGTGGATGCCAGCAAAGACCAAAGCTATTTTTTGCACCGGCTGAACCAGGCGCAACTCTCGAAGGCGCTGTTTCCGATCGGCCACCTGTGCAAAACCGAGGTGCGCCGCATCGCCGCAGAGCTGGCCCTGCCCAACGCCAAAAAGAAAGACTCCACCGGCATCTGCTTTATCGGCGAGCGCCCTTTTCGCGACTTTTTGAACCGCTACATCAGCAAAGAACCCGGCCCCATCGTCGATGACCGGGGGCGCAAACTGGGCCAGCACGTCGGCCTGTCGTTCTACACACTGGGCCAGCGCTCGGGCCTGGGCATTGGCGGCGTAAAAGAAAAAGGCGCGGCCCGGGGCGCGGGCGAGCATGCCCCGTGGTTTGTCGCCCGCAAGGATGTGCCACACAACACCCTGGTCGTGGTGCAGGGGCACGACCACCCCTGGCTGCTGTCTGCGCGGGTCGAGGCCGACCAGGCCAGCTGGATCGCCGGCCACGCCCCGGCGCTGGGCACCTACGGCAGCAAAACCCGCTACCGCCAGCCCGATGCGACCACGCAACTGGCGCAGGCCGACAGCACCCGTTTCACCCTGGACTGCACCGCGCAACCGCAATGGGCCGTCACCCCCGGCCAGTCGGCCGTGCTGTACGACGGCGAGGTCTGCCTGGGCGGCGGCATCATCACGGCGATGGCGTAAGAACGTAAACACGTTCTAAGCACCGCTGCGCAGCAACGCACAAACCCCGTGCTGGGCTTTTTTGCCTGGCCTCTGCCGCGAACAAAGGGGGCGGTTATGCTGCGCACCTGCGGCCTGCCGGAGGGGCCGTTTTTCAATGGATTTGGCCCAGACTCCTCCCCCTCAACACCTGGGCTGCAAAAGGAACAACACCATGGCATCCGTCAATAAAGTTATCTTGGTTGGCAACCTCGGGCGCGACCCGGAAATGCGCACCTTCCCCAGTGGCGACCAAGTGGCCAACGTCACCATCGCCACCACCGACAAGTGGCGCGACAAAACCTCCGGCGAGAACCGCGAAGCCACCGAATGGCACCGCGTCGTGTTCAATGGCCGCCTCGCTGAAATCGCCGGGCAGTACCTGCGCAAAGGCTCGCAGGTGTATGTCGAAGGCTCCATCCGCACGCGCAAATGGACCGATCCGCAATCGGGCCAAGATCGCTACGCCACCGAAATCCGCGCCGACACCCTGCAAATGCTTGGCGGCCGCAGCCAGCAGCAGGGCGATGGCGGCAACAGTGGCTACGGCAGCAACGAAGGCTATGGCAACAGCAACTACGCGGCCCCGCAGCGCCAGCCGCAGGCCGCCGCAGCGCAATACCAGCCCCCCCAACAGCAGCAGCAACAATCCGCCCCACGCCAAGCCCCTCCCGCACCGCCGCCAGCGCCCGCAGCACAACCGGCTGCACCGCGCCCCTCGGCCGGGTTTGACGATTTTGGCGACGACGATATTCCGTTCTAGCCCGCAATGCAGCCAGAAGTGCGGCGTTAGGTCTTAACACCCTCAAGAGCCTCGTCCCGTCGGTGAGCAACGCTAGCGCTTGTTCACTGCCGTTGGCGAGGTTCTTTTTTTTATTCAATACCTCAATAATTCAACTATCATTGAATAATGAATGAAGACCAAGTTATCAAAGCATTGGCTGCACTGGCGCATCCCGTGCGCCTGAGTGTTTTTCGCGCCCTGGTCATGGCAGGTGCTCAAGGGCTGACCCCCTCGGTACTCGCAGAGCGGCTGGGCGTACCTGCCACGGCACTGTCATTCCATCTCAAGGAGCTGATGCATGCGGGCCTGGTGTGCCAAGAGCGTGTGAGCCGAAATTTGTTTTATCGCGCGGCATATGACGAGATGCATTTGCTGCTTAGTTATCTCACGGAGAACTGCTGCGCTGGTGCGGATTGCGGCCAAGCAACTGCACCCTCGTGCGGCACGCCCGCCATTCAACCTGAAACGAAAGAAAGCTAAACATGGGGATTTTTGAACGCTTTTTGACTGTCTGGGTCGCTCTGGGCATCGCTGCGGGCGTTGCGCTTGGCCTCATCATGCCGGCCGCCTTTGAGTCGATTGCTGCACTGGAGTATGCGCAGGTCAATCTGGTGGTGGCCGTCTTCATCTGGGTCATGATTTATCCCATGATGATTCAAATTGACTGGGCTGCCGTCAAGGATGTGCGCAAAAAACCGCAAGGCTTGATGCTGACGCTGGTGGTCAATTGGCTTATCAAGCCCTTCACCATGGCGGCACTGGGCGTGCTGTTTTTTGAGTACCTCTTTGCGCCTTGGGTGGACCCCGCATCGGCCAGCGAGTACATCGCCGGCATGATTTTGCTGGGCGTTGCGCCTTGTACTGCGATGGTGTTTGTCTGGAGCCAGTTGGTCAAAGGCGATGCCAACTACACCCTGGTGCAAGTCTCCATCAATGACTTGGTGATGGTCGTCGCGTTCGCTCCGATTGCAGCATTCTTGCTGGGCGTAACCAACGTCTCCGTGCCATGGGAAACCTTGCTGCTGTCCACGCTCTTGTACGTGGTACTGCCTTTAACGGCCGGGGTTGTGACGCGAAGTTGGCTGCAGCGGCGATCATCACACGCTGTCAGCCACTTGGTATCGGCACTCAAGCCTTGGTCGATCGTTGGGCTGATCGCCACCGTGGTTTTGCTGTTTGGCTTTCAGGCGCAAACCATTATCAACAAGCCTTTGGTCATTGGCTTGATTGCCATTCCCCTGGTGCTGCAAACCTACGGCATCTTCTTCCTGAGCTGGTGGATGGCAAGGCTGATCAAGCTGCCGCACACCATCGCAGGGCCCGCATGCCTGATTGGCACCTCCAACTTCTTTGAACTGGCGGTGGCCGTGGCCATCTCCTTGTTCGGCTTGCACTCTGGCGCGGCACTGGCCACGGTGGTCGGTGTGTTGGTCGAGGTGCCGGTCATGCTCTCTCTCGTGGCCATGGTGAATGCCTGGCGCCCTGCACAAAAGTAACTTCCGCCACCTATGTCCTGCATCACCATTTATCACAACCCCCATTGCGGCACGTCGCGCAACACCTTGGCCATGATTCGGCAAAGCGGGGTAGAGCCCAACATCGTCGAATATCTGCACACCCCACCCAGCCGCGCAGAGCTCAAGGCCCTGCTCCAAGGCATGGGCATGACTGTGCGCGAGGTACTGCGCGAAAAAGGTACGCCCTATGCAGCGCTGGATTTAGGCAACCCTCAATGGACGGATGAACAATTGCTCGATTTTGTGGAGCAGCACCCCATCTTGTTGAATCGTCCTATTGTGGTGACAGCGCTGGGCGTGCGTTTGTGCCGCCCCTCAGAGGCCGTCTTGGACATCTTGCCCAATGCCCAGATCGGCCTGTTCACCAAAGAAGATGGCGCAGTGGTTGATACGCGCAACACCGCCAGTCCAACCTAACTTGGCGCGGATGTGCGCTCTCACACCACCCCACCCGCCCAGCCCAGCGCCCCATAAAAAAAACCGCCTTGGTTGTCCAGGCGGTTTTTTATAGCACTTAGCGCAAGCAAACAGTGGTTTATCGCAGCTTAAGCACGTCAAACATATCAAACAAGCCCGCAGAGTGCTTCGCTAAAAAGCGCACTGCCTGCACACTGCCCTCGGCGTAACCGGCGCGGCTGGAGGATTTGTGGCTGATCTCGATGCGCTCGCCCGTGCCGGCAAACAGCACGGTGTGATCGCCCACGATGTCGCCACCGCGAATGGTGGCAAAGCCGATGCTGCCGGCTTTGCGGGCACCGGTGTGGCCATAGCGCTCGTACACCGCGCGATCGGCCAAGGCGGTGTTTTGCGCCGCAGCAATGACTTCCCCCATTTTCAAGGCGGTGCCCGAGGGGGCATCCACCTTGTGCTTGTGGTGGGCTTCGACAATTTCAATGTCGTAATCGGGCAGCGCCTGCGCGGCCAGCTCCAACAATTTGAGGGTGACATTCACGCCAACACTCATATTGGGGGCAAAAACGACGGCCGTCTTTTGTGCGGCAGCGGCAATCGCCGCCTTGCCCGCATCGTCAAAACCCGTGGTGCCAATGACCACTTTCACCCCCAGCTCAGCGCACACCTGTAGGTGGGCCAGCGTGCCTTCAGGACGGGTGAAATCAATCAAAAAATCGGCCTTGGCCAAGGCACTGTGCAGATCCGATTCAATCGCCACACCGCTGCTTTGGCCCAAAAAGGCGGCGGCATCCTGGCCCAGGCTGGGGCTTTGCGGCTGGTCGAGGGCCGCGGTCAATTGGCAATCGCCACTGGCGGCAATGGCTTCAATCAGCATGCGGCCCATGCGGCCACTGGCACCGGCCACGGCAATGCGAAGAGGGTGTGAACTCATAAAACAATCAGATCAGGAAAGAGATTAGTCCCGCTCCAGCGGCGGGTAGCTGCGCTGGGGGGCCGAACTGGTAGCGCTGTTGGAAGCGCTGTTGGCCGTGCTTGCATCCGGCTGGGCCGCTGGGCCAGGGTATTTGGCCAATTGCTCAGGGGTGGCTTGCAGCGGAGGGATTTTGAGCTTGCCTTTGGGCTTGGAGAGCGAAGCGATGAACTCCTCTTCGGAGGGCATCTCATCGCCTTGCGCACGCACAAAGCTATCGCCCTGGAAAAATACGGTGAGCTTGCGCGTCTGCTCGGCCACGCCTTGGCGCTTCATGGTGAAGACGTATTCCCAGCGGTCGGAATGGAACACGCTGGTCATGAGGGGCGAGCCCAGAATTTCGCGGATTTGCTGGCGGCTCATGCCCGGCTGCAGGGCCTGCACTTGCTCTTTCGTCACCACATTGCCTTGCACCACCTCGACCTTGTAGGGCGTTAATTTGTGCATGGCAGAGCGAGAAGCATCACTGACGCTGCTACAGGCCGCCAGGGCAAGCGGCAGGACAAGGGCCAAGGCGGCGCGGTAACGGGTGAGAGCGGGCATAGGTATTAAGGGCCAGATATGATCGGGGGCATTGTAGCGGCAGCATTTGCCGGACTGCGACTGGCCCCGTTTCCTGGGCCTTGGTTTTTTATACGGCAGCGCCCGAGTTGTCGTTTTTGCTGGACGGTTACGCCATGAACAACAATATTGAAAACTTAAAAAGCACCGGCCTGAAAGCCACTCTGCCGCGCCTCAAAATCATGGAGATTTTCCAAACAGGCAAACAGCGCCACATGACGGCGGAAGATGTGTTTCGCGTGCTGCTGGATGAGCGCTCGGACATCGGCTTGGCCACCGTGTACCGCGTGCTCACCCAATTTGAACAAGCGGGCATTTTGCTGCGCAGCAATTTTGAGAGCGGCAAAGCCGTGTACGAACTCAACGAAGGCCAGCACCACGACCACCTGGTCTGCACCAGCTGCGGCAAAGTGGAAGAGTTTTTTGATCCCGAGATCGAAAAACGCCAGATGCAAGTGGCCGATCGTCTAGGCTGGACGATTCAAGACCACGCCATGTCGCTGTATGGCGTGTGCGCACATTGCCTCGGAAAAAAATAAGCCACCAACCGGCCCCACCGCCCGGGGCCGTGAACCAAGATTTGCTCAGCCCTGCGCCGCCGCTGGCAACCCAAAAATCCGGTCAAACGCCCAGTTAAAGCCGTAGGTGTAAACCAAGAAGAAGGCCAGCATCCCGGCCTCCATCACCGTCGCCTCCCACAGGCTGATGCCAAACCACCAGGCCATGACGGGAATCAAAATAGCCCCCAGCCCGCCCTCAAACCCCAGCGCATGGGCGATGCGGCGTTTGAGCGAGCGGCCCTTGACGGTTTGGCGCAGCTCCCAGCGCTCAAACCAGTGGTTGAAGGTCACGTTCCAGCTCATGGCAATGACCGAGGCGGCAACCGCCATGGCCCCTGACTCGCCCGGCTGCTGACCAATCAGCATGAACAGGCCGCTGGCGCAAACAATGGCGATCAGCTCATACAAACCGACAAACAAAACCCGCCGCCAAGGGCCTTGCAGGCCCGTGATTTTTTTGGGGGCAACGGGATTCAACGAAGAAGAAGCAGACGAATTCATAAGTGCGCGCAGTGTAGGGGCTGCCCCAAAAATCGGCCACCATGGGGATTTAAGCCGCCTCTGCAACACGCCCCCATGCCAAAGAAGGTGCAAAGAAGGTGTTTATGCGCTTAGAACGTGTTCATGATGGTCGATGCGCAAGGGCTTGCTGGTAGAAAACCCCGGCGCGGCTTCGGCGATTTTTACGCCGGGGGAAATCGGCCAGGCCGACGACCCCACGCTGACCGCGCATGACCGCGAGCGCCTGCAAAAAGCGATCAATGCCACCCACGCCAAAACGCCCGACGAGCGCTGGCAAGCTGCACATGCCCGACTGGCTGGTGGCCGAGGCCTGGCAAACCTTTGGCCGCATGCGCACCATGCACCTGACCGCCGTGTTCTACGGCTGGATCACCAATGCGGCGCTGGCCGCCATCGTCTGGCTCACGCCGCGCCTGATGCGCACCACCCTGCGCGGCGCACCCTGGGTGGTGTTGGGCGCGGTGTTTTTAAACATTGGTGTGGCCAGCGGCATCGGGGCCGTTGGCATTGGCTAGACGGCCGGCATGGAGTACCTGGAAATTCCCTGGCAGATCGGCATTTTTGTCGGCCTGGGTCTGGTGCTGATCGCCATCAACGTGTTTCGCACCGTGCGCCACCGCACCGTGGCGCATTTGTACGTCACCAGCTGGTACCACCTGGCGGCGCTGCTGTGGATCATTGTGCTGTTCACCATCGGCAAGCTGCCCGGCGTGCACTACGGCGTGCAGCAGGCCACGATGAACTGGTGGTATGGCCACAACGTGCTGGGCCTGTGGTTTACGCCGGTGAGCGTGGGCATCATTTATTACTTCCTGCCCAAGGTGATTGGCCGCCCCGTGCGCTCGTACAACCTGTCGATTCTGGGCTTTTGGACGCTGGCCTTTTTCTACGCCCAAGTCGGCGGCCACCACCTGGTCGGCGGCCCGGTGCCGGGCTGGTTGGTGACGCTGTCCATCGTGCAAAGCATGATGATGATCGTGCCCGTGCTGGCGTTTGCCATCAACATGGTCTGCACCATTCGCGGGCGCGTACACCTGACCCAATACTCGCCCACGCTGCGCTTTATGGTGTTTGGCGCGGTGATGTACATCTTGTCGTCGGTGCAAGGCTCGTTTGAAGCGCTGCGGGCAGTCAATCGGGTGGCCCACTTCACCCACTTCACCGTGGCCCACGCCCACCTGGGGGCCTATGCCTTTGTCACCATGGTGCTGTTTGGTGCCATTTACTTCATGCTGCCGCGCGTGCTGCACCGCGAGTGGGCCTGGCCGCGCCTGATTGCGGTGCATTTTTGGCTTGCGGCCACGGGAATCATGGTTTATTTCATCTTCCTGACCATCGGCGGCTGGCTGCAGGGCACCGCCATGCTGGATGCGGCCAAACCGTTTATGGATTCGGTGGCCGTCACCATCCCCTACCTGCAATGGCGCAGCGTGGGCGGCTCGCTGATGGTGCTCAGTCACCTGGTGTTTGCGGGGCACGTCCTGGCCATGCTGCTCAACGTCAAGCCCGAACGCAGCGGCCCCGCCCTGTGGGGTGACCCGGCCAAAGCGGCCGCTGCCCTGGAGGTTCCTCATGCAAAGTGAAGTCAAACTGGCCACCGGCGCCCTCGTCAGCCTGGCCGTGGCCACCGCCGCCTTGGTGGTGCTGCCCTATCTGCAGGTGCGCGATATTCAGCCCCCCGAAGGGCTCAAGCCCTACACCAGCGCCGAGCTGCGCGGGCGCGACAGCTACGTGGCCAATGGCTGCGTGTACTGCCACTCACAACAACCGCGCGATAAAAACTTTGCCCCCGATGCCGAACGCGGCTGGGGCCGTGCCACGGTGCCCGCCGATTACGTGTACGACACGCCCCACCTGCTGGGCAGCATGCGCACCGGCCCGGACTTGATGAACATTGGCGTGCGCCAGCCCAGCCAGGACTGGCATCTGGGCCACCTGTACCAGCCGCGCGCGTATGTGCCCGGCTCGATCATGCCGCCCTACCCCTACATGTTCGAGGTGAAAGGCCAGGCCGAGGCCGGTGAGGTGGTGGTCAAACTCCCGCCCGGACAGGGGCCCGAAGGCAAGGTGGTCGTTGCCAAGCCCGAGGCGCTGGACTTGGTGCAATACCTGCAAAGCCTCAAGCGCAACTACCCCATCTTGCCCGCTGAGCCGCAAGCGACCGCGCAATAACGCCGGAGGAATCCCCCATGCCTGACAAACTCAAAATCCTGCCGCAAGAACTGCGCGAAAACGCCGACCCAGAGGAAGCCATCCGCCCTATGCCCTGGCTGGCGGCGGTGGTTGCCATCGGGATGGTGATTTTTGGCATCGTTTACCTGCTCATGAACCCCGCCATTGAGCGCACCGACCTGGGCGACATGCGCACCGTGGCCGATCTGCGCCCCACCGCCCAGGCCGCCGCCCCCGGCGCAGCGGTGGATGGAGGGGCGATTTTTGCCGCCAACTGCGCCGCCTGCCACCAGGCCAATGGCCAGGGCCTGCCCGGCGTGTTCCCGCCGCTGGCGGGCTCGGAATGGGTGGTGGGCGATCCCAAAGTGCTGGCCAACATCCTGCTGCACGGCGTGAGCGGCAAGATCGAGGTCGCGGGCCAAAGCTTTGACGGCATGATGCCCGCCTTCGCGCAACTGTCCGATGCCGAAATTGCTGGGGTGCTGACCCACATCCGCAGCACCTGGGGCAACCAGGCCGAAGCCATCAGCGCCGACTTTATTGCTTCAGAAAGAGAAGCTGGCAGCGCACGCACCACGCCATTTGAAGGCGGTGAAGCCCTTAAAGCCTTGATTAAATAGCGCTAGCAGCTCGCAAAACAGGAGACACCGCCATGCTGCGCACCGTGCTATTGAGTCTGGCCCTGCTGGGCGGGGGCTTTAGCGCTGCCGCCTGGCTGACGCACGACTTCCAGGTCTGGACGGACGAAGGCGCGCGCCGCCTCGAAGTGGCGCTGCGCCCCGTGCCCGTGCCGGCGGTCACCGTCGATGGCACGGGCATTGCGCCCAGCACCCTGCCCCAGTTGCTGGCCACGCCGGGCCACGTCACCATTGCCGACTTTTTTTACACCCGCTGCAAAACCGTCTGCCTGACCCTGGGCAGCAGCTTCAACCAATTGCAAGCCGCCCTGGCCCAGGACAACCCCGGCGTGCAACTGCTCTCGATCAGCTTTGACGGCGGCCACGATACCCCCAACATCCTGCGCCACTACGCCCGCCCCCTGGGGGCCGACCCCGCCATCTGGCGCTTTGCGCGGGTGGCCGACCCCACCGAACAAGCCGCCTTGCTGCGCCAGCTGGGCGTGGTCGTCATCCCCGACGGGTTTGGCGATTACGAGCACAACGCCGCCCTGCTGGTGTTCGATGCCCAGGGCCGCATGGTGCGCGTGTTTGACCTGGCCGAGCAAGACTTGGCGCTGAACTACGCCCGCCATCTGGCCCGCCAAGCCCAGCACCCCAGTGCCCAGGGGGCGGTATGAGCCAGGCCCCAAATTAACTTATTTTGATAGCTGTTTTCGCTTTAAAGATAAGCGTTTTCATGCTTTTTTGCTAAAAAATAGCGTCCTGCTCCAGGGGATGGCTGGCGCGGCGGCGCTGGCCGTGGCCGTGCTGGCCCGCCAGTGGCTGGAGGGCAGCATGTGGCGGCACATGGTGCTGCAGTTTCCCTTGCTGCTGCTGGCCGGGGCCGCCTGGGCCGGGGCCCTGCCCCCGGCTTGGCAAGGGCGCAGCATCAACCAGTACGGCATCACCGGCTGGGTGGCGGCCAGCAGCATCTTGGCCGTACTGATGATTCCGCGCGTGCTTGATCTGGCCCTGCTGCGCCCCGAGGTAGAGGTCGCCAAATGCACCGCCCTGGTGCTGGCGGGCCTGGCCCTGCGCCTGTCGTGGCAACCGGCCGGGCGGGTGCTGCAGTTTTTCTTTTTAGGCAACCTGCTGGCCATGACGGCCATTGTTGGCCTGCTCTACATCGACAGCCCCTTGCGCCTGTGCAACGCCTATTTGCAGGATGACCAAATCCGCCTGGGCCAGTGGCTGGTGGGCATCAGCAGCGCCTTAGGGCTGGCATGGCTGGGCACCGTCACCCACGAGGTGATGCAGCGCGAGCAGCAGCAGCAACCGCCCGTCCGCTGATCGACCACCCCAACCACACGCCCCCCGGCACCATACAAAAACGCCCCAGGACGCAAACCGCCCATGTAGAGGCAGACCTATGTGTCTGCCCTGGCACCCCAACATCCCCGCCCGGCACCATGAACGATGGGCAGGGGGGAAATGGGGAAAAAGGGCGAACACACAGGTTCGCCCCTACGGGATGATGCAAAAACGCCCCAGGGCGCAAACCGCCCATGTAGGGGCAGACCTATGTGTCTGCCCTGGCACCCCAACATCCCCGCCCGGCACCATGAACGATGGGCAGGGGTTGGGAAATTGGCAGGGGGGAACGGGCGAACACACAGGTTCGCCCCTACAGGATGGTGCAACGAACATGCCCCTTGCACCCTACAAAAATGGTTTACACCTTGCCGATTTGCGCAAATTCTTTTTCCACCGCTGCGTGCGCGGCCAGCATGGTGGGCGAGGGTTGGCCCAGGCGGCTAACCAGCCACACCGTCAGGCCGCACAGGATGAAGCCGGGCACGATTTCGTACAGGCCCAACCAGCCAAACTGCTTCCACACCAGCACGGTGACCGCCCCGACGATGATGCCGGCCAGCGCACCGTTGCGCGTCATGCCCTGCCAGAACACCGACAAGATGATGACCGGGCCAAACGCCGCGCCAAAGCCTGCCCAGGCATAGCTGACCATGCCCAGCACCTTGGCGTTGGGGTCGCTGGCCAGGCCGATGGCGATCAGCGCCACCAGCAGCACCATGATGCGGCCCACCCAGACCAGCTCTTGCTGGCTGGCGTTTTTGCGCAAAAAGGTGCGGTAGATGTCTTCGGTCAAGGCGCTGGAGCACACCAGCAGCTGGCACGACAAGGTGCTCATCACCGCCGCCAAAATGGCCGCCAGCAAGGCCCCGGCAATCCAGGGGTTGAACAGCTGCTTGGCCAGCTCCATGAACACGGTTTCCGCGTTGGCATTGACGGCAGCGGCCCCGGCTGCATGGGTGGCAAAGTAAGGGATGCCGATAAAGCCCACGGCCACGGCACCGCCCAGGCACAAAATCATCCAGGTCATGCTGATGCGGCGGGCCTTGGGGATGGTTTGCACCGACGCGGCGGCCATAAAGCGCACCAGAATGTGCGGCTGGCCAAAGTAGCCCAGCCCCCAGGCCATCAACGAGACGATGCCAACAAAGCTTGCGCCCCGGAACAGGTCAAACTGCTCGGCCGTGATGACGGTGTGCAGGTCCAGCCCCTGCTGCAAATCACCGGACAAGGCCAGCCAGGCCATGACCGGGGCCAGCAGCAAGGCGGTGATCATCAGCGAGGCCTGGATGGTGTCCGTCCAGCTCACGGCCAAAAAGCCGCCAATCAGCACGTAGGCAATCGTGCAGGCCGCGCCCACCCACAGCGCCACGTTGTAGGGCATGCCGAACATGTTCTCGAACAGGCGGGCACCAGCGACCACGCCCGAGGCGCAATACAGGGTGAAGAACACCAAAATCACCAGCGCGGTGACGATGCGCAGGGCGTTGCTCTTGTCCTCGAAGCGGTTGGCCAAAAAGTCCGGCAGCGTCAGCGCATTGCCCGCGCGCTCGGTGTACAGGCGCAGGCGGGCGGCAACCCAGCGCCAGTTCAGGTAAGCGCCCAGGCACAGGCCAATGGCAATCCACGATTCGGACAGGCCCGAGACGTAGATGGCCCCCGGCAGGCCCATGAGCAGCCAGCCGCTCATGTCCGACGCGCCGGCCGACAAGGCCGTGACAAAACTGCCTAGGCTGCGCCCGCCCAGGATGTAGTCAGACAGGTTTTTCGTGCCCAGATACCCCAGCCAGCCAATGGCCAGCATGGCAAGCAGGTAAATCGCGAACATGATCGCGGTGGGATCGTTCCAGGAAAATTGCATAGAGATGTACTACTTTTTAGTAGCTAGCAGCGCTTGCACAGCAAGCGAAAACCAGCATTTTTAAGAACAGAAAACCCCGCGCGAACGCATCGCGCCAGGGTTGTCCAAACGAAGGCGGTGTGGCCCCTGTCAGGCCATGGTCATCAACTGGGCATTGCCCCCGGCCGCAGCCGTGTTGGTGCTGATGGATTGCTCGTGCAGCAAGGCGGCCAGGTCGTAGCCGTGCCCGGCGTGCAAGGCTTCGCTGCTGCGGCTTTCGACGCGCACGATGGCCCCGGCACGGGCGGCCACGGCCGTGGTAATGCCCACCAGGGCATCGCCATCGCCCTCGAACAGCAAGGCCGTGATGGGGGCCTGGGCATCGCCCCAGGACTGCTCATCGGCACTGTGCAGCCAGGCCACCCCGGCATCGCCAGCGGCCGCGCGCAGCGCTTGCCAGGCGGCGGCGCAGCCGTTGTCCTGCGCGGGCAGCACCACGTGGCAGGGGTTGCCGGTGGCCAAAGCGGCGGCCACCTGGTGTACCAGGCCCAGCGGCGTGCGCGGCAGCGCCCACACCGGGCCACGCGCCAACAGGCGGTAGCGGTTGCTCTCGCCCGTGGGGCCATTGAGCAGCACGCTGGTGCCCAGGCGCGAGGCGGCCAGCGCCTCGGCGCAGATGCGGCCCGATTGCTCCACCCCGGCCACCACCGTGGTTTGCAGGCTGGCCAGCAATTGCTGGGCCGGCACCGGGGCGCTGGCCTGGGCACGCGGCAGCGGGGCCAGCGCGGCATTGGGCTGGCCCTGCACCAAGCGGTACAAATACAGCGGCCCACCGGCTTTGGGGCCGGTGCCCGACAGGCCCATGCCGCCAAAGGGCTGCACGCCGACCACGGCCCCGACCACGTTGCGGTTTACGTAAATGTTGCCCGCGCGGATGCGGCCGGTCAGGCGGTCGATGGTTTCGTCAATGCGGCTGTGTACGCCAAACGTGAGGCCGTAGCCGGTGGCGTTGATATCGTCCACCAAGCGATCAATCTGGTCACGCTGAAAGCGAATAACGTGCAAAACTGGGCCAAAAACCTCACGGGTCAATCGCTTGGCGCTATCAATTTCGATAATCGCCGGGGCAACGAAGTGGCCGTTTAACACGCCGTCCTGGCGTTGCACGCGGGTGACTTTTTGCCCCGCTTCCTGCATCTGCTGAATGTGCGCCTCGATCTGGGCGCGGGCCTCTTCGTCGATCACCGGGCCCACATCGGTGCTCTGGCGGTCGGGGTTGCCCAGGCTCCACTCCTGCAGGGCTTCGCGCAGCATGGTGAGCTGGCGCTCGGCCACATCGGCCTGCACACACAGCAGGCGCAGGGCCGAGCAGCGCTGACCGGCTGAGTCAAAGGCCGAGGTCAGCACATCGCCCACCACCTGTTCGGCCAGGGCGGACGAATCGACGATCATGGCGTTTTGCCCACCGGTTTCGGCAATCAGCGGAATCGGCTGACCGCTGGGCGACAGGCGCTGGGCCAGTTGCTGGGCAATGATGCGGGCCACCTCGGTGGAGCCGGTGAACATCACCCCGGCCACCTGCGGGTGCGCCACCAGGGCTGCGCCCACGGTTTCCCCCTGGCCGGGCACAAACTGCAGCGCATCGCGCGGCACCCCGGCCTCGTACAGGATGGCGACCATGGCGGCGGCCGTCAGCGGCGTTTGCTCGGCGGGTTTGGCCAGCACAGCATTACCAGCGGCCAACGCAGCGGCCACCTGCCCAGCGAAGATGGCCAGCGGGAAATTCCACGGGCTGATGGCCAGCACCACGCCCAGGGGGCGTTCGCGGGCGTTGTCAAACTGGTCGGCCACCATGGCGCCGTAGTAGCGCAGGAAGTCCACGGCCTCGCGGATTTCGGCC
Source organism: Comamonas denitrificans (assembly GCF_042654745.1). Lineage (NCBI taxonomy): Bacteria > Pseudomonadati > Pseudomonadota > Betaproteobacteria > Burkholderiales > Comamonadaceae > Comamonas > Comamonas denitrificans. Next base: position 32,527 of record NZ_JBHSEY010000047.1, read on the forward strand.
ACGGCGTTGGGCAGGGTTTTGCCCGCTTCGCGCACGATCAGGCCCATCAAGAGCTGGCTGCGTTGCTCCAGCAAATCGGCCGCGCGGGCCAGCACATCGCCGCGCACGGCCGGCGGTGTGCCCGCCCAAATGGGCGCGGCCTGGGCGGCGGCAGCAGCGGCGGCCTGGGCTTGTTCGGCATCGGTTTCGCGCACCCAGCCCACCACATCGGTCAGCTCGGCCGGGTTGCGCACGGGCTGCCACTGGCTGTCTTGCGCCGGGTCGGCCGGCAGGGGCACCCCGGCCGGGGCGGCCAGCCAGTTTTGCGTGGTGCTACTCAGCAAGGCGGCCGCCAGCGAGGCCAATTGCTGCTCGTGCGCCAGGTTCACCCCTTGCGAGTTGGCGCGGCCCTGCGGGCCCTGGGCCAGCAACTGGGCGGGCAGCGGGATTTTCGGGTGCGGCGCCCCCAGGCGGCCTTCTTGGCTGGCGATTTGCATCACCTCATCCACCGGGTCGGCCACCAGCTCGGCCACGGGCACGCTGGGGTCGCCAATGCGGTTCACAAACGATGTGTTGGCCCCGTTTTCCAGCAGGCGGCGCACCAGGTAGGCCAGCAGGGTTTCGTGGTTGCCCACGGGCGCATACACGCGGCAGGGGCGGGCCAACTTGCCATCGGCAATCGCGCCGGTGACCTGGGTGTACAGCGGCTCGCCCATGCCGTGCAGGCATTGAAATTCATACTGGCCGCTGTAGTAGCTGCCCCCCACGGTTTGCGCCAGGTGGTAGATGGTGGCCAGGGTTTGCGCGTTGTGCGTGGCAAATTGCGGGTAGATCGCGTCCGGCACCTCCAGCAGCTTGCGGGCGCAGGCCAGGTAGCTCACGTCGGTATAGACCTTGCGCGTATAGACCGGGTAACCGGCCAGGCCATCGAGCTGGGCGCGTTTGATCTCGCTGTCCCAGTACGCGCCTTTGACCAAGCGCACCATCAGGCGGCGGCGGCTGCGCCGGGCCAGGTCGATCAGATAGTCGATGACCTGCGGGCAGCGCTTTTGGTAGGCCTGCACGACAAAGCCGATACCGCTCCAGCCCTTGAGGCTGGGCGCGGCGCACAGCGCCTCCATCAAATCGAGCGACAGCTCCAGGCGGTCGGCCTCTTCAGCGTCGATGTTCATGCCAATGTCGTACTGCTTGGCCAGCTCGGCCAGGTGCAGCACGCGCGGCAGCAGCTCGCCCATCACGCGGTCGTACTGGGCGCGGCTGTAGCGCGGGTGCAGGGCCGAGAGCTTGATCGAGATGCCCGGCCCTTCAAAAATGCCCCGCCCGGCCGACGCTGCGCCAATGGCGTGGATAGCCTGCTCGTAGTCGCGCAGGTAGCGCTGAGCATCGGCTTCGGTGGTGGCCGCCTCGCCCAGCATGTCGTAGCTGTAGCGAAAGCCCTGGGCCTCGAACTTGCGGCTGTTGGCCAGCGCCTCGCCAATGTTCTGGCCGGTGACGAACTGCTCGCCCATCAGCTTCATGGCGTGGTTTACGCCCTGGCGAATGAGCGGCTCGCCGCCCTTGCCGATCACCCGGGTCAGCGCCGATGAAAGATTTTTTTCACTGTTCGTGCCAGTCAGCTTACCCGTCAGCACCAGCCCCCAGGCGGCGGCATTGACGAACATGGATTGCGAACGCCCCACGTGCGATTTCCAGTCGCCCTGGCTGATCTTGTCGCGAATCAGCGCATCGCGCGTGGCCTTGTCCGGGATGCGCAGCAAAGCCTCGGCCAGGCACATCAGCGCCACGCCTTCTTGGCTGGAGAGGGAAAACTCCTGCACCAGCGCCGCCACGCCGCTGCCCACCGGGGCATCGCGCAGGCCTTGCACCAGCTTGGCGGCCAGGGCATGGACTTTGTCCGCTTGCTCGGCATCGCTCACCCGCGCCAGGGGCAGCAGGGCGGGCAGGCATTCGGTCTCGGGCCGGTGCCAGGCGGCGGTAATGGCCGCGCGCAGCGGCGTTTGCGGCAAGATGGATTGGGCAAAGTGCAAAAAAGGCTGCACTTCGTGGGGGGCCTGGGCGCTTTCTTCACTCTCCAGCGCATCGGCGGTAGCGCTTTCGGTGCCAACAATGCGAATGCTGGGCAGGCCACGCTCCAGCGCATCCACATACTGCACCACCGCCTGCTTGAGCAGCCAGTGCGGGGTGCGCCCTAAATTCTGGGCGGCTGCGCGAATGCGCTCGCGCAGCGCTTCATCAACTTTGATACCAAGGGTAGTAGACATTGCAAACAACCTTTAAACAAAAAGGTCGCACCAAGGTGCAACCTAAACAGGTTGAAATGTCGCAGAGGTTGCACCTCGTAAAAACAGGGAAAACCCTGGTTTCCGTGGCCAAAAGCAACGGCCAGGGCCAATTCAATTATTCAGACAGCTGCGCCAGCGCCTGCCCCGCCAGCCAATCGAGCAGCCCCGGCCAGCGCGACAGCACCGGCCACGTTTGCACCTGCAATTGCGGGTAATCCGCTTGCGCCTGGGCAATCAGCGCGGGCAAGTCGCCCAGCACATGGCTGCCTGCCGACCAAAACACCGGCAGCACGGCCACCTGGGTGGCCCCTTCGGCGCCCAACTGGGCCAGCACCTGGGGCAAGGGCGGCTCCATCAACTCCAAAAACGCTTGGCGCACCACGCAGGTGCGCCCTTGGGCGGCGGCTTGCTGCTCCAGGGCTGTTTGCAGGTGGTCCAGCGTCTGCGCCCAACGCGGGTCGCGCGAGCCGTGGGCAAAAAGGACGATGGGCGTGGTGGTGGTAAGAGCGGGGGCGGTGTGCATGCCGCGATTGTCACGGAAAAAGCACCCAGCAGCGCCCCGCAACGGCCCACGCCATGGCCTGGTGCCAGGGCAATGGGTGGGGGCACGGGGTTGGCATTACCCCGGCCACCCCCAGCGGGTCAGCACCGCACCGGCCCCCAGCAACCACAGCCACAGCGCCCCCGCCAGCCACAAGGGCCGGATGCCGGCGCGGCGCAGCGCCTGCCACTGGATGCCCATGCCCAAGGCCAGCATGGCCATGGTCAGCAGCCCTTGGTCCAGCAGCACCCCCAGGCGCACCAGCGGCTGCGGCAAGCCAGGGTGCAGCAACACCACCGCCACAAACCCCAGGGCAAACCAAGGAATGGTGATGCGCCCGCGCCCCCCGTCGGCCGGGGCCCCGCGCCCCAGCCACCACGACAGGATGAGCAAAAACGGGGCCAGCAGCAGCACACGCAGCATTTTGGTGATCACGGCGGTATGTGCCGCCTGGCCCCCGATGGCACTGGCGGCCACCACCACCTGCGCCACCTCATGCACGGTGGCGCCCACGTACACGCCATAGCCGGGGCTGCTGTGCGCCGTTGCCGGCCACAACACCCCCGCCAGCCAGGGGTACAAAAACATGGACAGAGTGCCAAAAACCACCACGGTGGCCACGGCCACGCCGACATCGCGCTCGCGCGCCTGGGCCACCGGGGCCGTTGCCAGCACGGCCGCCGCCCCGCAAATGGCGCTGCCCGCACCAATGAGCAAGGCGCTGCGCGGCTCCAGCTTGAGCACGTAGCGCCCCAGTGCCCAGGCCAGCGCCACGGTGCTGCTCAGGATGAACACATCCAGCGCCACCGCGCCCCAGCCCAGGGCCGTGATGTCCTGCACACTCAGGCGCAGGCCGTACAGCACGATGCCCGCGCGCAGCACCGGCCCCTTGGCCAGTTGCACCCCTGCGGCCCAGCGGGTTGCGCCTGCGCCTTGCAGCCAGGGCGCATGCCCCAGCACCATGCCCAGGCCGATCGCCAGGGTCAGCGCCCCCAAACCCCAAGCTTGCAGCAGCGGCAAGCGCTCTAACAACAGACACAGCAGGGCACCCGCCCCCGTCAATGCCAGTCCCGGTACGGCCCGAGACCCCAGCCCAGTCACAATTTGCATGGACGCGACTGTAGGGATACGGGACGCGCCTGGATAACGAATAATTTACCAAATGCGCGAAAAGCCTCGGCGTTCAGGCCGAGGATGGATAGCGCTGGCCGCGTAAGCGGCC
>NZ_JBHSEY010000048.1:0-271446 GCF_042654745.1 Comamonas denitrificans
CCGCAGCACGGATCGCGCCATAAACAGCGGATAGCGATTTTTATCTATGCAATCGTCCGGGATGCGACAAATAGCGATTCGCTGGACACCTGGGTGCTGGGTGCGCTGGCGCAACTGCACCAGCAGCATGGCTACCTGTTCGATGTGCGGGTGGACGACCAGGACCACACCCTGGATTTGCTGCGCGACGGCTCGGTGCTGGGCGTGGTCACCGCCAACGGCGTGCCGGTGCAGGGCTGCACGGTGCAGGCGCTGGGTGCCATGCGCTACCAAGCCATTGCCGCGCCGGGGTTTGCCGCGCGCCACTTTCATGCCGGGGTGAATGCGGCCACGCTGGCGCGGGCACCCATCATTGTTTTCAACCGCAAAGATGCCTTGCAGTGGCGCTTTGTGCGCCGCATCACCCGTGCCCGGCTGGCACCGCCCATGCATTACCTGCCCACGGCCACCGGTTTTATCGATGCCGCAGCGCTGGGCCTGGGCTGGTGCCTGGCCCCGCAAGCGCTGGTGCAGCCCGCCTTGCAGGCGGGCCGCGTGGTCTGCATTGATCCTGAACGCTGGCTGGACGTGCCCCTGCACTGGCAGCACGCTGCCGTGCGCTCGGACACCTTGCAACACCTCAGCACGGCGCTGTGCCAGGCCGCAAAAACGGCTTTGCAGCCCGCCCCGGGCAGCTAGTCGCACGGATTTTTGCGAGAGCAAAGCACAAAGAATGGGCACAATTGCCGCTTTACCCAGGACGATTGTGATGAGCCTCAAAGCCCAGATTACCGAAGACATGAAAACCGCCATGCGGGCCAAAGACAGCGCCCGCCTGTCCACCATCCGCCTGCTGCAAGCGGCGATGAAGCAAAAAGAGGTCGATGAGCGCATCGAGCTGGACGATGCAGCCATCGTCGCCATCATCGACAAACTCATCAAGCAGCGCAAAGACAGCATCAGCGCCTTTGAAAGCGCAGGCCGCCAGGATTTGGCCGATATTGAAAAAACCGAAATGGCCGTGCTGCAGGTGTACCTGCCCCAACGCATGAGCGCCGAGGAAGTTACCGCCGCCGTGGCCGCCATCGTGGCGGAACTGGGGGCCAGCGGCCCAGGCGATATGGGCAAGGTCATGGGTGCCGTAAAAGCCCAATTGGCCGGTAAAGCGGACATGGGCCAAGCATCGGCGGCCGTCAAAGCTGCGCTGAATCCTTAACCGCTTTCAACGCCTTCAACGCCCCCAGTGCTCTGATTAAAGAAGCTGCTTGCGCTTGACTATTAGCCATTTTTAATGGTTTTTCACCTAAAAATGGAGAATAGCCTGCGGTAGTAGCTTCTTTAATCTTTTGCTTCTTTAATCTTTTTTGGCCCAGCGCCCACCCCATTGGTTGATGGCCATGCCCACCAACACGCCCAGGGTGCCCAGCCAGTGCTGCAGCACCGGGCGCTCGCCAAACGCCAGCATCCCCGAGACGATGCCAATCACCGGCACCAACAGCGACAAAGGGGCCACCGTGCCCACGCTGTAGCGCTGCAGCAGCTTGGTCCACAAACCGTACCCGAGCAAGGTGGAGGCCAGCGCCAGATACGCCACCGAGCCAACCGCCACCCATCCGGCGGCCTGCAGCTGCGTGGCAATGCTGCCAAAGTGCGGGCTTTCCAACCATTGGGACAAGATCAGCAGGGGAATGATCGGAAAAATGCTGGACCACACCAGAAACGGCAGCGGCTCATACGGCCCGCTCTTGGCGGCGTGGCGGGTAATCAAATTGGCCACCGACCACAGCGCGGCCGAGCCCAGCGTCAGCACAAAGCCAATCAAGCTCATGCTGCCGCTGCCCTCGCCCCGGGCCATGGCAATCACGCCCAGGCCGGCGCTGGCCACGATCAGGCCCATCCATTGCCACGGCTTGGGCTGCTCGCGTAAAAACAGCGCCCCCAGCAGCATCGAGATAAACGCCTGCGCCTGCAGCACCACCGAGGCCATGCCCGCCGGCATGCCCAGCGCCAGCCCGGCAAACAGCAGGCCAAACTGCCCCACCCCCTGCACCAGGCCGTACAAGGCCAGCAGCCGCCAAGTAAGGCTGGCGGGCTTGCGAATAAACAGCAAAAACGGCAGCGATGCCAAGCAAAAGCGCATGGCCGACAGCAGCAGGGGCGAGAGCTCTTGCAGCCCCAGCTTCATGGGGACAAAGTTCACGCCCCAAATCACGATCACCAGCAGCGCCCAGCCCCAATCGGAGCGGCGCATCATCCGCCGCCTGCGACTTTCATCCGATTGATCAGCATCGAACCCACTGTTTTGGCCCCCATGGTGTAGGCATCGGCACCAATGGCAGTGATGCCTTGGTACATGTCTTTCAAATTACCGGCGATGGTGATCTCCTGCACGGGGAAGGCGATTTCGCCGTTTTCCACCCAAAAGCCCGACGCGCCGCGTGAATAGTCACCCGTGACGTAATTCACCCCCTGGCCCATCAGCTCCACGACAAACAGGCCGGTGCCCAGCTTTTTAAGCATGGCGGCCAGGTCATCGCCTTGCTTCGTGCGCTTGGAAGTCATCACCAAATTGTGCGACCCCCCGGCATTGCCCGTGGTGCGCATGCCCAGCTTGCGGGCGGAGTAGCTGGACAGAAAATAGCCCTGCACCCGCCCATCTTCGACCAGCTGGCGCTGGTGTACTTGCACGCCCTCATCATCAAAGGGCGAGCTACCTTTGCCGCCGAGGATGAAGGGGTCCTCCTCAATCTGCACATGCTTGGGGAAAATTGGCTTGCCCAGGCTATCGAGCAAAAACGTGCTGCGCCGGTACAGCGCCCCGCCGCTGACGGCTTGCACAAAACTGCCCAGCAAGCCAGCAGCCAAGGTGGATTCAAACAGCACCGGGCATTCGGTGGTGGCAATCTTGCGGCTGCCCAGGCGCGACAGCGCCCGCTCGGCGGCGTAGCGGCCCACCGCCTCGGGGCTGGCCAGATCGGCGGCGTTGCGCTCAGAGCTGTACCAAAAATCGCGCTGCATCTCGCCATTTTTCCCCGGCAACGACGCAATCGGTGCCACCGACAGGCTGTGGCGCGAGCTGGCATAACCACCGCGAAAACCGCGCGTATGGGCGCTGAAAAAGTGGCTTTGCTGGGCCGAAACGCTGGCCCCCTCGCTATTGGTGATGCGCTTGTGCATGCTCAGCGCCGCCTCCTCGCAGCGCAGCGCCAACGCGGCGGCCTGCTCGCTGCTGAGCAGCTGGCCATCGACCAGCCAGGGGTGGAATAAATCCAAATCACGGTGCGTTGCTTGCGGGGCAATGTCTTTTTCATCCGGCAGCCCGGCAGCGGGGTCTTCGGCGGTAAAGCGGGCAATGTCAAACGCGGCTTGCACGGTTTGCTGCACCGCCGCTTCCGAGAAATCGGACGTGCTGGCATTGCCCCGGCGCTGGCCGACGTACACCGTCACCCCCAGCGATTTGTCGCGGTTGCGCTCCACCGTCTCCAGCTCGCCCTTGCGCACGCTCACGCTCAGGCCACAGCCTTCGCTGGCATCGGCCCCGGCATCGGTGGCCCCCAGCTTTTTCGCGTGGGCCAGCGCCAAATCGACTAAATTTTCAAAAAAAACCGGGCTGTAACTAAAGCCCGAATCGGCCTGCCCGGCGGCAGTTCTTCCATCACATTGGCGCAGATTTTTCATAGCGGCGGCTATGATACCCAGCCGCGCAGCCCCCACCGGGCTGCCCTTGCAATTGCCCTGTGTTTTACTCATGCCCCGCAAACCAAAAAAAGGCTATTACGTCAAAGGCGAATTCGTTGCCGAAGGCAGTCCCCGCGATTTGGAACTCAAAGCCGAACTCAAAGGCCTGCGCGATGCCGACGACACCACCCGCTCCGATCAGAAAAAAGAAAGCGATGCCCTGCAAGCCCTGGGCGAAGCCCTGCTGGAGCTGCACGCCAAAACGCTGCAGCGCCTGAACCTGCCGGAAAAGCTCACCGATGCCCTGGCGGAATACAAGCGCCTGACCAGTTTTGAGGCCCGCCGCCGCCAAATGCAATTCATCGGCAAACTGATGCGCAAGATTGAGGACGAAGATGTCGCCGCCATTCGCGCCGCCCTCGAAGAGCAACGCAGCGGCACCGGCACCGAACAAACCCAAACCCTGCTGGCCGAGCAGTGGCGCGACCGCCTGATTGCCGACGAGGCCGCACTGACCACTTGGCTAGAGCACTTTCCGAGCACAGATATTCAAGCTTTGCGCAGTTTGATTCGCCAAGCCCGCAAGGATGAAGCGCAAACAGCTCCTGAAAACGAAGCACCTGCGAAAAAAAGCCGCGCCTACCGCGACCTGTTCCAGCTGCTGCGCAACAGCCTGCGCACGCCCACGGCCAACGAGGAAGAGGCCAACGATGCTTGAGCAACCCACCGCACCCGCACCCACTGGCTTTGACGGCATCCAAATCGGCATCGTCTCCATCAGCGACCGCGCCAGCAGCGGGGTGTATGAGGACAAAGGCCTGCCCGCCCTGCAAGAGTGGCTCACCCGCGCCATCCGCAACCCCCTCACCTTCGTGCCGCGCCTGATTGCCGATGAACAGGCGCTGATCAGCCAAACCCTGCGCGAACTGGTCGATGCCGGGTGCCATCTGGTGCTGACCACCGGCGGCACCGGCCCGGCGCTGCGCGATGTCACCCCCGAGGCCACCTTGGCCGTGGCCGACAAGGAGCTGCCCGGTTTTGGCGAGCAAATGCGCCAAATCAGCCTGCGCTTTGTGCCCACCGCCATCCTCTCGCGCCAGGTGGCGGTGGTGCGGGCAAGCAGTCTGATCATCAACCTGCCCGGCCAGCCCAAGGCGATTGCCGAAACGCTGGAAGGGCTGAAAGACGCACAGGGCCACAGCCTGGTGCCCGGCATCTTCGCCGCCGTGCCCTACTGCATCGACTTGATTGGGGGGCCGTACATCTATACGCACGAGGCCGTTTGCGCCGCCTTTCGCCCCAAAAACGCCCAGCGCCCGCTGCCCGCGTAAGACCAGTCTGGGGCGCATTGCAATGGCGGCGGGGCCATAGCCTCCACGCACGCCCTGGCCGCTGCCCGCATTAAAAAAGGCAACCCGCAGGTTGCCTTTTTGCTTGAAGGGAAAGAAAGCGCTTACAGCTTCTGGCCCATCATGAAGTTGTCAAAGCGCGATTCAGCAAAGCGGAACCACAGCACTTGGTCGCGCTGGAAGTTGCGGTAGTCGGCGTAGATTTTTTTCCAGTCGGGGTTGCTGCCTTCGAGCTCGCGGTACAGCTCCATCGCCGCTTTGAACGAGGCATCCATCACCTGCTGCGGGAAGGGCAGCACTTTGGCCTTGGCGGCCACCAGTTGCTTCAAAGCACCGGGGTTGAAGGTGTCGTACTTGGCCTGGGTGGTGACATGGGCCTCCAGGGCTGCAGCACGCACGACGGCTTTGTTTTCGTTGGACAGGCTGTTGAATGCTTTGTCGTTGATGTAGAACGACAAGTGCAAGGAGCCTTCCCACCAGCCGGGGTAGTAATAGAAGGGGGCCACTTTGTTCAGGCCCAGCTTCAGATCGTCGTAAGGGCCAATCCACTCGGCCGCATCAATCGTGCCTTTTTCCAGCGACTGGTAAATTTCACCGGCAGGAATGTTCTGCGGCACCACGCCCAGGCGCTCCAGCACCTTGCCAGCAAAGCCACCAGCGCGGAATTTCAGGCCTTTAAGGTCGTCCAGGCTCTTGATTTCCTTGCGGAACCAGCCGCCCATCTGGGTGCCGGTGTTACCACCGGGCATGACGACGAAGTTGTACTTGGCGTAGAACTCGTTCAGCAGCTTTTCGCCATTGCCTTCGAGCATCCAGGCCGTCAGCTGGCGCGAGTTCATGCCGAAGGGGATCGCACCACCGATGGCAAACACCTCGTTCTTGCCAAAGAAGTAATAGGGGGCGGTGTGGCACATCTCCACCGTGCCGCTTTGCACGCCATCGACCACGTTGAAGGCGGGCATCAACTCACCGGCTTGGTGTACCGAAATATCAAACTTGCCACCGGTCATGCGCTTGACGGCGCTGGCAAAGACATCGGCCGACCCATAAATGGTGTCCAGCGATTTGGGAAAGCTCGAGGCAATGCGCCAGCGCAATGCCGCTTGGGCGTGTACGGCGGGCGCTGCACCGGCAGCCAGGATGCCGGCGATGCCGGCGTTTTTCAGAACTGAGCGACGATCCATGGTCTCTGTCTCCTTGTAAAAATCGAACCGATTGCATTCTGAAGGCTTTTTCCCCAATCTCTCATTAAAAGTATTGAATCTTTTTCAAAAAAGGTTGCAGTAAAAAACAGAGGACTTGCTTTCCCGTATTGACACGGTTCGGCAAGTCCTCGTAGTTTTTTTAGATATTAGTGATCTGGGTTTTTTAGCAGTTAATCCGCTTTACAACTTCACGGAACTCATATACAGGCTAAAGCGTTGCTCAGAGTAACGGTCCCACAAAATCTGGTCACGCTGGAAGGCGCGCATATGGGCGTGAATTTTCTTGAACATGGGCGACTTGGCTTCGTTCTCAGCAAATACTTCCATCGAGGCTTTGTAGCCGGCATCCATAAAGTCTTTGGGGAAGGGCAGCACCTTGGTGCCGTCGGCCACCAGTTTTTTCAGGGCAATGGGGTTGAGCGTGTCGTATTTGGCCGTCATATCGCGGGCGGCGACCTGGCAAGCGGCATCGACCATGGCCTGGTATTCCTTGGGCAAAGCGGCGTACGACTTGGTGCTGATAAAGAACTCCAGCTCCGCGCCACCTTCCCACCAGCCGGGGTAGTAGTAATACGGGGCCACTTTGTTGAAACCCATTTTTTGGTCGTCGTGCGGGCCAACAAATTCGACCGCATCCAGGGTGCCTTTTTCCAGGGCCTGGTAAACCTCGCCCACCGGCATGTTTTGCGAAACCACACCCAGTTTGTGCATGGCATCGCCAAACAAGCCGCCACCCAGGCGCATTTTCAAACCACTGATGTCTTTGATGGATTTGATTTCTTTGCGGTACCAGCCCCCCATTTGGGTGCCTGTGTTACCGGCGCTCATGCTCTTGATGTTGTAGTTGGCGTAGAACTCATCCATGAGCTTGCGGCCACCGCCGTGCTCCATCCAGGCATCCATTTGGCGGGCGGTCAGGCCAAAGGGCACAGCGCAGCCAAAAGCGAAAACGTAGTCTTTGCCGGTGAAGTAATACGGGGCGGTCAAGGCCATATCGACGATGCCATTTTGCACACCATTGACCACTTCAAAAGCGGGCATCAACTCACCAGCGGCGTGCAAAGAAACTTCAAATTTGCCGCCGGACATATCTTTCAGCGTCTGGGCAAATTTTTCGCCACTGCCAAAAATGGTATCCAGCGATTTAGGAAAGCTGGCGGCCAAACGCCAGCGCACCGCAGTTTGCGCTTGCACTGCGGGGGCCACACCAGCGGCCAAAATGCCAGCGATACCTGCTTGCTTAATCAGGGAACGACGATCCATAGTATCTCCTTGGTATTTGATTGGAATCAACGCGCCAGCGCGGTACGCAGCGCTAAGGCGTTGTGCAGTATTCCACAGCCAACACGGCTTTCAAATCAAAGCTGGTACCAATTGCACCCAGAAGACCACACAAAATGCTATGTCCCCCATAGCAATTCGGGAAATCCCTAGGATATTCGCGCCCCACTGCAATAAAACAGTGGCATTACTGCGCCATAAACCGCTGGCGAATGCGGGCCTCGATGCCTGGGGCATCCAAACCTTGCAAAGCCAATAATTTGGCCGGATCGCCATGCTCAATAAATTGATCGGGCAAACCCAATTGCAAAACCGGCTTGACCACGCCGACTTGGGCCAAGGCCTCCAGCACAGCGCTGCCCGCTCCGCCTTGGAGGCAGCCTTCTTCGACAGTCACCAAGGCATCGTGGCGGGCCGCCACATCCAGCAGCAGCGCGGTATCCAGCGGTTTGGCCCAGCGCATATTGGCCACGGTGGCATCGATATTTTCTGCCGCTTGCAAGGCCGGATAGAGCAAGGTGCCAAAGGCCAGGATGGCGATTTTTTGCCCCTCGCGCCGGCCTTCTCGGCGAATTTCACCTTGGCCAAAGGGCAGGCTACTTAGATCGGCCAACGGTGCCACGCCCACCCCCGCGCCGCGCGGGTAGCGCACGCACACGGGGTGGTCTTGTTCGTAGGCGGTGCTGAGCAGTTGGCGGCATTCACGCTCATCGGCGGGGCAGGCCAGGCTCATGTTGGGAATGCAGCGCACAAAGGCAATGTCATAGGCCCCGGCGTGGGTTGCGCCATCGGCACCGACCAAACCGGCCCGGTCCAAGGCCAGCACCATGGGCAGTTTTTGCAGGGCCACGTCGTGGATGAGCTGGTCGTAAGCGCGTTGCAAAAAGGTGGAATAAATGGCCACCACGGGTTTTACGCCCTCGCAGGCCAGCCCGGCGGCAAAGGTGACGGCATGCTGCTCGGCAATGCCCACGTCGTAATAGCGGTCCGGGAAGCGCCGATGAAACTCCACCATGCCCGAGCCTTCGCGCATCGCCGGGGTGATGCCCACCAGGCGCTTGTCCTGCGCGGCCATGTCGCACAGCCACTGGCCAAACACCTGGGTAAAGGTGGGCTTGGCGGGGGTGGCGGACGGGACGATGCCCACCTGCGGGTCGAACTTGCCTGGGCCGTGGTAGGTGACGGGGTCCATTTCGGCCAGCTTATAGCCCTGGCCTTTTTTGGTGACCACGTGCAAAAACTGCGGGCCGTCCAGCTGGCGGATGTTCTCCAGCGTGGGGATGAGGGAGTCGAGGTCGTGCCCGTCGATGGGGCCGATGTAGTTGAAGCCGAAATTCTCAAACAGCGTGGCCGGCACCACCATGCCTTTGGCATGCTGCTCCAGCTTTTTCGCCAGCTCCAGCAGCGGGGGGACATTTTTCAGCACGCTTTTGCCCACGCCACGGGCGGCGGCGTAAAACTGGCCACTCATCAGCTGCGCCAAATAGCGGTTCAGCGCCCCCACCGGTGGGCTGATGCTCATGTCGTTGTCGTTCAAGATGACCAGCAGATTGCCATCGAGCACCCCGGCGTTGTTCATGGCCTCAAAGGCCATGCCGGCCGTCATGGCCCCGTCGCCAATCACAGCAATGGCGCGGCGCTTTTCGCCCTTGCGCTTGGCGGCCATGGCCATGCCCAGGGCGGCCGAGATGCTGGTCGAAGAGTGCGCGGTGCCAAAGGTGTCGTACGGGCTTTCGCTGCGCACCGGAAAGCCCGAGATGCCGCCCAGCTGGCGCAGCGTGGCCATGCGCTCGCGCCGACCGGTGAGGATTTTGTGCGGGTAGGTCTGGTGGCCCACGTCCCACACGATGCGGTCGTAGGGGGTGTTAAAGACGTAGTGCAGCGCCACCGTCAGCTCCACCGTGCCCAGGTTGGAGCTCAAATGCCCCCCAGTTTTCGAGACGCTGTCGAGCACGTAGGCCCGCAGCTCGTCGGCCAACATCGGCAACTGAGCGCGGGGCAGCATCCGCAAGTCGGCAGGATCGTTGATTTTTTCTAGCAAGGGGCGTGCGTTGGCATTCATGATTCCACTCTTTCTGGGCTAAAAAGCCCAAGGTGCATGCGGCACCAGCTATTTTTTATTGAGATTTCCAGGCTCAATGCGAGCGCCCCACCACCTGGTGGGCCAAGGCGCGCAGGGCCTGCACATCGTCCTGGGGCAGGCCCGATTGGTCCAAGGCCGCACAGGCTTGCACCAGCAAGTCCTGGGCCAGCGCCTGGGCTGCGGGCAAGCCCAGCAGGGCCACATAGGTGGGCTTGTCGTTGGCGGCATCTTTGCCTGGGGTTTTGCCCAGCGTGGCGGCATCGGCCACCACATCGAGCACGTCGTCCACCACCTGAAAGGCCAGCCCCAGCACTTCGCCATAGGTGCTCAGGGCCGCCAGGGCCGGGGCGCTGGTGGTGCCGCAAGCCGCACCCAGCAGCACACTGGCTTGCAACAAGGCCCCGGTTTTCAAGCGGTGCATCTGGCGCAGCTGCTCTTCATTCAGGGGCTGGCCGACACTGGCCAAATCAATCGCCTGCCCGCCCGCCATGCCTTGGGCACCGGCGGCGTGGGCCAAGATGCGGCAGCAATGGGCCTGCATGGCAGCGGGCACTTCGTCGCCGGCGGGGGTCAGCAGCTCAAACGCCTGGGCTTGCAGGGCATCGCCCGCCAGCAGGGCTTGCGCCTGTCCAAAGGCAATGTGAACGGTGGGTTTGCCCCGGCGCAGCACATCGTTGTCCATGCACGGCATATCGTCGTGTACCAAAGAATAGGCGTGGATCAGTTCAACGGCACACGCGGCCCGCAGGGCGGCCGGAGCGTGGCCCTGCACGGCTTGCGCCGCTGCCAGCACCAGCAAGGGGCGCAGGCGCTTGCCCCCATCCAAAACGGCATAGCGCATGGCTTCACCCAAACCCGCCGGGGCACCCTGCCCGACCCAGGCGGTGAGCGCTTGCTCTACCAGCGCACCCTGGGCTGCAGCCCAGGCGGAAAAATCAAAATCGTGCAAATCGTGCATTACTGCTGCCCCGTCCATGGTTTCAAATCGCCGCCGTCGAGCTGCTGAATTTGCTGCTCCACCGCATCCAGCTGCGCGTGGCAGTAGCGCAGCAATACCGAGGCGCGGCGGTAGCCGTCGAGCATGTCACTGAGCGGCAGTTGCCCCGATTCCATGGCCTGGGCCAAGGCTTGCAGCTCGGCTTGCGCCGCTTCGTAGCTGGCAGGTTCATCAACAGGGGGTTTTTCAGCAGAGCGCTTGGCGGGCATGGCAGGTGTTCACGGTCAAAGGCAAACCGGGCATTTTAGGGGCTTAGACATGCTGCACTGCAATAGCGCCTTTACTGGGCATCCACCACGCCCAGGCCCGCCAGCAAGGCCCGCACTCCGGCCCACACAATCTCGACCCCCACACACAGCAAGATGAACGCCATCAGCCGCATGAACACCACTTGCCCCGTGTCCCCCAAGCGGCGCAGCAAGGTGGACGAATAGCGAAACGTTACCGCCACCAGCAGGCCCAGCAGCAAAGAGGCCACCAGACCACCGGACAAATTCACCAAAGACATCGGGATGCTGGTGCGCGAATGCAAGCTGGCCCCCACGGCAATGGCCACCGAAATGGTGCCCGGCCCGCAAGTGAGCGGAAACGTGAGGGGGTAGAAGGCTTTGACGCGGGCCTTGTCCTCGGTCAGGGCCTGGGCCATTTGTGTGGCATCGTCGGTGGTGGCCTGCTGGGTATTGAGCATGCGCCAGGCAATCGAGGCCACGATCACCCCCCCGGCAATGCGCACCGCAGGCAAAGAAACACCAAAAAACCGCAACACGTACGACCCGGTCAGCATGGTGACGGCCAGCAAAATGGCCACGTTTTTCCCAATGCGGTGGGCCAGCATGACCCGCCCCTGGTCGCTCAAGCCGCGCGCCTGGTCCACAAACAAGGGGGCCGTGGCCAGCGGATTCAAAATCGGCAGCACACCAATAAAGGCAAACAACAGGCTTTGCCCAAAGGCGGTGAGCAAATCCAAAAACGGTAAATTCATGAATAAAAATGGTTAAAACGCTTATCCATCCAGCGGATAAAGCTATTTTTTTATCGTATTTTCCAGCACCCATTGGGCATACGCCGGGCTGGCATGGGCCAGCGGCAGCGCATACATGGCCGGCAGTTCATAGGGGTGCAGGCGGGCAATGAGCTGCTGCAGCGCCGGCCAGGCGGCGGCCGTGGTTTTCAGCAGCAGGCGCACCTCGGGCTCTGAGTGGATCTGGCCCTGCCACGCATAGGTGCTGTGCACGCTGTCTTGTTGCACGCAGGCCGCCAGGCCCTGCGCGACCGCCGCCTGGGCGATTTTTTCAGCGCAAGCCCCATCGGGCACGGTGGTAAAGACAGCGAGCAGTTCCACGGCGGGGCGGGCCTTATTCGATTTCAGCAATCAACTCGATTTCTACGCAAGCGCCCAGCGGGATTTGCGCCACACCAAAAGCGCTGCGGGCGTGCTTGCCTTTGTCACCAAAGACTTGGCCCAGCAGCTCCGAGCAGCCATTGGTCACCAGGTGCTGTTCGGTAAACGTGGGTGTGGAATTGACCAAGCTCATGACCTTGACGATGCGCTTGACGCGGTTCAAATCGCCGCCGCAAGCTGCCTGCAGGGTGCCCATCAGCTCAATGGCAATCGCGCGGGCCGCTTGCTGGCCTTCTTCGGTGCTGATGGCACCGCCGAGCTGACCTTGCCAGACCTGGCCATCTTTGCGCGCCAGGTGGCCACTTAAAAAGACCAAATTGCCTGTTTGCACAAAGGGCAGATAGGCTCCGGCAGGGGCACCCAGGACGGGCAAAGTGATGTTCAAGGCTTGCAGTTGATCGTAAACGCTCATAAAAAAATGCTTTCTTTCACAGAGGCCAGTGTGGGGTTTGAGCGCATGCCCAAATTCATCCACCCCCACTAGCATGGCCCGCAAGTATGCCAAGAGCACAAAGCCCTGCGGGGCCACCCGCCTCCGATCTTGCCCCCTGGTACACCAGCTGGCCGCTGCTGGGTTGGGTGCTGGGCTGCGCCGTGCAGCTGCAGCAGGGGCAATTGGGGCCCTGGTGGACGTATGCCGGGGCCGGGTTGTTGGCCCTTGGGCTGGCCATGGCCGTGCGGCGTGGGCCGCCAGGGGCAAGGCAGCGCGCGGGCCTGGGGATTTTTCTGAGCGTGGCCTTGCTTGCCTGGGGCAGCACCGGCATGCGGGCCATGCTGTTTCAAGCACAGGGCTTGGCCCCAGCCCTGGAGGGGCGTGATGTGCTGGTCGAAGGCATCGTCACCAGCCTGCCGCAAACCACCGATCGGGGTCAGCGCTGGCTCTTCACCCCCACGCAGGCCTGGGATGGCGCGGATACCACCCACGCCCCCGCCATTCAATTGCCCCCGCTGATAGCCCTGCAGCACTACCAATCCCGCCCCACCGAGGCCAGCG
Organism: Comamonas denitrificans; assembly: GCF_042654745.1. Classification (NCBI taxonomy): domain Bacteria; kingdom Pseudomonadati; phylum Pseudomonadota; class Betaproteobacteria; order Burkholderiales; family Comamonadaceae; genus Comamonas; species Comamonas denitrificans. Next base: position 12,969 of record NZ_JBHSEY010000048.1, read on the forward strand.
CCACCAAGCTCCCCCCTTCCCTGACCGTGCGCCCCGGCGAGCGCTGGCGCTGGACGGTGCGCTTGCAGCGCCCGCACGGCAGCCGCAACCCCCACGGCTTTGATGCCGAGCTGTGGTGGTGGCAGCAGGGGGTGCAAGCCACCGGCTATGTTCGCGCCCACCCGGCGCCCCAGCGCCTGGGCCTGACCTCACACGCTTGGCTGGAGCAAGCCCGCGACCATGTGCGCCAGCGGCTGCTGGCCCACGCCGGGCCATCGCGCGCAACAGGGGTGGTGACGGCGTTAATCACGGGCGATCAAGCCGCCATCGCCAAAGCCGATTGGCAGGTGTTTCGCACCACCGGGGTGGCGCACCTGGTCAGCATCAGCGGTTTGCATATCACCATGTTCGCCTGGCTGGCCGTGGCCGTGGTCGGGTGGATGTGGCGGCGCAGCGCCCGGCTGTGTCTGCACTGGCCGGCTGCCTTGACTGCGGCCTGGGCTGGCTTGGCGCTGGCCCTGGCCTATGCCCTGTTTAGCGGCTGGGGCATCCCCGCACAGCGCACCTTGCTGATGCTGCTCACGGTAACGGTGCTGCGCAGCCTGGGCATGGCCTGGCCCTGGCCGCGCACCTGGTTGCTGGTGCTGGCCGTGGTGGTGGCCTGGGACCCCTGGGCCTTGCTGCAAGCGGGGTTTTGGCTCAGTTTTGTCGCCGTGGGCATTTTGTTCATGACCGATCCGGGGCCGCGTGCTGCGCAAGCGCCTGGTCGGTGGTGGCAGCCCCTGTGGCGGCTGCTGCGCGAGCAAGTGCTGATTGGCCTGGCCCTGGCCCCCTTGACGGTGCTGCTGTTTGGGCACATTTCCATCGTGGGCTTTGTCGCCAATCTGTGGGCCATTCCCTGGGTGACCATTGTGCTCACCCCGCTGGCCATGCTGGGCGTGCTGTGGCCCCCCATCTGGACTGCGGCCACTGCCTGCGCCCAAGCCCTGCTCACCGGCCTGGGCTGGATGGCGCAATGGCCGGGGGCCGTGGCCACCTTTGCGCAGCCCCCGCTGGGCTTGGGGTTGTTGGGCATGCTGGGCTGCGCCTGGCTGTTAGTGCGTTGGCCTGGGGGCGTGCGCTGGCTGGGGCTAAGTTTGGTGCTGCCCTTGCTGCTGTGGCAGCCCCCGCGCCCAAAGCCTGGGGAGTTTTCCCTGCTCGCCCTGGACATTGGCCAGGGCAGCAGCCTCTTGCTGCAAACCGCCCAGCACGCCTTGTTGGTCGATGCCGGGCCACGCTGGGCCAGCGGCGATGCGGGCAGCCAAAGCATTGTTCCCCTGCTCCAGGCGCTGGGCGTGCGCTTGAACCGCGTGCTGCTCACCCACGCCGACAGCGACCACACGGGCGGCGCTTTGTCGGTGCTGGCCGCGCAGCCGCAAGCGGACTTGCTGGGCAGCGGCATTGCCGCCCTGGCCGACCAGGCCCAGCGCCCCTGGCAGCCCTGCGCACGGGGGCAGCAATGGGCTTGGGATGGCGTGCATTTCAGCGTGCTGTGGCCGACATCCGCCACCGTCAAAGCCGCCAACCACAAAAACACCAATGCCCAAAGCTGCGTGCTCTTGGTGCGCTCGGCCCACGGCGCAACAGCCTTGCTGGCGGGCGATTTAGAACGCGCACAAGAGCACGCTTTACTGGCCCTGCACGCGGGCCAGACCCGCGATTTGCAGGCCCACGCCCTGGTCGTGGCCCACCACGGAAGCCAAACCTCCACCTCCGCCCCGTGGCTGGCCGCGGTGCAGCCCCAGGTAGCCCTGATTCAAAGCGGCTGGCGCAACCGCTTTGGCCACCCTGCAGCCGCGGTGGTGCAGCGCCTGACGGCGGCCCAAGCCCGCATTTTCAACACCGCCGAGTGTGGTGCGATAGATTGGCAATCCTCCCGCCCCGACCAAGCCCAGTGCCAGCGCCAGCGCCAACCGCGCTATTGGCAAACACTGCCACATCCCACCCCCACCGCACTGGCGACAAACACAACAGGCCCGGAGTAAACACCCCGGGCCTGCCATCAAATAAAACAAAAGTAATAGCTGTTAGCGCTTAATACTATTAGCTTTCACCCATTTTTGACTGCAAATAATTTTGCAAACCGATGCTCTCGATCAGCGCCAACTGGGTTTCCAGAAAGTCGATGTGCTCCTCGGTATCGTCCAAAATTTTCAGCAGCAGCTCGCGCGAGACAAAATCGTGCGCCGCCTCGGCCATGCGAATGCCGTCTTTGATGCACTGCTGGGCCGCTTGCTCCAGGCGCAAATCGCAGGCCAGGGCCTCGGGCACATCTTCTCCAATCTGCAACTTGCCCAAGTCTTGCAAATTGGGCAGGCCATCGAGCAGCAAGATGCGGTCCATGAGCAAATCGGCATGCTTCATCTCGCCGATGGATTCTTTGTATTCCACCTTGGCCAAGTCCTCAAAGCCCCAGTGCTTGAACATGCGGTAGTGCATGTAGTACTGGTTGATGGCGGTGAGTTCGTTTTTCAATTGCGCCTGCAGTGCCGCAATAACTTGAGGGTCGCCTTGCATAGTGAATACTCCTTGAGAATGCAACAGAGGGGGCTGGTATGCCACGATTGTGGCCTTCGCGCAGGCATTGCACGCAGACCGGGAACTTATTTAGTCTAAATCAATCAAATCGATCAAATCAATTGATTGGTTTTATTTCTTAACTTCACTACACTTCAGTCCTGTGTTCAATCGACACCGACTTTAAACCGAAAGGAAACTGCAATGACTTTGATCAACACCCAAGTGCAACCGTTTAAAACCCAAGCTTTTGTGAACCGCAATGGCAAGGGCGAATTTATCGAAGTGACCGAGCAAAGCCTCAAAGGCAAGTGGTCGGTGCTGATTTTCATGCCCGCAGCCTTCACCTTCAACTGCCCCACCGAAATCGAAGACGCGGCCGAGCACTACGCTGAATTCCAAAAAGCCGGTGCCGAGGTGTACATCGTTACCACCGACACGCATTTCTCGCACAAGGTGTGGCACGAGACTTCCGACGCCGTGGGCAAGGCCAAATTCCCGCTGGTGGGCGATCCCACCCACCAACTGACCAACGCCTTTGGCGTGCACATCCCTGAAGAAGGCCTGGCCCTGCGCGGCACCTTCGTGATCAACCCCGATGGCGTGATCAAGACCATGGAAGTGCACTCCAACGAAATCGCCCGCGACGTGGCGGAAACCCTGCGCAAGCTCAAAGCGGCCCAGTTCACCGCTGCCCACCCTGACCAAGTGTGCCCCGCCAAGTGGAAAGAAGGCGCTGCCACCCTGACCCCTTCGCTGGACCTGGTTGGCAAAATTTAATTTGCTGATCTAAGCCAAAACCGGACGGGTGCCAACACCGTACCGTCCGGTTTTTTATCGCCCAAAATTTCAAAAAATCTGTTTTTCGGAGGACTTCCATGCTCGATGCACAACTCAAAACCCAACTGGCCGCCTACCTGGAGCGCGTGACCCAACCTTTCGAGCTGGTGGCCTCCCTGGACGAGAGCGAGACTTCGGCGCAAATGCGCGAGCTGCTCACCACCATCCAAAGCCTGCGCAGCGACAAAATCACCCTGCGCGAAGATGGCAACGACGCACGCAAACCCTCGTTCACCCTGCAGCGCCAAGGAAGTGATAGCAGTCTGCGCTTTGCTGGCTTGCCTTTGGGCCATGAATTCACCTCGCTGGTGCTGGCCCTGCTGTGGACGGGTGGCCACCCACCCAAAGAAGAGCAAGACCTGCTCGACCAAATCAAAGCCATCGAAGGCGACTTTAACTTCGAGGTTTACATGAGCCTGGGCTGCCACAACTGCCCGGACGTGGTGCAGGCGCTGTCGCTCATGGCCATCCTGAACCCCCGCATCAAAACCACCGTCATCGAAGGCGGTGCCTTCCGCCAAGAGGTGGAAGCCCGCGAAATCATGGCCGTGCCCATGGTGTACCTCAATGGCGAGGTGTTTGGCGCGGGCCGCATGCAGCTGGGCGAAATCGTCGCCAAGCTGGACACCGGCGCGGCCAAACGCGAAGCGGCCAAGCTGTCGGCCAAAGAGGCATTTGAGGTGCTCATCATCGGCGGCGGCCCCGCAGGTGCGGCCGCAGCCATCTACACCGCGCGCAAAGGCATTCGCACCGGCATTGCGGCCGAGCGCATCGGCGGCCAGGTGAACGACACGCTGGACATCGAGAACTACATCTCGGTCAATAAAACCGAAGGCCCGAAATTTTCCGCCGCACTGGAATCGCACATCGGCGACTACGACATCGACGTGATGCGCCTGCAACGCGCTGCCAAGCTGATTCCCGCCACCGAAAAAGGCGGCCTGATCACCGTCGAGCTGGAAAACGGCGGCACGCTCAAAGCCAAAAGCGTGGTGCTCTCCACCGGCGCGCGCTGGCGCAATATGAACGTACCCGGCGAAGACCAGTACCGCACCAAGGGCGTGGCCTACTGCCCCAGCTGCGATGGCCCCCTGTTCAAGGGCAAGCGCGTGGCAGTCATTGGCGGGGGCAACTCGGGCGTGGAAGCGGCGATTGACCTGGCCGGTGTGGTCGAGCACGTCACCGTGTTCGAGTTCATGCCCGAGCTCAAGGCCGATGCGGTGCTGCAGAAAAAGCTGACCAGCCTGCCCAACGTCACCATCATCAAAAATGCCCAAACCACCGAGGTGCTGGGCGACGGCAGCAAAGTCACGGGCCTGAGCTACAAAGATCGCATCAGCGGCGAAACCAAGCACGTCGATTTGGAAGGCATTTTTGTGCAAATTGGCCTGCTGCCCAACACCGATTGGCTCAAAGGCACGCTGGAGCTGAACAAAATGGGCGAAATCGTCATTGATGCCAAAGGCCAGACCAGCGTGCCCGGCGTGTTTGCCGCTGGCGACTGCACCAACGTGCCGTACAAACAAATCATTGTGGCGGCCGGTGCCGGCGCGGTCGCAGGCCTGTCGGCCTTTGAGCACCTGATTCGCCACTAAGCACGGCCTGAACAAGGCAAGCAAGAGGATGGCTGCACTGGAAGCCATCCTCTTTTTTTATAGCTTGCACCGCTTATAAAACATCATTTTTTAGATGAATAAGCTCAAAAATTGATTATTTATCAGCGGCTGATGCTTATTAAAAAATAGCAAAAAAAAGCCCCAAGTGATTTTTTACTTGGGGCTTTTGACTGTTTTTGGCGGAGCGGACGGGACTCGAACCCGCGACCCCCGGCGTGACAGGCCGGTATTCTAACCAACTGAACTACCGCTCCTTTGGCGACCCTACGGGGATTCGAACCCCGGTACTCACCGTGAAAGGGTGATGTCCTAGGCCTCTAGACGATAGGGTCAAAACCTAGAAAGAAGAAAAAATCGTACAGAGCTTTTCTTCTTGAGTGAAGCCAGCGATTATAGCCAAAATTTTTATCTGTTTTAAAAAACCACCCTATGGCCCGCGCTGCAAGCTCACCAAACGCACGGCCAAACCAATCAGCACCAAGCCAGTGGCACGGTTCAACCAGCGCTGCGCCCGGGCCGAGCCTTGCAGCAAACTGCCAAACCAGCCGCTGAACAAGGCAATCGCCGCAAAGACCAAAAAGGTGGCCAGCATGAACACCCCGCCCAGCACCACAATTTGTCCCCCCACAGGGCCCAGGCGGGCATCGGCAAACTGGGGCAGCAGCGCCAAAAAGAAAATCAGCACTTTGGGATTGGTGGCATTCATGACGACACCACGCCCAACCATTTTGAGCGCTTCGGGCCCCGCCAGCGGTGGATGCCGCCCTGTCTGCACCGTGTTGCTAACCTGCACCGGGGCCCGCAGCGCCCCCCAGGCCAGGTAGAACAAGTAGGCCGCCCCCAGCAGTTTTAAGGCCGTAAACGCCGCAGGCGATGCCGCCACCAAGGCCGCCAGTCCCAAAGCCACTGCGATGGTGTGGCCCAAAATGCCAATGCACAAGCCCACCACCACAGCCAGGCCCACACGCCAGCCGCGCTGGGCCGATTGCACAAGCACAAAAAGGTTGTCTGGCCCAGGGCTGAGTGCCAGCACCACACAGAGTCCAAAAAATGCCATGAGCACTTGCAAGCTGGGCATGGTCAATCCGCAGTGAACGCTTAGCGCTGGGGTGCCAACGGGGCACGGGCGCTGCAGCGGGGGTTGTTAAAAGGAGGGCCGCGCCGCTGCCAGCCTTGGCTGGGCATGAATTGGGCACAAACGCGCACATCGCTATCGAGTCGGCTGTGCCACCAGTACCACGGCGCTGGGGCGGCTTGGCTGGCGCGGGGCTGCAGGGAAAGGGTTAAAAAGATTAAAAGGGTGCCCACCCATACAAGCGATATGCGCACTGGGCACTCTCCGGTCCGTTAAACATTGCGGCCTGGAATGAGGGCCAAGAACTCGCGCCGCAAGTTGGCATCGCGCAGAAAAGCACCGCGCATGACGGAGTTGAGCATCTTGCTGTCCATCTCGCGTACGCCGCGCCAGGACATGCAAAAGTGAGAGCATTCCATGACCACAGCCAAACCATCTGGTCGGGTTTTTTCCATGATGGTATCGGCCAGTTGGACGATGGCCTCTTCCTGGATTTGCGGGCGGCCCATGATCCAATCGACCAAGCGGGCGTACTTGGACAGGCCAATCACATTCGATTGCTTGTTCGGCAGCACCCCCACCCACAGCTTGCCAATCACCGGGCACAGGTGATGGCTGCAAGCGCTGCGCACCGTGATGGGGCCCACAATCATCAGCTCATTCAAATACTCGGCATTGGGAAATTCGGTGAGGGCGGGCGCATGGGTGTAGCGGCCTTTAAAGACCTCTTTGACATACATCTTGGCCACGCGCCGGGCGGTGTCCTGGGTGTTGTGGTCATTGACTGTGTCAATCACCAAACTGTCGAGCACGCCCTGCATTTTTTCTGCCACTTCATCCAGCAGCTGCTCGAGTTCGTGGGGGTTCAGAAAAGCGGCAATATTGTCATTGGCATGAAAGCGCTGGCCAGCGTCTTGCAAGCGCTGGCGAATGATGGTGGAAATGGGCGTACCCTCTGCCGTAGCAGCGGGCACCGAGGCGGATGAAGAGGCCAAATCGGTAAACATGGGGCAATAGTAGCAGCGATTAAGTCGGTGAAAATTTAAAAGGAAATTCGCGTTTTACGCTTATAGATAAATCGCTAATAGCTATATTAAAAATAGTTATCAAGGCTTAAAACCGAAATTCGGCAATCAAAGGCAAATGGTCGGACATGCGCCACCACACCCTGCCCTGGGGGACGTGCAAGCCCAGCGGAGTCAGCCCGCGCACATACACATGGTCCAGCTGGGCCAGGGGCAACCGGGCGGGGTAAGTCAGGGTGCTGGCATCTTGGCTCTCAAACTCGTACAGCCCATAGCTGGCCAGCATGCGTTTGAGTTGGCTGCCCCAATCGTTGAAGTCCCCGGCCACGACCAAGGGCGCTCCGGGGGGTATTTCCCGCTCAATAAAGCGCTGCAGCTGCTGTATTTGGCGCACCCGGCTACCTGGAATCAACCCCAAATGCACAACGATGGCATGCACCGGGCGGCCTTGAAACATCACCTCCACATGCAGCAGGCCGCGCTGCTCAAAGCGGTGGTCGGACATGTCCTCATGCTGGTGGGTAATCACTGGCCAGCGCGTCAGCAGCGCATTGCCATGCTCGCCGTGGCGGGTAAAAGCATTGGTTTGGTACACCGCACGGTAGCCCTCAGGGGCCAGAAAATCGGCCTGCGGCACATCAGGCCAGCGACGAAAGTACTCGGCTTCGCGCCGATTCATCTTGCGCACCTCTTGCAGGCAGACAATATCAGCGTCCATTTGCTCCACGGCCAACCCCAGGTTGTGAATTTCCAGGCGGCGCGTCGGCCCCAGTCCTTGCACCCCTTTGTGGATGTTGTAGGTGGCAACGCGCAGCAGTTGCGGTGCAGGCGGCTCTCGGTGGGGATTGGTGGGAACGGTCATGGTGGGAAAAGTCCTGGTGGTCTGCATGGGCCACAGCCGGCACAAGGGGCTTGGCCCAATAGCACGGCTTTCTATCAATAGCATATGTCGCATCGGTCGGTAGATTCAAGGCCGACGGGTGCGGAAAAAGGCTTTTCCAGTGCCGGCCTGCCAAGCCCTTGAAAAAAAGAAACAAGCCAAGGAATGCGAATGCATCTTGCTTCATAATCAAGCGCCTGCGCCAGTCTTGGTGCTGCGACCCGCGTGCCATCTTTTTGCTCCCCTTTGTTTGCTGGATGCTTTGTCTATGAATCCCGTGTCCCTTCGTTCATTTTCCCGCTTGGCGGTGTGCACTGCCTTTGCCGCTTTTTCCGCTTTGGCAACTACCGCTGCCAGCGCCGCGGAAGAAATCAATCTGTACACCACGCGCGAACCGGCGCTGATCCAGCCGCTGCTCGATGCGTTCACGCAAGCGCACCAAGGCAGCATCCAAGTCAATACGGTGTTTATCAAAGACGGCCTGCTCGAGCGCGTCAAAGCCGAGGGGGCCCGCTCCCCTGCCGATGTGCTGATGACGGTGGACATCGGCAATCTGATCGACCTGGTCGATGGCGGCGTAACCCAGCCGGTGCAGTCGGCCGCCCTGGAAGCGGTTATTCCTGCGCACCTGCGCGATGCGCAAGGGCAATGGTTTGCCCTGTCCCTGCGCGACCGGGTGCTGTACGTGGAAAAAGACTTGCCGCTGACCCAATTTACCTACGACGATCTGGCCGACCCGAAGTGGAAAGGCAAAGTCTGCCTGCGCTCGGGCCAACACCCGTACAACACCGCGTTGGTGGCCGCCATGATTGCCCACCGTGGCGAGGCGCAGGCCGAGCAATGGCTGCGTGGCGTGAAAGCCAACCTGGCCCGCAAAGCCGCAGGTGGTGACCGCGATGTGGCGCGCGATATTCTGGGCGGCATTTGCGACATCGGACTGGCCAATGCCTACTATGTTGGCCACATGAAAAATGCCGCCGTCGGTACCGATGCCCGCAAATGGGGCGATGGCATCAAAGCCATTCGCCCCACGTTTGCCCAGACTGGCGGCACACACGTAAACATCTCGGGGGCCGCCGTGGCCAAGCACGCACCCCATAAAGACAATGCGGTCAAATTGCTTGAATACCTGGTATCCGAACCCGCCCAGGCACTGTACGCCCGTGCCAACTACGAATACCCGGTGCGGGCCAATGTCGCGCAAGACCCGGTGATGCAGGCGCTGGGGCCGCTGCAGGTCGATCCTCTGCCCATTGCCGAGATTGCCAAACACCGCAAGCAAGCCAGCCAGTTGGTGGACAAAGTTGGCTTTGACCAGTAAGCATCGCACAGCCCATTCAACCGTATGCTGCTGCGCATGATGGACGCTGGCCGTGGCCGCTTCGCGCTGGCAGGGGCGATCATCATTGCGGCGCTGGTCGTGTTGCCCGTGGCCGTGCTGGCCGCACATGCTTGGATGGCCGACGTGGGGCACTGGGCACACTTGGCCCAATTTGTGCTGCCGCAAGCGCTGCGCAATACCGTGCTGCTGCTGCTGGGCGTGGGGCTGGTGTGCGCCGTGCTGGGCACCGGCAGCGCCTGGCTGGTCTCGGCCTATGACTTTCCTGGGCGCGGCGTGCTGGCCTGGGCGCTGCTGCTGCCGCTGGCCGTGCCCACGTACATCGTCGCTTTTGCCTACCTGGATTTGCTGCACCCCATCGGCCCCATTCAAACGGCCTTGCGCACCTTGCTGGGCTATGACAGCCCGCGCCAATTTCGCCTGCCGGACCTGCGCTCGCTGCAAGGGGCCATCTTCGTGCTGGGCTTTGTGCTCTACCCCTATGTGTACCTCACCACCCGGGCGATGTTTTTAACCCAATCGGCCAGCCTGCTGGAAGCGGCACGCACCTTGGGGGCCAGCCGCTTGCAGGTGTTTCGCGAAGTCGCCCTGCCCCTGGCCCGCCCGGCCATTGCCGTGGGCATGAGTCTGGCCCTGCTGGAGACGCTCAACGACATCGGAGCCTCTGAATTCCTGGGCGTGCAAACGCTCACCGTGTCCATCTACACCACCTGGACCACCCGTTCCGACCTGGGCGCGGCAGCGCAAATTGCACTGAGCATGCTGGCCCTGGTACTGGCGCTGATCCTGCTGGAGCGCCATGGCCGCCGCCGCCAGCGCTTTGCCAATACCCAGCGCATGCGCCCCATGCAGCCCCACCGCCTGCATGGTCTGCCAGCGGCCGGGGCGCTGGTGCTGGGCGGCTTGCCGGTGGTGCTGGGCTTTGTGTTGCCAACGGCCTATCTGGTCAATGAATCGGTCAAACGCCTGAATTTGGTGGGCAGCATCTCATCGGCCTTGCTCCAGGCACTGGGCAATACCGTGCTGGTGGCCGTCAGTGCCACGGTGCTGACCGTGGCCTGCGGCCTGATGCTGGCCTGGGCCGGGCGCTCGCTGCGCGAGAGCACGCGCCGACTGCTGCCGCGCGCCTGTGTGCGCATGGCCAGCCTGGGCTATGCCGTGCCAGGGACGGTGCTGGCCATCGGCCTGCTGCCCCCGCTGCTGTGGGCCGATCGGGTGCTGGGCCAAGTGCTGCAGTATTCCGGCCTGCTGCTCATGGGCAGCAGCGCCGCACTGGTGCTGGCGTATGCCATCCGCTTTCTGGCAATTCCGGCTGGCGGCATTGAGGCCGGGCTGTTGCGCATCCCGCCCTCGCTGGAGCAGGCCTCGCGCCTGCTGGGCGAAAGCTCAGGGCGCACACTGTGGCGCGTACACCTGCCGCTGCTCAAACCCGCCCTGGCCGCCAGCGCCTTGCTGGTGTTTGTGGACACCATGAAAGAGCTGCCCGCCACCTTGCTGCTGCGCCCGCTCAACTTTGAAACCCTGGCCACCTGGTTGTATGCCGAAGCCGCCCGGGGCACCTACGAAGAAGGTGCGGTGGCGGCGCTGGCCATTGTGCTGACCGGCTTGCTGCCCGTCATCCTGCTGGCCCGCACCCAGGCCTCCCAGGGCCACCACTAGCTTGACTCTATTTACCCTATTGCCATGCCCACTTTGCTTGCGCTTGAACACCTGCACCTGGCCTACGACACCGCACGGGGCCTGCACACCGTCATCCCAGATTTAAATTTGCAACTCGAACGCGGACAAATCGGCTGCCTGCTGGGCGCTTCAGGCTGCGGCAAATCGACCGTGCTGCGGGCCATTGCCGGGTTCGAACCCGTGCGTGGCGGGCGCATTGTGCTGGAGGGGCGGGTGCTGTCCTCGCCGCAGCAACAGGTCGCGCCAGAGCTGCGCCGCGTGGGCATGATGTTTCAGGACTACGCCCTGTTTCCGCACATGACGGTGGCCGGCAATGTGGGCTTTGGCCTGCGCCGCGCCAGCCCCCAAGAGCGCGCGGCCCGCGTGGGCGAGTTGCTGGAGCTGGTTGGCTTGTCCCACGCCCAGGACAGTTATCCGCACGAGCTCTCGGGCGGCCAGCAACAGCGCGTGGCCCTGGCCCGCGCCTTGGCCCCCGCGCCCGAGCTGCTACTGCTGGACGAACCCTTCTCCAACCTGGACACCAACACCCGCGAGCACCTGGCGCAAGAGGTGCGCCACATTCTGCAGGCCACAGGCCACACGGCGATCTTGGTCACGCACAACCAGGCCGAAGCCCTGGCGATTGCCGACCACATTGGCAGCCTGTCCGGCGGGCAATTGCAGTACTGGGACAGCCCCAGCGCATTTCGGCAGCGGCTGGGCGAAGAACAAAAACAAAAAAAAGAGCTGTTAGCGGCTTAATCCGCTTGGTTTCAGATTCTTTAAACCCTGAAACCAATACGGATTGTGCGCTAACAGCTCTTTTTTAAAGAGCAAATCGCGGTTTACTGGGCCGCAGCGGTATTTGCATTGCGCAGACGGATGTGCAGCTCGCGCAATTGTTTTTCATCCACGGGCGAAGGTGCTTGCGTGAGCAGGTCCTGGGCACGTTGGGTTTTCGGGAAGGCAATCACGTCGCGGATGGACTCGGAACCGGTCATCAGCGTGATCAAGCGGTCCAGACCAAAGGCCAAGCCACCGTGCGGAGGCGCACCGTATTGCAGCGCATCGAGCAGGTAGCCGAATTTGGCACGCTGGTCTTCAGGGCTGATATTGAGCGCGGCAAACACCTTGGCCTGCACGTCGGCGCGGTGGATACGCACCGAGCCGCCGCCCAGCTCCCAGCCATTCAACACCATGTCGTAGGCTTTGGCGATGCAGGCACCGGGGTCGGTGTCCATCAAATCTTCGTGGCCATCCTTCGGGCTGGTAAAGGGGTGGTGTACGGCCACCCAGCGGTTGTCTTCCTCATCGTGCTCGAACATGGGGAAGTCCACCACCCACAGCGGTGCCCAGCGGTCTTCAAACAGGCCGGTTTGCTTGGCAAAGTCGCTGTGGCCCACCTTCAGGCGCAAAGCGCCAATGGCATCGTTCACCACCTTGGCCTTGTCGGCACCGAAGAACAAAATATCGCCATCCTGCGCAGCGGTGCGTTCCAAAATGGCGGCAATGGCGGCATCGTGCAGGTTTTTCACGATGGGCGATTGCAAGCCGTCGCGGCCCTTGGCCACTTCATTGACCTTGATCCAGGCCAGGCCCTTGGCACCGTAAATTTTCACAAACTCGGTGTAGCCATCAATCTCGCCACGCGAAATCTGCGCACCGCCCGGCACACGCAGGGCCACCACGCGGCCGCCTTTGGTGGTGGCGGGGGCGCTGAACACCTTGAAATCCACATCGGCCATGACATCGGTCAGCTCGGTAAATTCAAGCTTCACGCGCAGGTCGGGCTTGTCCGAGCCAAAGCGGGCCATCGCCTCGGCGTAGGGCATCACGGGGAACTCGCCCAGGTCCACATTCAGCTGCTGCTGGAACACCGCTTTGATCATGCGCTGGAAGATGGCGCGGATTTCTTCCTCATTCAGGAACGAGGTCTCGCAGTCGATCTGCGTGAACTCGGGCTGGCGGTCGGCGCGCAAGTCTTCGTCGCGGAAGCACTTGGTAATTTGGTAGTAGCGGTCATAGCCGGCCACCATCAGCATCTGTTTGTACAGCTGGGGCGATTGCGGCAAGGCAAAAAATTGGCCGTCATGCACGCGGCTGGGCACCAGATAATCCCGTGCGCCTTCGGGGGTGGATTTGCCCAGCATGGGCGTTTCGATGTCGATAAAGCCTTCTTTATCCAGGAAGTTGCGCACTTGGATGGCCGTTTTGTAGCGCAACATCATGTTGCGCTGCATGGCGGGGCGGCGCAGGTCAATCACGCGGTGGGTCAGGCGCACGTTTTCCGACAGGTTGTCATCGTCCAACTGGAACGGGGGCGTGACTGAGGCGTTGAGCACCGTCAGCTCATGGCACAGCACTTCGATCTGACCGCTTTTGAGCTTGTCGTTGGTCGTACCCTCAGGGCGGGCACGCACCAAGCCCTTGATCTGAATGCAAAACTCGTTGCGGATGTCCTCGGCCACTTTGAACATCTCGGGGCGGTCGGGGTCGCAGACCACCTGCACGTAGCCTTCGCGGTCGCGCAGGTCAATAAAAATCACGCCACCATGGTCGCGGCGACGGTTCACCCAGCCGCAAAGGGTGACGGTTTGGCCCATCAGGGCTTCGGTGACAAGACCGCAGTATTCGGTGCGCATGGCCATGGTGTTTCTTCCTGCATCTCGGGGATGCGGTTGCAAAAAATTAACGTTTCTGATCGTCCAGGACGGGTGCAGGCGGTACCACCACCCCCATGGACACGATGTATTTGAGCGCGACATCCACGCTCATCTCCAGCTCCACGCAATCGCTTTTGCGCATGAGCACGAAATAACCCCCAGTTGGGTTGGGGGTGGTGGGGACAAAGACGCTGACGTAATCATCCCGCAAATAGCAGGCCACTTCGATGGCGGGACTGCCGGTGATAAAAGCCACCGTCCAGACCCCTTCGCGCGGCCACTGCACCAGCACAGCAGTGCGAAAGGCGTTGCCGCTGTCGGAAAAAACCGTGTCTGACACCTGTTTGACGCTGGAATAAATCGAGCGCACCACCGGGATGCGGCTGATCACGGCATCGCCCCAGGAGACCAGCTTGCGCCCGACAAAATTACTCGCCACCGCGCCCACCGACAACAAAATGGCCAGCGTCAGTAGCACGCCAAAGCCCGGAATATGCATGCCCAGCAGGCGATCGGGGTGCCAAGCCTCAGGCAGGATGGCCAGGGTTTGGTCCAGGGTGCTGACAATCCAGTGCAGCACCCACACGGTAATTACGCCGGGCACGATGACCAGCAGACCGGTGAGCAACCACTTGCGCACAGCGTTCATGGGCTTAGACCTCGGAGGCCGCAAGGGCAGCAGCGGGTAGCAAAGAGTCTGCGGTGCAGCGGCTGGCGCTGCACCGGTGGGCATAAGTAGGCATAAAAAAGAAGAAAGCTGAGGAAATTTTCCAAAACCCTCGATTATAGGGAGTGCAAACCTCTTCGGGTTTCTACCTGCAGCTTCAGCGCGTGTTCACGTTCTAAGCGGGGCAAGCCTGCGGATCGGTTTCGTAATGCACCACGGCATCTTGGCGGTTGTGCAGCCATTGGGGCAGCAAGGAACCGGCCAGCATGCCACTGACCGCCGCCAACAATCCGGCCAATTGCTGCGGGAAGGCCTCCGCCCAGCCCGGCACGACAATGAACAACAGCCACACCCCGATCCCCAGCACCACGGCAGCCACCGCACCCTGGGTAGTGGCACGCTTCCAGTACAAGCCAAACACCAGCGGGGTAAAGGCCCCCACCAGCGGCACCTGGTACGCGCCCGAGACCATTTCGTAAATCGAGCTGTCCTGCATGGTGATGGCGTAAATCAACACGCAGATGGTGAACACCAGCACCGAGAGGCGCATGGCTTTGAGCGTCTGCGCATCGCTCAGGCCCGGCTTGATGTTGCGCAGCACGTTTTCCACAAACGCGGTGGACGGGGCCAGCATGGTGGCCGAGGCGGTGGACATGATGGCCGACAGCAAGGCCCCAAAAAAGGCAATCTGCAGCGCCAGCGGCATGTGGTTCATCACCAAGGCGGGCAGGATTTTCTGCGGGTCTTCGGCCATCAGTGCCTGCACGCCTTCCGGCATGATCAGCACAGCGGCGGTGACGATAAACATGGGCACAAAGGCAAACACGATGTACAGCGAGCCGCCGATGACCGGCCCCAGTTGCGCCACAGTGGCATCTTTGGACGACATGACGCGCTGGAACACGTCTTGCTGCGGGATGGAGCCGAGCATCATGGTGATGCCAGCAGCAATAAAGAACAGCCAGGTCTTGCCGTCGGCGTTTTCCGGCAGCAAGCGCAGCTTGCCCTGCGTCGTGGCGTAATCGACGACATGGGCCGTGCCCCCGGCCAGATCGGCGGCAAACCAGGCCATCGCCAGCAGGCCAATGCAGATCACCACCATCTGCACCAAATCGGTCACCGCCACCGACCACATGCCGCCGTACAGCGTGTAAATCAGCACAATCAGCGTGCCCAGCACCATCCCGGCCGTAATGGACATGGCCCCTTGCGTGAGCAGGTTGAACACCAGCCCCAACGCTGCCACCTGCGCCGCCACCCAGCCCAGGTAGCTAAAGATGATGATGATGGAGCACAAAATTTCGACCGTGCGGCCAAAGCGCAGGCGGTAATAGTCGCCAATAGTGATCAAGTTCTTTTTATAGAGCTTATAAGCAAAGAACAGCCCGACCAGCACCAGGCACATGCCAGCACCGAAGGGGTCTTCCACCACACCGCCCAAGCCCTCTTGCACGAACTGGGCCGAAACCCCCAGCACCAGCTCAGAACCAAACCAAGTGGCAAACGTGGTCGCCACGACCATGTACAGCGGCAGCGAGCGCCCCGCAACCGCGTAGTCGGCGGTGCTGTGGACACGGCGGGCAGCAAACAAACCAATAGCAATCGACCCCAGCAGGTAGGCCGCGATAAAAGCAATCAGCATGGCAGGGCAACTTCACAAGTAAAAAAGGGTTACGCCAAATTACGGGACGGGCGATTATCAACAGTTCACGGCGGTTTGTTGCAAGAAAACTTCTTTTGTCAGCTTATTGCCACACTGCAAGGGGATGCAGAATAAAAAAGAAGAGCACTTCGCGCTTGTTTATTAGAAAATTCAAAGCAAAAACTCTTTGAACCCTTATAAATAAAGCGCAAAGCGCTCTTCTTTTTAAAATAATTGAAAGCGCACGATGGCCTGGGCCACGATCAAGCCCAGCACAAAGCCCAGCCCTGCGTACAACACACTTTGCAGCAAGCGGTTGGTGCGGCGCTGCTCTTGCAGCAGCGCCTGGGTCAGCTGTGCTTGCCCCGCATCCTTGTGCTGCAGGTAGTCGCTGAGCAACCGGGGCAAATCGGGCAGGATCTTGGCGTAGCGCGGCGCTTGCGCTTTGAGCTCGCTCCACAAGCGCTGTGGCCCCATCTGGTCGAGCATCCACTTTTCCAAAAACGGCTTGGCCGTGCTCCACAAATCCAGGTTGGGGTCGAGCTGGCGGCCCAGCCCCTCGATGTTGAGCAGCGTCTTTTGCAGCAGCACCAGCTGGGGCTGGATCTCCACCTGAAAGCGCCGCGAGGTCTGGAACAAGCGCATCAGCACCATGCCCAGCGAAATTTCGGCCAGCGGGCGATCAAAGTAGGGTTCGCACACGCTGCGAATGGCCGCCTCCAGCGCCTCCACACGGGTGTTGGCAGGCACCCAACCGCTTTCAATGTGCAGCTCGGCCACGCGCTTGTAATCGCGGCGGAAAAAAGCCGTGAAGTTCTGCGCCAGGTATTCCTTATCGAACTCGGTCAGCGCCCCGACGATGCCAAAGTCCAGCGAGATATAGCGCCCAAACGTCTCGGGGGCCAAGCTGACCATGATGTTGCCCGGGTGCATGTCAGCGTGGAAAAAGCCATCGCGAAACACCTGGGTGAAAAAAATCGTCACCCCATCGCGGGCCAGCTTGGGAATGTCCACCCCAGCCTCGCGCAGCTTTTCAACCTGGCTGATGGGCACGCCATGCATGCGCTCCATCACCATCACGTCGGTGTGGCAAAAATCCCAGAAAATTTCCGGCACCAGCAACAAATCCAGCCCTGCCATGTTGCGGCGCAACTGCGCGGCATTGGAGGCTTCGCGCACCAAGTCCAGTTCGTCGTTGAGGTAGGTATCGAACTCGGCCACCACTTCGCGCGGTTTCAGGCGCTTGCCGTCGGCCGAGAGCTTTTCCACCCAGCCAGCCATCATGTGCATCAGCGCCAAGTCTTTGTCGATGACGCGCTTCATGCCTGGGCGCACGACCTTGACGGCCACCTCACGCTCGCCACCGTCGCGGCCACGGATGGTGGCAAAGTGCACCTGCGCGATCGAGGCGCTGGCCACCGGCTGGCGTTCAAAGCTTAAAAAAATCTGATCAAGGGGCTTGCGGAAGGATTTTTCAATCGTATCGACGGCAATTTGCGAATCAAACGGCGGCACCCGGTCTTGCAGCTTGGCCAGCTCTTCGGCCACATCCGGCGGCAGCAAATCCCTGCGCGTCGAGAGCACCTGGCCAAATTTGACAAAAATGGGCCCCAGCTCCTCCAGTGCCTGGCGCAGCCGCTGGCCGCGCGGCGCATCGAGTTTGCGCCCAAAAGTGACAATGCGCCGCAGCCGACTGAGCCACGGGTGTTGAAAGCTGGAGAGCACCAGCTCATCCAAACCATAGCGCAGTACCACCCAGACAATGGCCCACGCACGAAAAAAGCGTCCCATGATGGCGACTGCTTTACGCTAAACGCTGGCCGTTGCCAGCCGCTTGGCTGGACTGGCCCGCAGCCTTGCCAACAAATTGGCGTATGGCATTGGCCGCCGCCAGGGCCAGATTGGCCAGGGTGTGCGCCGGCACGTCGCCAATCACACGGGCCAGGTCTTCTTCGACATCCCAGCTCAGGTTCTCGACCAGCCAGTTGATATCAGCGGCCAGCTGCACATCCCCTTCAATGCGAATGGCCGGCTTGTCACCGCGCAAAGCAGCCTGGGCCATGGCCAAGGGGTTGGTGTCGGTCACCTGCAGGCGCAAATCAGGCTGGGCCCCTTCGGCCGCCAGATTGAACAGACCCGCAGGGGTGACAACCAGGGCCATCGAGAATTGCCGCCATTGCACCAAGGCAATGCGGCCCGTTTGGCGCACCAAACGCTCCATGGCCTGGGGCTCTTGCATCACGATGTGGTTCAAGAACAGCACCACGCGTTGCTGGGTCTCAGAAACAAACCAGGCCGGTGGTTGTACGGCTTGGGCGACGCGCTCGGCCAAATTGCCAAGCAAAGAAAAGGGGGACTGTGTTGCCATAGTCCCCCGATTATCGGTCAAGCAATTGCGGCACTGGGCCGCCTGCGGCAATTTAGGTCAGGGCTTGCAAACCGGCCACCAGCCAGCCGCCGTTGCCCGATTTGGGCTTGGCCATGTTCCACACTTCGCGGAAAGGGCTCAGGCCTGCGCCCTGTTCTTCGCGGCTCATGCCCGAGAACTCGACACTGGCCAGGTACACATCGCCTTGGTCTTCAATGCCCAGCAGTTGGGCTTCCAATCCCTCGATTTCATTGATGTTGGCAGCGCCTTCGGCCTCAGCCTCGCGCTCGGCCAGCTGTTGGCGCACTTCGCTTAGCATCTCATCGGTCATCATGGAGCGCAGAGTCGCCAAATCGCCGGCATCCCAGGCCGCTTGCAAACTCAGGTAGTTGCGCTTGGCCGCGGTGATAAAGCCCTCGGTATCAAAATCGGCTGGAATGCCCCAGGTTTGCGCACCCGACAAGGCAGCGCCGATCATGCTGCCACCAGCGGCCGCGCCAGCCACCGGTGCGGCTTGGCCAAATTGCTCCCAAGGACGGGCGGAGGCATCGTTGCCAACTTTCTCGGGCTTGTACTGAGGAGGATTGAACACATCGCCCGCTGCAGCCGGGACGGGGGCATTGCCCTGAAAGGCAAAGGGTGCTGCCCCAGCGCCAGACGCACTGGCCGCCTGGCTGCGGCGTTTAATCATGCGGAAAATTGCCAAGCCCGCCATGACCAGCAGACCAATCATCAAAATATTGGCAAACCCTTCGCCCAAGCCCAAGCTGCTGGCCAACCAGGCCAAGCCCAAACCAGCGGCCAAGCCGCCCAGCATGGCACCGACCCCCGAAGGTTTTTTGGCCGGGGCGGCATTGGTTTGCCCTGGTTGCTGTTGGGCAGTTTGCTGGCGAGCAGGAGCGGCAGGCGGGGTGGCCTGACGCTGGGTGACGTTGCTGGATTGGCGACCCAACGAACTGCCACCACCCATGCGCTTGGCTTCAGCCAGTGGTGCTGCCACTAGCATCGCCACAGTTAAAGTCAGTACCCAGAGTTGTTTCATTGTGTTGCTCCAAAAATAAAAATAATCAATTCGTTAATTAACGTAATTTATGCAAATCGGATGACAGATCTATGCGTTATTGCCCGCGTTGTTGTTTTTTGACGACGAATTCGCATGGGCTTTAAACCGTGTTTCAGCATTTGATGCCGACGTGCAGCGCCACCACCCCGGCGGTCATGTTGTGGTAATCGACGTGGCCAAAACCGGCTTGTTGCATCAGTGCCTTCAATTCCTGCTGACCGGGGTGCATCCGAATGGATTCGGCCAAATAACGGTAGCTGTCGGCATCGCCCGCCACCAGCGAGCCGATGCGCGGCAAGATGTTGAAGGAGTACCAGTCATAGGCTTTTTCCAAAGGCTTAGCCACTTTAGAGAACTCCAGCACCAGAAGTTTCCCACCCGGCTTGAGCACCCGGCACATTTCTTTCAGTGCCGCGTCTTTGTGCGTCATGTTGCGCAGGCCAAAGGCGACGCTGACCAGGTTGAAGTGCTGGTCAGGGAACGGTAGTTTTTCGGCATCGCACACCACCGTGGGCAAAAGAATGCCTTTGTCGGTCAGACGGTCACGGCCCACGCGCAGCATGGCTTCGTTGATGTCGGTGTGTACGACGCGGCCCGTGGTGCCCACTTTTTTGGCGAAGGCCAAAGATAAATCACCTGTACCGCCGGCAATATCCAGCACCTGATCGCCTTCCTTCAAATTGGCGACCATGACGGTGTACGCCTTCCAGGCGCGGTGCAGGCCGCCGGACATCAGGTCGTTCATGATGTCGTACTTGCTGGCCACCGAGTCGAACACGCCACGTACACGGCGGGCCTTGTCGTTTTCATCGACGGTTTCAAAACCAAAATGGGTGCTGCTCATGGGGTACTCGCTTTCATTCGTCGAAGTCTTCAAATCTTAATGGCCACCACAGCCGCCGCTGCCACAACTGTGGCCGCTTTGCTGGCCCGGCATGGGCTGGTCACGGTCTTTGCCGGCAGCGGCCAAGCGGTCCAGGTATTCCTGCCACAGCGCATCTTTTTGCGTGCCCAGGCGGTACAGGTAGTCCCAGGTGAAGATGCCGCTTTGGTGGCCGTCGCTAAAAGTGGGCTGAATGGCGTAGTGGCCCACGGTTTGCAAATCCACGATTTCCACCCCGCGCTTGCCGGTTTGTAGCGTCTCTTGCCCCGGGCCGTGGCCCATGACTTCGGCCGAGGGCGAGTACACGCGCAAGAACTCAAAGGGCAGCGCCAGCACGGTGCCATCGGCGTAGCCCAGCTCCAGCACACGGGATTCAAGCAGAACATCAATCGATTGGGGGATGGGTGTGGTCATGTCTTTACCAAAAAGGGAAGCTTCTGCCGCTGATTAGAACTTGTTTTTAAATACAAAAGTATCTGAAATCATTTGTTTATCAGCGGAAAAAGCTATTATTTTTCATAATATGCCGCAAAAGCCTGCTGCAACGCAGCGTCCACCATGGGCAGCTGCGCCACCACGGCGGCTTCACGCGCGCTATCGCGCGGGCGCTGGGCGCTGGCCCAAACGGGGGCGGGAAAGTGGCTGTCCCAGTCGTAGCGGGCAATGATGTGCCAGTGCAGGTGCGGCACAACGTTGCCCAGCGTGGCCAGGTTGATCTTGGTGGGCTGCAGCTGCTGGCGCAGCACCTGCTCGACCAGCGCCACGGCCTCCATGCAGTGCTGGCGCTGGGCGGCGCTAAGGTCGGAGAACTCGGCCACGTGCGTGTTCCAGACGATGCGGTAGAAGGCAGGAAAGCCCGCCTCGTCAGCACGGATGAGGCGCAGTTTTTCGCCTTGCCAGATGGGCTGGCCGCCCGGTTCCTGGCATAGCACACAGTCGTTCATAGCAGCACCTTCTCGATCCCGCCGTTGTTGGCGCGTTGTACGAATTCGGGCAGCCAGTTTTTGCCGAGGATTTGGTTGCACATTTCGATAACGATGTAGTCCGCTTCCAGCAGGCCGGTCTGCAAGTCGTTGGCGTAGCGCGAAACGCCTTGCAGGCAGCTGGGGCAGCTGGTCAGGATTTTGATGTTGTCGGTGGCACCAACGGCCCCGCTGTCGCGCAGCTGGGCTTCGCCCTTGCGGATTTCCTGCTCCTTGCGGTAGCGGATTTGCGTGGAAATATCGGGCCGGGTCACGCCCAGCGTGCCCGATTCGCCGCAGCAGCGTTCGCTTTTGAGCACCTTGTCACCCACCAAGGCGCGCACGGTCTGCATCGAATCGCCCTGCTTCATGGGGTTGTGGCAAGGCTCGTGGTACAGGTAACCGCCCTGGCCCGCCGGCAAGGTGATGCCTTTTTCTAGCAGGTATTCGTGGATGTCCACAATGCGGCAGCCGGGGAAAATCTGGTCGAACTGGTAGCCGGCCAGCTGGTCGTAGCAGGTGCCGCAGCTGACCACCACGGTCTTGATGTCCAGGTAATTGAGCGTGGTGGACAGGCGGTGAAATTGCACCCGGTTGTCGGTGATCATCTTGTCCGCCTGCTCGTACTGGCCGCTGCCGCGCTGCGGGTAGCCGCAACACATGTAGCCCGGTGGCATCACCGTCTGCACACCCGCGTGCCACAGCATGGCCTGGGTGGCCAGGCCGACCTGGCTGAACAACCGCTCCGAGCCGCAGCCGGGGAAATAAAACACCGATTCCGTCTCAGACGTGGTGGTCTGCGGGTTGCGGATGATGGGGATGTAGTCCTTGTCCTCAATGTCCAGCAGCGCGCGGGCGGTTTTCGTGGGCAGGCCGCCGGGCAGCTTTTTGTTCACGAAGTGGATCACCTGCTCTTTGATGCTGGCCTTGCCCACGGTGGCCGGGGGGCGTTGCATTTGCGGCTTGGCCACGGTTTTGAGCACGTCCACCGCCAGCCGCTGGGCCTTGTAGCCCACGCCGACCACGCCGCTGCGCAGCAACTTGATGGTTTGCGGCTCGGTGGTGTTCAAAAGCGCCATGGCCAGCTTGCTGCCGGGGTTGAAGCTTTTTTTGTCCATCTTGCGCAGCAGGTTGCGCATGTTCATGGACACGTCGCCAAAGTCGATCTTCACCGGGCAGGGCGTAAAGCACTTGTGGCACAGGGTGCAGTGCTCGGCCACGTCTTCAAACTCTTGCCAGTGGTGGCTGGAGATGCCCCGGCGCGTTTGCTCCTCGTACAAAAAGGCTTCCACCAGCAGCGAGGTGGCCAAAATCTTGTTGCGCGGTG
This sequence comes from Comamonas denitrificans, assembly GCF_042654745.1. NCBI lineage: Bacteria > Pseudomonadati > Pseudomonadota > Betaproteobacteria > Burkholderiales > Comamonadaceae > Comamonas > Comamonas denitrificans. Next base: position 35,513 of record NZ_JBHSEY010000048.1, read on the forward strand.
AATACAGCAGGTTCGCGCCCGGAATGTGCGTGTTGCACACCGGCTTGCACTTGCCGCAGCGCAGGCAGTCCTTGACCGATTCGGCAATGGCACCAATGTCGGACTGCTGCATGATGATCGACTCGTAGCCCATCAACCCAAAGCTGGGCGTGTAGGCGTTGGTCAGGTCGGCAAACATCAGCGCCTCGCGCGGGGATTCGGCCGGCACCAGCCCGTTTTTCTCGCGAATGAGCTTGCCGCGGTTAAAGCGCCCGTGCGGGTCGATGCGCTTTTTGTAATCGGCAAAGGGCGCGAGTTCTTCGTCCGTTAAAAACTCCAGCTTGGTGATGCCGATGCCGTGCTCGCCCGAGATCACGCCGTCCAGGCTGCGGGCCAGCTGCATGATGCGCGCCACCGCCTCGTGCGCGGTTTGCAGCATGGCGTAGTCGTCGCTGTTCACGGGGATGTTGGTGTGGACGTTGCCATCGCCCGCGTGCATGTGCAGCGCCACCCAGACACGGCCCTTGAGCACGCGCTGGTGGATTTTGTTGAGTTCGGCCAGCACCGGCTGGAAGGCCTGGCCGCTGAAGATGTGCGCCATCGGGGCCTTGAGCTGGGTTTTCCAGCTGGCGCGCAGGCGGTGCTCCTGCAATTCAGGGAACAGCGTGGCCACATTGGCCAGCCAGTCGGCCCACTGGGCGCGCACTTGCTGCACCAGCGCCTGGGCCTGGTGTACGCGGTCTTCGAGCAGCTCGGCGGCAGAGATGCGGTCTTCGCTCTGCCCCAGCGGCAGTTCGCCCTGGGCGAAAAACTCCAGCAGGGCATCGCACAGGGCCAGCTTGTTGCGCAGCGACAGCTCAATGTTGATGCGCTCGATGCCGTCGGTGTATTCGGCCATGCGCGGCAGGGGGATGACCACGTCCTCGTTGATCTTGAAGGCGTTGGTGTGCTTGGAAATGGCGGCGGTGCGCTTACGGTCGAGCCAGAATTTTTTCCGCGCCTCGCTGCTGACGGCGACAAAGCCCTCGCCGCTGCGCGTGTTGGCGATGCGCACCACTTCGCTGGTGACACGGGCCACCTCGTCGGCATCGTCACCCACGATGTCGCCCACCAGCACCATCTTGGGCAACTGGCCGTTGCCCTTCTTGCTCTTGGTGGCGTAGCCCACGGCTTTCAGGTAGCGGTCGTCCAGGTGTTCCAGGCCCGCCAGCAGCACGCCGCTGCGCTTTTGCTCCTCGAACATGTAGTCCTTGATCTCGACGATGCTGGGCACGGCCAGCTTGGCGCTGCCGAAAAACTCCAGACACACGGTGCGCGTGTGCGCAGGCATGCGGTGCACGATCCAGCGGGCGCTGGTAATCAGCCCATCCGTGCCCTCTTTCTGCACACCGGGCAGGCCCGAGAGGAATTTGTCGGTCACGTCCTTGCCCAGGCCTTCCTTGCGGAATTTGTGGCCGGGGATGTCCAAGCGCTCGGTACGGATGGGCGTTTTGCCGTCAGCCTCGAAATACTGCAGTTCAAAGCTGGCCATCTCGGCATCGTGGATCTTGCCCAGGTTGTGGTTCACGCGCGTCACTTCCAGCCACTGCCCGTCAGGCGTGACCATGCGCCAGCTGGCCAGATTGTCCAGCGCCGTACCCCACAGCACGGCCTTTTTGCCGCCGGCGTTCATGGCGATGTTGCCGCCGATGCACGAGGCTTCGATCGACGTGGGATCGACGGCAAAGACAAAGCCCGCCGCCTCGGCCGCCTCGGCCACGCGCTGGGTGACCACACCGGCTTCGGTCCACACCGTGGGCACGGGCTGACTCAGACCGGGCAGTTGCACCATCTCCACCGGGGTGATGGCATCGAGTTTTTCAGTGTTGATGACCACGCTGCGCCAGGACAGCGGAATGGCCCCGCCGGTGTAACCGGTTCCGCCCCCTCGGGGGATGATGGTCAGCTCCAGCTCGATGCAGCCCTGCACCAGGGCAGCCATTTCGGCCTCGGTGTCCGGGGTGAGCACGACAAAGGGGTATTCCACACGCCAGTCCGTGGCATCGGTGACGTGGCTGACGCGGGACATGCCGTCGAACTTGATGTTGTCCTTGTGCGTGAGCTTGCCCAGCGTTTTGCGCACCTGCTCGCGCAGCTGAGCGGCCTGGGCGAACATGCGCTCGAACTCCTGCACGGCGCGCTCGGCGGCTGCGGCCAGCTCGGCCACCAGGGCATCGCGCTCGGCATCTTCTTCGGGGCGGCGGCGCTTTTGCACCTCGGCCATGCGGTGGCGCATGGCCTGCACCAGCTGGCCGCGCCGCTGGCTGCTGTGCAGCAGGTCGTCTTGCAAATAGGGGTTGCGCTGCACCACCCAGATGTCGCCCAGCACCTCATACAACATGCGGGCCGAGCGGCCAGTGCGCCGCTCCGAGCGCAGCAGCTGCAGCACCTCCCAGGCGCGGTGCCCCAGCAGGCGGATGACGATCTCTTTATCGGAAAACGAGGTGTAGTTGTACGGAATTTCGCGCAGGCGGGCAGGCTGTGCGGCAGCTGCCAAAACAGCAGTCTGAGCAATCGGAGCGTTCATGGGATGGGGAGGTGCGAGGGGGCGCAAATTGCAAAAGCGGCCGATTTTAAGCGAGGGGGGAAACGGACCGCGCCCCAGGGGCACGCTCTCAGTAATCCAGTCCAACACTTGTGGTGAGCACAAAGCGCCTGATCGCGGGTTTTTCAGGGTTGTAAAATAATAGTTACAAAACAATGTATCCTTTGCGACAATACGGTATTGAGCCTAATACATCGAAGTAACAGAACGTGGCAGGACAGGCAATCTGAAATGCGCTAACGCGTCAAAAATGAAGGCACCAAGCCAACACATGATCGGCCAACGTGGCCTGCACTTAGCTGCTTCAGCACACCATTTCACCAAACTCCTAGGAAAAGCATCGTGAATTTTTCAAGCATGAAAGTCGGCTCGCGCCTGGCGCTGGGCTTTAGTACCCTTATCGTGATCGGTATCGTGGTGGCTGTATTTGGTCGTATCCAACTAGAGCGCCTCGCAGATGAGGTGCAGCATCTCGTAGATGACCGCATGGTCAAAGTCGAACAGATAACGGAAGCAATCAACAACATCAACCTGATTGCCCATTCAGTGCGCAACATCGCGCTGACCAGCGATCACCAGGAGATGGAAGAAGAAAAAAAACGCATCGATGAAGCCCGCGCCCGAACTGCAGAAATTTATGCGCAGCTGGAAAAATCCATCCACATCCCGGAAGGCCGAGACCTGCTTCAAAAAGTCATTGCCGCAAGCGTCCCCTACTACACCGCAACCGACAAGGCCGTCAGCTTGGGCTTGGCCAATCAAGCCGATGAAGCACGCGAACTCCTAAGAACAGAAAACCGAACCCTCCAGGAAGCGTATTTCAAGGCACTGGAAGATGTGATTGCTTTTCAAAAAAATATCATGCATGCCACGGCCAATGGTGCGCGGGATACTGCTGGCACCACCGGCTTGCTGATGCTGATTGTTGCCGGAGCAGCGACTCTGGTGGGTGTTCTGCTGGCGTGGATCATCACACGCTCCATCACACGTGCCCTGGGCGGCGAACCCAACTATGCCTCCAGCATTGCCAGTGAAATCTCGCACGGCAACCTGGCCGTGGAGGTGCAGGTTGCGGATGGCAACCCAGACAGCCTGCTGGCCAATCTGCGCACCATGCGCGACAGCCTGGCCAAAGTGGTAGCCACGGTGCGCTCGGGCTCCGAATCGGTCGCCGCTGCCAGCAGCCAAATTGCCCAGGGCAACCAAGACCTGAGTGCACGCACCGAGAGCCAAGCCAGCGCCCTGGAAGAGACGGCTGCCAGCATGGAAGAGCTTTCCTCTACCGTCAAACAGAATGCCGATAACGCACGCCAGGCCAACCAGTTGGCACAAAGCGCCTCGACCGTGGCGGTGCAAGGTGGTGAAGTGGTCAGCCAGGTGGTCGATACCATGCGCGGCATCAGCGACAGCAGCAGCAAGATCGCCGACATCATCAACGTGATTGATGGTATTGCCTTCCAAACCAACATCCTGGCCCTGAACGCTGCAGTGGAAGCGGCCCGCGCAGGCGAGCAAGGCCGCGGCTTTGCCGTGGTGGCAGGAGAAGTGCGCACCCTGGCCGGCCGCAGCGCAGAAGCTGCCAAAGAAATCAAGACCCTGATCACCGACAGCGTGAACCGGGTAGAGCAAGGCACGACGCTGGTGGACAAGGCCGGCCAAACCATGAGCGAGGTGGTCTCCAGCATCCGGCGCGTGACCGACATCATGGGCGAGATCAGCGCGGCCAGCAGCGAGCAAAGCGCTGGTGTCTCCCAAGTGGGGGAAGCCGTGATGCAGATGGACCAAGCCACGCAGCAGAACGCTGCCCTGGTCGAAGAAATGGCCGCCGCTGCCAGCAGCCTCAACACCCAGGCACAAGATTTGGTGCAGGCAGTCGCAGTGTTCCAACTGGCGCAAGGCCACGGTGTTACCCGTGCAGCACAGCACGTTTCGCTAGCCCCCAAAGCACCCGCCCACGTGGCCCACAAGCCCATCGCAACACGAGCCAAGCTGCCAGCCACAGCAAACAAGCCAGCCGCATCCAAAAAATCTGCTCCTTCTGCGGCCAAGGTCGCTGCATTGAGTGCGCCTGCGGCTGCCCCCACAGCAGTTGCCAAGACCAGCAAAGCACAGGGCAACAACGACGATTGGGAATCCTTCTGATGGGATCATCGCCCCCTGCGCAGCACGGGGTGATTGATCGCCAACGGCGCTGACATGAAGGACCTGGCCCTGTGATGGCTGGGGGCGGCGGATGAAACGCTTGGCTTGCGCTTACCCTGTATGCAAGCGCAAAGGCTGCAAGCGTGTGCAAGCAATGAGCGCTTTGGTTACTCCTCTTGCAAGACCGTAGCAGTTAGGGCAAGGCTTGGCACCTAGCATCCATGGCTTCTACAAGAAGGCGTTTCCCCCATGGCCGTATCCCCCTCGTTTTTCAGCAAGCGCGAACCTGAGCCCCTGCCATCACGCACCCCCTCCACCAACCAGGCCAGCAGCCCCCCTGCCCTGCCCATCGCCCGCCCAGCCGGGGTGGCATACACCCCAGCCAACGCGCCTACGCCCACCAGCGGCAGCGCAGGTGGAAGCCAACTTACGGTTGGCCCAAACATCAAGCTCAAAGGTGTAGAAATTACCGACTGCGACACCCTGGTGGTTGAAGGCACCGTCGAGGCGACCATGGACTCACGCGTCATCCATATCGCGGAAGAAGGCGCATTTCGAGGGGCAGCGGAAATTGATATTGCCGAAATTTATGGCCGTTTTGACGGTGACCTGACCGTGCGCGACAAGCTCATGATCTTCGGCACAGGCCGCGTCAGCGGAAAAATCCGCTACGGCAAGCTGGTGATCGAAGAAGGTGGCCAGCTCAGTGGCGAAATTGCCGTGGGCTCCAGCAGCAAGCCACACTTAAAAACCAGCCCTGCTCCCGGCACTGTGGCTGTGCCAGGAGGGGCTGCGTAGCCTTAGACGTTGAATAAAAAATTGAGTACATCGCCATCTTTAACGATGTACTCCTTGCCTTCTGCCCGCATCTTGCCGGCATCTTTCGCACCTTGTTCGCCCTTGTAGGCAATGAAGTCATCAAACGCAATGGTTTGGGCACGGATAAAGCCACGCTCAAAATCACCGTGAATGACACCGGCTGCCTGGGGGGCTGTGGCACCCACACGCACGGTCCAGGCACGCACCTCTTTTACACCGGCGGTGAAATAGGTTTGCAAGCCCAGCAACTTAAAGCCTGCACGAATCAGGCGATTGAGGCCGGGCTCTTCCAGGCCCAGCTCTTGCAGGAACATATCGCGGTCTTCGTCTTCCATCTCAGCCATTTCGGCTTCGATCTTCGCGCAAATTGCCACTACGGGCGCACCTTGTGCATTGGCATAGTCTGTCAGGCGATCGAGCAAAGGATTGTTAGTAAAGCCATCTTCCGCGACGTTGCCGACAAACATGGCCGGTTTGGCCGTAATCAGGCAAAAAGGCTTGAGCAAAGGGGCATCTTCCTTGGAGATAGGAACCACGCGTGCGGGCTTGCCTTCGTTCAGTGCCGCCTGAATCGGCTCCAGCAAAGCCACCAACTTGGCCGCATCCTTGTCGTTGCCCGAGCGGGCGGCTTTCGAGTAGCGGTTCAGCGCTTTGTCCACCGTGGCCAAATCGGCCAAGCACAACTCGGTTTGAATCACTTCGATATCAGAAATCGGATCCACCTTGCCGGCCACGTGAATCACATTGGGGTCTTCAAAGCAGCGCACCACGTTCACGATGGCATCCGTTTCACGGATATGGGCCAAAAACTGGTTGCCCAACCCCTCACCCTTGCTCGCACCAGCCACAAGACCGGCAATATCGACAAATTCCACAATCGCCGGAACGATGCGCTCAGGGTGAATAATTTGCGCCAACTGCTGCAGCCGAGGATCGGGCACTTCCACCACGCCAGTGTTCGGCTCAATGGTGCAAAAAGGGTAGTTCTCTGCCGCAATACCTGCCTTGGTCAAAGCATTAAACAGGGTGGATTTACCCACATTGGGCAAACCGACGATGCCGCACTTGAGACTCATACAACTTCCTTAGAAAAAACGAGGGCAGCTTGTTGCTGCCCTCAAAATTAGCCTTGATTGTAATAAAGGCGCTGCCCTGCGCAAAAACAGCGCCGCGCTGCAGGCTTTTGCCTCCTGTTGCGCTCCTACAATCGCGCCATGGCCCAACATTTTGATATTTGCATTCGTGGCGCTGGCATTGTTGGCCGCGCTTTAGCCTTGCTTCTCGCCCGAGAGCGTTTGCGCGTGGCGTTGGTCGCTGCGCCACAAACTGCATCTAAAACCCAGGATGTGCGCGCCTACGCACTCAATGGCGCATCGAAACAACTCCTGGACAGCCTGCGCGCCTGGCCCGACACGCAGCACGCCACGCCCATCCAGCGCATGCACGTGGTGGGCGATGGCAACAGCCAAGTGCAGTTCGATGCCCAAGCGCAAGGCGCTGAAGCCCTGACGTGGATTGTCGATGTGCCGGCGCTGGAACAACGCCTGGCCGATGCTGTGCGCTACCAGCCGCTGATTGAAGTGGTCGATGCCCCCGTCGCTGCACCCCTGACGGCCATTTGCGAAGGCCGTGCCAGCAGCACCCGGGCCGAATTGGGTGTGGAATTTGACATCACCCCCTACCCACAAACGGCCATTGCCACCCGCCTGGACTGCGCCCAGCCCCACCACCAGGTGGCCCGCCAATGGTTCAGCCCCCTGGGCATTTTGGCGTTTTTACCGCTCGGCGGGCCGCAGGGCAGCAGCGTGGCGGTGGTGTGGTCAGCCCCCAAAGACATCGTGCCGCAATGGCTGGAGGCCGAGCCTGCAGCCTTTTGCGAGATGCTTGGCAGCATCAGCCAAGGGGTCTTGGGCGAACTGCACCTGCAAGGGCCACGCATGGCCTGGCCCCTGCAGCACGCCATGGCCCAGCGCTGGTGTGGCAGCTTTCCGGCCCATAGCCCGCTGCCTGGAAGCTGGGTGCTGGTGGGCGATGCGGCGCACAACGTCCACCCCTTGGCCGGCCAGGGCTTGAACCTGGGCCTGGCCGATGTGCAAACCCTGGGCCAATTGCTGCAGCAGCGCAAGGACTGGCAAAGCACGGGCGACTTGCGCCTGCTGCGCCGCTACGCCCGCACGCGCCAGGCCGCCATGCTGCCCATCAGCCTGGCGATGGATGGCATCCAGCAGCTGTTTGGCCGCACCGAGCCCAGCCTGCAAGTGCTGCGCAACTGGGGCATGAACCAGTTTGAGCGCTGCACCCCTCTCAAGCACTGGATCACCCAGCAAGCCATGGGCCTGCGCTAAGGCGCTTTTGCCCCCTGGAACCTTTGCCACCCCCCGGCCCCTAACGGCGCTTTACCGTATTGACCTTTGCACACTGGAATCCCCACATGAAGTTGCTTGCCACTGCCGCCACAGCTATGTTTGCCGTCCTGACCCTGGGCCAGGCTTTTGCGGCCAGCCCGGAAGACACGATTCGCCAAACCCTGAACGAGCGCATCCCCCAACTGACCAAGATTGACGAAGTGCGCACCACCCCCATGCAAGGACTGTATGAAGTGCGCGTGGGCACCGATGTGTTTTATACCGATGCCCAGGGCAACTACCTGATCCAGGGCGAGTTGATTGACACCCAGGCCCGGCGCAACCTGACTGAAGACCGGATCAAAGCACTAACTGCTGTCAAATTCAGCGATCTTCCATTAAACGATGCCATCAAAGTGGTACAGGGCAAAGGCGAGCGGCAAATCGCTGTCTTTGCAGACCCCAATTGCGGTTATTGCAAACGCTTTGAACGCGATATGCAAAGCGTGGACAACGTGACCATGCACGTCTTTTTAATCCCCATCCTCAGCCCCGATTCGGTAGAAAAATCGCGCAACATCTGGTGCGCCAAGGACCAGGCCAAGGCGTGGCAGGATTACATGCTCAAAGGGGAAAAATCCACGTCTGCCACCTGCGACACCAAAGCACTGGAGCGCAACCTGGCGTTTGCCCACAAGTACAAAATCACTGGCACACCGACCATTGTTTTTACTGACAACACCCGCGTACCAGGTGCAATCTCAGCCAAAGATGTTGAAAAGCGCTTAAGCTCGGCTAAATAACTTCATCATCATCATCATTTAACGCCCGTGGTGGCAGGGTTGATGCCACCTTGCCATGACTGCCCACACTGCTGCCACCACCCCCCTGTCTCACCCGCCGCTTGCGCCCATCCACTACCAAGTGGCATTGCACGATGTGCAGGCCCACCTTTTTCGCATCACGCTCACCATCGCCCAGCCCGCCCAGCAGCAAGAGGTGAGCCTGCCTGTGTGGATTCCCGGCAGCTACCTGGTGCGCGAATTTGCCAAAAACCTGCACCAACTCACCGCCCAGCAAGGCGGCCAAGCCTGCACCGTCACCCAGTGCGACAAGCACCGCTGGCGCATCTCCTGCACGCACGGTACGCCACTGGTGCTCACTTACCTGGTCAGTGCCTACGACAACTCGGTGCGCATGGCCTGGCTGGACCAACGCCGGGGTTTTTTCAATGGCACCAGCTTGCTCTTGCGTATTCATAATCAAGAGCACGTTGCGCATGATTTAGAAGTCATTCAGCATCAAAACTACCTGAATTGGCAATTAATAACAGCGCTACCAGCTATCAAAACAGAAGATAACGGCTTTGGCCACTACCGCGCCCAGAACTACGATGAGCTGGTCGATAGCCCCGTGGAAATGGGCACTTTCTGGCATGGCCGCTTTAGCGCAGGCGGCGTGGAGCACCACTTTGTCGTGGCCGGTGCCCCCGCCACGTTTGACGGGGAACGCCTGCTGGCCGATACGCAAAAAATCTGCGCCGCGCAAATCCAGCTCTGGCACCCCGACGGCAGCCCACCAGAGCAGCGCAACTACGTCTTCATGCTCAACGCCACCCACGACGGCTACGGCGGCCTGGAGCACCGGCACAGCACCGCCCTCATCTGCAACCGCGCCGACCTGCCCCGCCAAGGCGTGGCGCAGCAGACCGAGGGTTACACCACCTTGCTCGGCCTGATCAGCCACGAATACTTTCACACTTGGAACGTCAAGCGCCTGCGCCCGGCGGCCTTCGCCCCCTACAACTACAACCAAGAAAATTACACCGAGCTGCTGTGGTTCTTTGAAGGGCTGACCAGCTATTACGACGACCTGGTGCTGCACCGCACCGGCCTGATCGACACCCCGGCCTACTTCAAGCTGCTGGCCAAAACCATCAACCAAGTGCTGCAAACCCCGGGGCGCAAGGTGCAAAGCGTGGCCCAGGCCAGCTTCGATGCCTGGGTGAAGTACTACCGCCCGGACGAAAACACCGCCAACGCCACCGTCAGCTACTACACCAAGGGGGCGCTGGTCGGCCTGTGCCTGGACCTGCAATTGCGCCGCGAGGGCAGCAATCTGGACGCTTTGATGCGCCACCTGTGGCAACACTGCCCGGATCGGCAAGTCACTGAAGAGCGCATCCTGGCCAGCCTGCACGCCCTCACCGGGCGCAGTTGGCAGCCAGAGCTCAGCGCCTGGGTGCATGGCACCGACGATTTACCACTGGCCGACCTGCTGGCCGCCTTTGGTGTCACCCTGGAAAGCCAGCCCGCCGCCACGGCCCAAGCGCTGGGCCTGCGCGCGCAAGAGGGCAGCAGCATCACCATTCGCCAAGTGCTGCGCGGCAGCCCGGCGGAACAGGCGGGCATGATGGCTGGGGACGAGTGGTACGGCATCGAAATCAATGCAGGCCATGGCCCGCAAGGCTGGCGCATCGGCACGCTGGATGAACTGGCGCTGTACACCCCCCCGGGCAGCGCCCTGACAGCCCTCATCGCCCGCGACAAGCAACTGCTGCGCCTGCCCTTGCAGCTGCCGCCAGCGGCCAACCAGCCCTTGAGCAACGTGCAACTACGTACCAGTGATAACACCCAGCTGGCCCAGTGGCTGCCCAACGTCTCGCCGGTATAGCTTCGGTATAGTTAAAGTTTGCCCATATATCCATTGAAAAGGAGCATCCCTTGGCCTACGAAACCATTGAAGTACGCATTGAAGCCGACAAAGTCGGGGTCATCACCCTGAACCGCCCCAAGCAGCTCAACGCCTTGAACGACCAGTTGATGAACGAACTGGGCGCAGCGCTCAAAGCCTTTGATGCCGACGACAACATCGGCTGCATGATCATCACCGGCAGCGAAAAAGCCTTTGCCGCTGGCGCTGATATCTCGGTCATGGCCAAGTACAGCTTTGCCGATGCCTACAAGGGCGACTTCATCACGCGCAACTGGGAAACCATCCGCAGCATCCGCAAGCCCGTCATTGCCGCCGTCAGCGGCTTTGCCCTGGGTGGCGGCTGTGAGCTGGCCATGATGTGCGACTTCATCATCGCGGCCGACAACGCCAAGTTTGGCCAGCCCGAAATCAAGCTGGGCGTTATCCCCGGCGCCGGCGGCACCCAGCGCCTGCCGCGTGCCGTGGGCAAGTCCAAAGCCATGGACATGTGCCTGACCGCCCGCATGATGGATGCCACCGAGGCCGAGCGCAGCGGCCTGGTCAGCCGCGTGGTGCCGCTGGACAAGCTGATGGAAGAAACCCTGGCTGCGGCCATCACCATCAGCGGCTTCTCGCAAATCACCGTGATGGCGGCCAAGGAATCCGTGAACCGCGCCTTTGAAGGCACGCTGGCCGACGGCGTGATGTTCGAGCGCCGCCTGTTCCACGGCCTGTTTGCCACGCAAGATCAAAAGGAAGGCATGGACGCTTTCCTGAACAAGCGCCCCGCGCAATTTACCCACCAATAAACCGGGTTATCAAACAACTCAACACAGCCGCAAAAATTGTCTATAATGCGCGGCTTCGGTCGTGTAGCTCAGTTGGTTAGAGCGCAGCATTCATAATGCTGATGTCGAAGGTTCAAGTCCCTCCACGACCACCAAATTATTTGCCTTTATTGCATTCGGTCGTATAGCTCAGTCGGTTAGAGCGCAGCATTCATAATGCTGATGTCGAAGGTTCGAGTCCCTCTACGACCACCATCTCAAGCCAGTGTTTCTTTGCAAACACTGGCTTTTTTCTTATGCCTTATTTTGACGTTGTCATTGTGGGCGCAGGGGCGGCAGGCCTGTTTTGCGCCGCACAAGCGGGCCAACGCGGCTTGCGCGTGCTGCTCATCGACCACGCCGAGCGCGTGGCCGAAAAAATCCGCATCTCCGGCGGTGGGCGCTGCAACTTCACCAACCGCCACCTCGACCCGCGCACCGGCCACCAGCACTACCTGGGACAGAACCCGCAATTTGCCCGCTCGGCCCTGTCGCGCTTTACGCCGCAGCACTTTATCGACTTGGTAGAAAAAAACGGCATCGCCTTTCACGAAAAACACAAAGGCCAGCTGTTTGCCGACCGCAGCGCCCAGGACATCGTGCGCATGCTGCTCGATGCCTGCGCACTGGCCGGAGTGCAGCGCTGGCAGCCCTGCACCATCGAAACCATAGAGGCTGAAGCGGCCTCCGCCCCCCGTTCAGGCCCCAGCCGCTACCGCCTGCACACCAGCCAAGGCCTGGTGCAGGCACACAACCTGGTCGTGGCCACGGGCGGCCTGTCCATTCCCAAAATTGGTGCCACCGACTTTGGCTACCGCATTGCCAAGCAATTTGGTCTGCCTATCGTTGCCCAGCGTCCGGGTTTGGTGCCCTTGCGCTTTGCGGGGGAGGATTGGGCACCCTACGCCGACTTGGCCGGTGTTGCCCTGCCGGTGCGCATCAGCACCGGCGAGAAAAAGCCCGCCATCGCCTTCGATGAGGATTTGCTGTTCACCCACCGGGGGCTGTCTGGCCCAGCCATCTTGCAAATTTCCAGCTACTGGCAACCGGGCCAGCCGCTGACCATCGACCTGCTACCGCACCTGGACATTGCCGCGGCCTTGCAAGAAGCCAAAGCCAGCAGCAAAAAACAACTGCCCAACCTGTTGGCCCAATGGCTGCCGACGCGTTTGGCCGAAGCTTGGTGCCAGCACACCCCGGCCTGGCAAGGGCCCGTGAACCAATGCAGCGACAAAGCCCTGGCGCAGTTGGCGCACTCCTTAAGCCACTGGCAAATCACCCCCAGCGGCACCGAAGGCTATGCCAAGGCCGAAGTCACCTTGGGCGGCGTGGACACGCAAGCGCTTGCGCAACAAAGCATGCAGGCCAAGCAGCAGCCCGGCCTGTTCTTTATTGGCGAGGTGGTGGACATCACCGGCTGGCTGGGGGGCTATAACTTCCAGTGGGCCTGGGCCAGCGCCTATGTCTGCGCCCAGGCGCTGCAGGCCGCTTCGGCGTAACGCCTGGCCTGGGCCAAGGCGCACTCAGGCAAAAATGCTGCGGGCCTCGGTAAAGCGCTTGGCAAAGTAGGGGTTGTCCATGCGCACGCGCTGCACTGTGCCGCCGCTGGACGGGGCATGCACAAACTGCCCATTGCCGACAAAAATCCCCATGTGCGAATAGCGCCCGCCCAGGGTGTTGAAAAACACGAAATCACCCCGCGCCAGCCCCCGGCCCCGCACCGGGCTGCTGGCCTGCGCCCACTGCGCCGTGGTGCGCGGCAGCGGCTTGCTGGTAATGCCGCGCACGGCGTACTGAATCAGTCCGCTGCAATCAAAGCCGCCCTCGGGCGTATTACCGCCATAGGTGTAGGGCGTGTTGATGACCAGCAGGGTGCGGGCCAAGAGCGGCTCGCGCTGCGCGGCGGGCAGGCGCAAACCTTGGGCACCGGCAGGCGGCGCAGCAGACGCTGTGGGCCGCGCAGGGCCGCGCTTGGGCGGGGCGCTGGAACATCCGGCCAGCAACAGCAAGGCCGCAGCGGTCAAACGGCCCAGGTCACGGCCTGCCTGGCGGCGTGCGGGGGAGGTGAGTGGATCCAGTGGCTGCATGGGGACAATTATGGCCATGGCGGCATTCAAGAAAAATAAAATAGCTGCTTACGCTGATAGATAAACAGATTTAGAAGCTAAACACTATTAAATCGTTTATTCATCAGCGTAAACAGCTATGTTTTACACCGTATTGCCGCCTGCGTTCAAAACGGCAGCTTGGGCATGCCGCCGCCCATCAGGCCCTTCATGCCTTTGGCACCGCCGAGTTTTTTGAGCATTTTCATCATTCCGCTGCCCTTCATTTTTTTCATCATGGACTGCATTTGCTCAAACTCCTTGAGCAGGCGATTGACCTCGTACACCGGCACGCCGGCCCCGGCAGCGATGCGTTTTTTGCGCGTGGCTTTGATGATGGCGGGGTTTTTGCGCTCTTTTTGCGTCATCGAGCAGATGATGCCTTCCTTGCGGCGCACTTCTTTTTCGGCTTTGTCCATGTCCATGCTGCCGGCCTTGCTGGCGATTTCGCTGGGCAGTTTGTCCATCAGGCTGGACAGGCCGCCCATCTGTTTCATCTGCTGCAGCTGGGCGAGGAAGTCGTTCAGGTCAAAGCCATCGCCGCTTTTGACTTTTTCGGCCAGCTTTTGCGCAGCTTCCAGGTCCACGTTTTGCGTCACCTGCTCGACCAGGGCCACGATGTCGCCCATGCCCAGCACGCGCTGGGCGTGGCGGTCGGCATCGAACACTTCCAGACCGTCGATTTTTTCGCTGACACCGGCAAACTTGATCGGAGCGCCGGTGATGGCGCGCACCGACAGCGCCGCGCCGCCACGCGAGTCGCCGTCCAGCTTGGTCAGTACGATGCCGGTCAGCGGCAGCGCTTCTTTAAAGGCTTTGGCGGTGTTCACCGCGTCCTGGCCCTGCATGGCATCGACGACAAACAGGGTTTCGACCGGTTTGAGCAGGGCATGCAAGTCTTTGATTTCCTGCATCAGCAACTCGTCAATGGCCAGGCGGCCGGCGGTATCGACCAGCAGCACGTCAAAGTAATGTTTTTTGGCGTAATCGAGCGCGGCGCGGGCGATGTCCTGGGGTTTTTGGTCGGGGGTGCTGGCAAACCATTCGGCCCCGGCCTGGGCGGTGACGGTTTTCAGCTGCTCGATGGCCGCCGGGCGGTACACGTCGCCCGAGACGGTGAGCACTTTCTTTTTGCGCTTTTCGATCAGGTGCTTGGCCAATTTTGCCGTGGTGGTGGTTTTACCCGCGCCTTGCAAACCGGCCATCAGGATGACGGCCGGGGGCTGGGCGGCCAGGTTGATGTCGGCCACCCCTTCGCCCATGGTGGCGGCCAGTTCGGCATTGACGATGCCCACCAGCGCCTGGCCGGGCTTTAAGCTGCCCAGCACTTCTTGGCCCAGGGCTTTTTCTTTGACGCGGGCAATAAAGTCACGCACCACGGGCAAGGCCACGTCGGCTTCCAGCAGGGCCATGCGCACTTCGCGCAGCATGTCCTGCACGTTGGACTCGGTAATGCGAGCCTGGCCGCGCATTTCCTTGACCAGGCGCGAGAGTTTGTCGGTAAGTGCGGATGCCATAAATCAAAAACCCTGAAAAGAAGCCAGCAAAAGCGGGCAATTCTACCTGCTAGGGGGTCGGCAGCGGCCCCAAGGCCTGCGGCTGCGCTGCGCGGCAGGTAGCGCCAGCGATATGATGGCGACCATGGCGCTGCACCCCCATTTTTCTGCTCCCACCTCTGTTTGGACCCTGGCCCCTGCGGGCATGGCCACGCTCGCTTATTTGCTGGCGGCATTTTCTACCCAGCGCGCGGGCCAGGCCCGCACCAGCTTGTACACCGCTTGGGGCTTGCACTTGCTGTCGCTGGTGGCGGGCGTGTTCAACACACCCGCCCATTTTGGTTTTGCCCCAGCGCTGTCCATTACCGCCTGGCTGATGCTGACCATGTATTTGGTTGAGCAGCAGCTGTACCCCCGCATGCGGGCAGCCAGTCTGTTGGCGGTGATGGGGGCTGTGGCGGTGCTGTTGGCGGTCTTTTTCCCCGGCACCTCACTGGCCAATGGGCCATCGGTCTGGTTGCCATTGCATTTGACCTTGGGGGTGGCCTCGTACGGTTTGTTTGCCGCTGCCGTGGTACACGCAGGGCTGATGACCCGGGCCGAACGGCGCATCCGCCGCGCCAGTGAAGATGGCGCCGGCGTGCCCTTGCTGACGCTGGAGCGCATCATGTTCCACTGCGTGAATGCCGGTTTTGTGCTGCTGACGGCCACCTTGCTGGTGGGCTGGCTGTTTGGCGAAGCGCTGTACGGCCACCCCTGGCGCTTTGACCATAAAACCGTGTTCTCCCTGCTGGCCTGGGTGGTGTTTGCCGTGCTGCTGGTGGGCCGTGCCCGCTTTGGCTGGCGCGGCCTGCACGCTACGCGCATGGTGTATGCCGGGGCGGTGATGCTGCTCTTGGGCTATGCCGGTTCGCGCTTTGTGCTGGAAGTGCTGCTGGGGCACGGTGCATGAGTAAATACTTGCTGGTCACGTTGGTGCTGTTGGTGGCCGTTGCGCTGTGGCGGCACAAGCACCGTAAAGCCGTTGCGCCCAAACCGCGCCCAGGCGCGGCCCCGCGCAACCACCTGCCGGTGCAAACCATGGTCTGCTGTGCCCACTGCGGGCTGCACCTGCCCCAGGCCGAGGCCAGTGCCGCCAATGGGCAGTTTTTTTGCAGCCCTGCCCACCAGCAGCGCGGTGCCCGTCAGCCATGATGGCCCAGGCCACCCATCCGCAAAGCACCACCACCTTGCCCCTGGCCATGGCCCGGCGTTTATGGCGGGCCTTTAGCCTGGGGCGGGTGTTTTCGGCCCTGATGCTGCTGGGCATGCTGGTGCCGCAAACCAGCCACTTGGATTCGGTGCTGACCAATTTTTCTTGGTTTCTGGGCGGGCTCTACCTGATCCTGACCTGCGCCGCGTGGTTGCTGCTGCGCAACCATCCGCCCGGGCAGCAATGGGGTTTGGCCTGGGTGGCCACGCTGGCGCTGGAGGTGGGCATCATCAGCCTGGTGCAACTGCTGCAGCTGTGGCAACCGGGCGGCACGCTGCACTTTTCGCCCTTGCTGGCCCTGCCCATTTTGGCGGCCGCTTGCCTGGGAAACCTGCGCATGGCTTTGGCCACCACGGCCAGCGTGACCTTGCTTTTGCTCGGCGGCTATGCCTTGGCCGCCTTGGATGGCCTGCCCAATGGGTGGGAGCTGACCGTGCAGGTGGCCACGGTGTGCGCCGGGTATTTTGCGGTCGCCTTTCTCACCCACCACCTGGCCCAGCGCCTGGGCTGGCAAGAGCGCTTGGCTCGCCGCCACCACCGCCTGGCCCGATCGCAAGAAGAGATCAACACCCTGATCATTGACCGGCTGACCGAAGGGGTGCTGGTGGTCGATAGCAGCTTGCAGATTCAGCAAGCCAACCCGGCGGCCTGCCAACTGCTAGGGGGCGATTGCAAGCCGCCCATGGCCCTGAACCAGCGCCCCGCTTGGCAGCCGCTGGGCGAATTGGTGTTGCAAGCCTTAAGCACCGGCCAGTCCCAAGATGCGCGCTTGCAGCTGGTGGAGGCCAACCTGCCCCCGGTGGGGCTGTACGTGCGCGTCTGGCCCAGCGACCACAGCACCGACGATGGCCTGCAAGGCAGCGAGCACCCCTTTCTGTCCGAAGACAGCCAGTACACCGCACCGGCCACGCAATTTCTGGTTTTTCTGGAAGACTTGCGCCAGCTGGAGGCCCGCCTGCGCACCGAAAAAATGGCCGCCATGGGCCGCATGTCTGCCGCCGTAGCGCATGAAATCCGCAACCCGCTGGCGGCCATCAGTCAAGCCAATGCCTTGTTGGCCGAAGACATTACCGACCCGGCCCAGCAGCGCTTGGTCCACATGGTGGCCGCCAACGCCCAACGCATTGCCCACACGATTGAAGACGTGCTGGACATTGCCCGGGTGCAGCAGCAAATTCAGCACAGCCCCTCGATTGGCCTGGCGCTGGACGAGGTCGTCAGCACCATCTGGCGCGAGTGGCAAGCCCAAGACAGTGCCCAGCGCCAAGGCCGCTGCCACCTGGACTGCCCCGGCAGCGTGGCCTTTGACAGCGAGCACCTGCGCCGCATCATCGTCAATCTGCTGGACAACGCCCAGCGCTACGCCCAGCCCGATGCAAGCGGGCACAAACAGCTGTGGCTGGGCACAGGCCGCCAGCGCAATGGCCGGGCCTGGGTGCAGGTCTGGAGCAGCGGGCCAGAAATTGAAGCCAGCATGCAAAACCATTTGTTTGAGCCGTTTTTTTCCTCGCACAGCCGCTCCAGCGGCCTGGGCCTGTTCATTTGCCGCGAGCTGTGCCAGCGCCACGGTGCCAGCCTGCGCTACCACCGCCAAGCTTGCCCTGGTCAGCCTGAAGGCCCGGCCGGCAATGCCTTTACCCTGCGCTTTGCCCACAGCAGCCCCGCCGCCCGGGGGCAGACTGGCGCTTTGTTTACTGCTTCGGATTGACCTATGCCCACTGCCCCTGCCCGCATTTTGGTCGTGGACGATGAGCCCGATCTGCGCACCCTGTACGAACTGACCTTGCTGCGCGATGGCCACCACGTCAGCACCGCCGCCAACCTGGCCCAAGCCAGCGCCTTGCTGGCCAGCCAGCGCTTTGACGTGCTCATCACCGATATGCGCCTGCCCGATGGCCTGGGCATGGCGCTGCTGCACGAGTTGCACCAGCAGCAGCGCCAAGAGCGCAGCATTGTGATTACCGCCTATGGCAGCGCCGAAAACGCCGTTGAGGCACTGCGCTATGGCGCGTTTGATTACCTGACCAAGCCGGTCGATCTCAAGCAATTTCGCCGCGTCGTGGCCTCGGCCACCGAAGGCCTGCCCGCGCCCAACACCCCGGCCGCACCGGCCTTGGCAACCCCCGCCTGCAGCGCCCTCCCCCCTTGCGATAGCAGCATCCATCCTGCCGCCTGTGCCGCACTAGAGCGCTTGGCCGGCCAATCCCCCGCCATGCAATTGCTGCGCCAGCGCATCCAAAAAGTCGCCCCCAGCATGGCACCGGTGCTCATCACGGGCGAATCGGGCACGGGCAAAGAGCTGGTCGCACGCGCCCTGCACGCCTGCAGCCACCGCAGCCACGGCCCGTGGGTGGCGGTGAACTGCGGGGCCATCCCCGAGCATTTGCTGGAGGCCGAATTTTTCGGTGCCCGCAAAGGGGCCTTTACCGGGGCCAACGCCGACCGCCAGGGCTTTTTTCAGGCGGCCAACGGCGGCACCTTGTTTTTGGACGAATTGGGCGAGCTGCCCCTGGCCATGCAGGCCAAGCTGCTGCGCGCCATCCAAGAGCGCAGCGTGCGCGCCCTGGGGGCCACCCAAGAAGAAGGCGTGGACGTGCGCATCATCAGCGCCACCCACCGCAACCTGGCCAACGATGTGCAAACGGGGCGCTTTCGCCAAGACCTGTTCTACCGCCTGAATGTCATTGACGTGCAATTGCCCGCCCTGCGCGAGCGCCGCGAAGACCTGCCCCTGCTGTGCGAGCGCCTGCTGGCCAATATGGCGCAAGAAAACGGCCTGCCCGTGCCGCCGCCCAGCCCGGCTCTGCTGCAGCATGTGCAAAGCCTGCCCCTGCCGGGCAATGTGCGCGAGCTGGAAAACCTCTTGCACCGCTACGTCGCCCTGGGCGACGAGGGCCTGGGCCAAACAGCCACGGCACCGCTGGCCGCGTTCGCCGCGCCCATGGCCTCCCCCGGTGCAGCCTCTGTTGCCCCCCCCGCTGTCTCACCAGGTGCGCCCACCCACGCCGCCGCGGCCCCCACGCCAGAAAATCCCCCGCCCAAAAGGCATGCCTTCGCGGCCTGGCTGGATGCCCAAGAGCGCCAACTGCTCGCCCAGGCCCTGCAAACCCAAGGGGGCGATATCACCGCTGCCGCCGCCCAACTGGGGTTGGAGCCCACGCAAATTCAGTACCGTTTGCAGCGGCTGCACCTTCCCCATCCAGCGGCCCACTAGCCCATGCCCGCCCCCACCGCCCCCACCGCCCACTGGCACCAAGGTTGGCTCTGCGCCCCCCACGTGCAGCACCTGCCCTCCCCCAACTTTGGCCCCCGGCCCGCTGGGGCCTGCATTGACCTGGCCGTGCTGCACTCCATCAGCCTGCCGCCAGGCCAATACGGCACCGGTTGCGTACAGCAACTGTTTACCAACCAGCTTGACTGGGCAGCCCACCCGTACTTTGAAAGCATTCGCGGCCTGGAAGTGTCGGCCCATTTTTTCATCACCCGCCAAGGCATGGTGTGGCAGTTTGTCAGCGCCGATGACCGCGCCTGGCATGCCGGCGCTTCGGCCTGGCGCGGGCGCAGCAACTGCAATGACGACTCGATCGGCATCGAGCTCGAAGGGCTGGAGGGCGCAACCTTTGCCCCCCCGCAATACCGCGCCCTGGCGGGGCTGCTAGAACAACTGGCCGCCCAGTACCCGCTGACCCACCTGGCGGGCCACGAACACATTGCCCCAGGCCGCAAGCACGACCCAGGCCCCGGTTTTTCCTGGGCGCAGCTGCTGGCCCTGTTGCCAGCGCCGCTGCGCGCACGGCTGCAACGGCCTGCAGGCACATAGTGGTAGCGATGGCAGAGCCATGGCCGTCATCGATCGCAGCCATGGCATTTGATTAAACCCGGCAAGGCCGCTATGCTGCGCGCGCATTCACGCCCTAGCCCAAGAAAGCCCAACCATGGCCACCACCTCCTCTACCACCAAGCAATCTGCCCCCAAAGCCGCCGCCGCCACAGCACCCGCAAAAAGCAAAACCAGTGCCAGCGCCAGCAAAACAACAAAAAAAGTAGCTGTTCCCGAAAGTAAAAAAACAAAATCAGAGCCAATTGACGCTGAAATCGCCGTAAAACAAGCGGAAAAAGCTACTAAATCAAAAGCAAAACCCGTGGCCAGCACCACCCTGGCACCCCAGGCCATCTGGCCCTTTCCCATTGGGCCTAAGCCGTAACTTGGCCCGCGCTTAAGAACGTGTTCACGATCTAAACCATGGCCTGCGCCGTCAGCTGTAGCGAGCGCAGGCGCAAATCGGCATCAAACACATCGCTCACCAGCATGAACTCGTCGGCCTGCGTGGCCTGGGCCAGCGCCTGCAAGCCAGCACGCACCGTTTGCGGCCCACCGATGATGCCCACGGCCAAAAAATCGGCAATTGCGGCGCGTTCGCGCTCACTCACCTGCTCCATGAAACCTTCCACCGGCGGCTGCAAGCGCGTGCGGTTGCCCGTCAGGATGCCCAGCACGCGCTGGTAGGTGCTGCTGGCCAGAAATTGCGCCTCGGCATCCGTGGGGGCCGCAATCACCGGCACACCAACGATGGCGTAGGGCTTGGCCAGCGCGGCGCTGGGCTTAAACGTCTGGCGGTAAATCGCCAATGCCTGGTGCAGCATGCGCGGCGCAAAGTGCGAGGCAAAGGCATACGGCAATCCCAGGTGGGCGGCCAGTTGCGCTGAAAACAGGCTGGAGCCCAGCAGCCAGATCGGCACATTCGTGCCCGCCCCCGGCACCGCCACAATGGGCTGGCCTGCCTGCGCCGGGGCCAGCAGGCGCTGCAGCTCTTGCACGTCGCGGGGAAAGTCCTCCTCCGTCTCCACCCGGTTGCGGCGCAGGGCCCGCATGGTCGGCCCGTCGGTGCCGGGGGCACGGCCCAGGCCCAGGTCGATGCGGCCCGGATACAGCTCGGCCAGCGTGCCAAACGCCTCGGCCACCACCAGCGGGGCGTGGTTAGGCAGCATGATGCCGCCCGAGCCAACGCGGATGGTTTGCGTAGCCCCGGCAATGTGCCCCACCAGCACCGCCGTGGCCGAGCTGGCAATGCCCGGCATGTTGTGGTGCTCGGCCAGCCAGTAGCGGGCAAAGCCCAAATCTTCAGCGCACTGGGCGGTGCGCACGGCGACCTGTAAGGCCTCGGCCACGGTGCCGCCTTCGCGCACGGCAACCAAATCAAGCATAGAGAGAATAGGCGGGGTCATGGGGTGTCCTCAGGCGATGCCATCCCAGGGGAGGATGGCGACAACGGCGGTGGCCGCAAAAAAAATCCTTCACCGGCAGCTTGCCCGGTGAAGGATGCATCTGGGGCGTACTTCGGTACTTACAAGCCCAGCGCCTTGGCCACGCCTGCACCATAGGCCGGATCGCACTGCGTGCAGTTGGCAATGTGGCGGCGCTTGATTTCGTCCGGCGCATCGCCCATGGCGCGGGCGGTGTTGTCAAACAGCGCCTGCTGCTGCGCCGGGGTCATCAGGCGAAACAGGGCGCGCGGCTGGCTGTAGTAGTCGGCATCGTCCTGGCGGAAATCCCAATGGTCGGCTGCGCCGTTGATTTTCAGGGGCGGCTCGCGAAAGTCGGGCTGCTCCTGCCACTGGCCATAGCCGTTGGGCTCATAGCCCAGGGTGCTGCCGTAGTTGCCGTCCATGCGCATTGCGCCATCGCGGTGGTAGCTGTGTACCGGGCAGCGCGGGGCATTCACGGGGATTTGGCCGTGGTTCACGCCCAGCCGGTAGCGCTGCGCATCACCGTACGAGAACAAGCGCCCTTGCAACATTTTGTCCGGCGAGAAGCTGATGCCCGGCACCACGTTGGCGGGGTTGAAGGCGGCCTGCTCCACCTCGGCAAAGTAGTTGGCGGGGTTGCGGTTGAGCTCGAACTCGCCCACTTCGATCAGCGGGTAGTCGGCCTTGGGCCAGACTTTGGTCAGGTCGAAGGGGTGGTAGGGCACCTTCTCGGCCTCCAGCTCGGGCATGATTTGCACGTACATCGTCCACTTGGGGAAGTCGCCGCGCTCGATGGCATCGTACAAATCGCGCTGGTGGGTTTCGCGGTCATGGGCAACGGCGGCGGCAGCTTCTTCGTCCGTCCAGTTTTTGATGCCCTGCTGGGTTTTGAAGTGGAATTTGACCCAGAAACGCTCATTTTGCGCATTGATGAAGCTGAAGGTGTGCGAGCCAAAACCGTGCATGTGGCGGTAGCTGGCCGGGATGCCCCGGTCGGACATGACCACCGTGACCTGGTGCAGCGCCTCGGGCAGCAGCGTCCAGAAATCCCAGTTATTGCGGGCGCTGCGCAGGTTGGTGCGCGGGTCGCGCTTGACGGCGTGGTTCAGGTCGGGAAATTTCAGCGGGTCGCGCAGGAAGAACACCGGGGTGTTGTTGCCGGCCAAGTCCCAGTTGCCCTCTTCGGTATAAAACTTCATGGCAAAACCACGGATGTCGCGCTCGGCATCGGCCGCGCCGCGCTCACCGGCCACGGTGGAAAAGCGCACAAACATCTCGGTTTTTTTGCCGATTTCCGAGAACAGCTTGGCGCGGGTAAAGCGGGTGATGTCGTGCGTGACGGTAAAAGTGCCGTACGCGCCCGAGCCTTTGGCGTGCATGCGCCGCTCAGGAATCACTTCGCGGTCAAAGTGGGCCAGCTTTTCTAAAAACCACACGTCTTGCAGCAGTTGCGGACCACGCGGGCCGGCGGTCATGACGTTTTGGTTATCGACCACCGGGCAACCGGCGGCGGTGGTGAGTTTGGTCGGTTTCATACGATTTCTCCTTTTTTGCAAAGCCAGCACAACAGGCACTGAACTGGGCTCCAGCTTAGGAGAAATGCCGCCCAAACACCAATATAATTAATTTAATTTATTGATAGTTAATTTTTAATACAGAAAGTTATTTACCGTCCCAGTCCGGCCATGGCGGGGCCGCACGCTCTTACAGCGTAAACACCCCCACCGATTGCTTCAGCCCTCGCGCACTGCCGCGCAGCGCCTGGGCGGCTGCGCTGGACTGCTGGGCCAGATCGGCGTTTTGATACACCGCTTGGTCCATCTGCTGCACGGCCGTGTTGACCTGGGCAATGCCGGTTTGCTGGCTCACCGCCGCTTGGCCAATCAGGGCGTTGATCTCCTTGGCCGCCTCGGCACTGCGCTGGGCCAACGCCCGCACTTCTGCGGCCACCACCGCAAAACCCCGGCCTTGCTCGCCAGCCCGGGCCGCTTCCACGGCGGCGTTCAGCGCCAGCAAATTGGTTTGAAACGCAATGCTTTCAATCGTGGCCGTGATCTCGCCCATGCGGGCCGAGCTGGCGCGAATGGTCTGCATCGCCTGCCCCACTTGCGCGACCACTTGCTGGCCTTGCTGGCTGACCACCTCGTTCTCGCGGCTGTGCAGGGCCATGCGCTGCGTGACATTGCCCACCTCTTGCACCGTGCTGGCAATGTGCTCCATGGCGGCGGTGGTTTCGCCCAGCGCTTGCACCTGGGCCTGGGCACGATCAGCCAGGGCATCGCTGCCCTGGGCAATGGTGGCGGCCGTGGCCACGAATTGGTTGATTTCAGTGCGCACATCGCCCACCACGGCTTGCAGGTTGATTTGAATTTGCTGCATGCCCTGCATCAACTGCCCCAGCGGCCCGGTCAAGCCGTTGGCAATGGGGGCTTGCAGATTGCATCCTGCAATTTTAAGAGCTTCTTGCGCAGCATTTTCAATGGGTTTCAAGCAAAAAGACCTGAAATGCATTAAGAATAAAGCGCTAACAGCTACAAATAAACCAATTCGCAAGCCCAGTGCGGCAGATCCTTGCCAGCCCAGTGCCTCGGGCAGCACGGCACTGGCCAGCAGCGCCAGCAGCCAAGCCAGCAGCTGCGCTTGCATTCCCCACTCCAATGCACGCTGCAGCTTGCCACGCCAGCCGGTGGCATAAACGCGCCCTTGCACGATATCGACATGGCTGCGCCCTTGCGCGGCGGCCTGGCGCATGGCGGCGTACAGGGCTTCGGCCTGGTCAATTTCTTGGGCCGTGGGTTTGGTGCGCACCGACAGGTATTCGCGTGGTTTGCCGTCTTGCATGATGGGCGTGACGTTGGCCCGCACCCAGTAGTGATCGCCATTTTTGCGGCGGTTTTTTACCAGGCCTGTCCACGGCTGGCCCCGGCCAATGGTGCGCCACAAATCCTTGAACGCGGCGGCCGGCACATCGGGGTGGCGAATCAGGCTGTGCGGCTGGCCCAGCAGCTCAGCCATATCAAAACCGCTGACGCGCTGAAAAGCGCCGTTGCAGTGGGTGATCTCGCCCTTGAGGTTGGTGGTGGAAACCAGCAGCTCATCGGCCGGATAGTCGTAGTTGTGCTGGGTAACGGGCAGATTCAGCCGCATGTTGTCTTGACCTTTAATGGATATGGTTTGCGGCCTATTTTATGAACTTGACGCAGATCAAATCCCGCTGGGCATGAAGACCTTGCTGCAGCCCTTGGCGGCTCCAGACCAACATCCTGGCGCTGAACGCCGCCGTCGAGGCCGCCCGCGCAGGCGAACAAGGGCGCGGCTTTGCCGTGGTGGCCTCAGAAGTGCGGGCGCTGGCTGGCCGCTCGGCCGACGCGGCCAAAGAGATCAAGGCGCTGATCGGCTCCTCGGTCGATACGGTGCAAACCGGCTCGGCCCAGGTGGCCGAAGCGGGCCAGACGATGAGCGAAATCGTGGAAGGCGCACGCCGCGTCAGCGCCCTCATCAGCGACATCACCACCGCCGCCAACGAGCAGCGCGATGGCATCACCCAGGTGAACGTCGCCGTCGCGCAGCTTGACCAGATGACCCAGCAAAACGCCGCACTGGTGGAAGAGTCGGCCGCCGCCGCAGCCTCGTTGCGCGAGCAGGCGGGTCTCGGCTGGAGCAAGTCATCAGCGTTTTTGACGTTGGCAGCAGCGCCCGCCATCTGGGCCAAAAGCTGTTGAACCAGCCCTCTCTCAGCCACCAAACAAGTCTGGCGTAAACCCCCGCAGCGCCGCTGGCGCAGGCCCGGCTGCAGCCCTGGCTGTGGCCCCATCCTCTTTGGCCAGCGGCGGCGGTGCGCCCTCTTGCAGGCTGCCCACCCGCACCCCCAGCAGGCGAAGGCGCTGGGCCAGCGGTGCCCGGCGCAGACACAGCCCAGCCAGGCGGCGAATGGTGGCGGCATCCTGCACCAGGGTGTCCACCGTCATCTCCCGCGTGAGGCTTTTAAAGTCGCTAAAACGCAGCTTGATGCCCACGGTGCGCCCGCTGTAGCCCGCGCGCTGCAAGTCCTCGGCCACGCGCTCGCACAGCCAGGTAAAGATTGCGCCCAGCTCGGCCTTGTCGTGCACAGCGTGCAGGTCGCGGTCAAAGGTGGTTTCGCGGCTCATGCTCACCGGCGCGCTGTGCGTTTGTACGGGCCGCTCATCCAGGCCGTGGGCCGCACGGTGCAGCCAGGCCCCCGTGGCCTTGCCAAAGTGCTGCACCAGCTTGTGCGCCGGGTAGGCAGCCAGTTGCCCGATGGTGGTGATGCCCAGCTGCTCAAGCTTGGCGTTGGCTTTGGGGCCGATGCCGTTGATCTTGCGGCAGGGCAGGGGCCAGATTTTTTCTTGCAGGTCGTGCGGCCAGACGATGGCAATGCCGCGCGGCTTGTTAAATTCGCTGGCCATCTTGGCCAGCAGCTTGTTCGGGGCCACGCCGATCGAGCAAGTCAGCCCCGTGGCGGCAAAAATCGCTGCCTGCAGCCGCTGTGCCAGCGCCTGCCCGCCTGCTTCCTGCCCACCTTCGGCATGGGTGAAGTCGATGTACACCTCGTCCACGCCCCGGTCTTCCAGCACCGGGGCCAGCGCCACAATCACCTCTTTAAACCGCTGCGAATAGGCCCGGTAGCGGGCAAAGTCGATGGGCAACAAAACCGCCTGCGGGCACAGCCGCGCCGCCTTCATCAACCCCATGGCCGAGCCCACACCAAACTGCCGCGCCGCGTAGGTGGCGGTGGTAATCACCCCCCGGCCCACATAGCCGCCCAGGCGCTCAAACGCCGCCAGCGGCATCTGCGCCAGGCTGCCCCAGCGCTGCACCAACGCCGCCTCTTGCTGCGGGGTAAAGCGGCTGCCGCCGATCACCACCGGCAAATCCTTGAGCTGGGGATAGCGCAGCAACTCCACGGAGGCGAAAAACGCATCCATGTCCAAATGGGCCACGCGGCGCGGCAAAGGGGAGGAAGGGCCAGTCGTTGTCACAGACGCTGATTGTCGCCAGCCCGCAATTCAAGCGCCCAGCGGCAGGCAAATCAGCACCAGCCCCACCAGCATCAAGGCAATGCCGATCTGCTCCGGGCGCGAGAGGCTCTCCTTGAGAATCCGGCGCGAGACCAGGTAGCTGAACACCACTTCAATCATGCCCAAGGTGCGCACATCGGCCACGTTGTGCATGGCGTAGGCGGTGAACCAGGCCAGCGAAGCGGCCGCGCCCATGTTGCCTGCCAGCAAGGAGGTGCGCCAGGCGCGAAAGATCGGCCCCAGGCCCGTGCGCCAAGCCACCCAGCCGCCCAGGCCGATGGATTGCAGGGTCTGCGCAATCAGCACACCCCAGGCACCGGCCACCCAGGGGGGTACCGCGTCGCCCAGCGCCAAAGAGCCCCCCCGAAACCCGATGGTGGAAATGGCAAATCCCGCACCGGCCAGCAGCCCATACATGGCCGATTTGCTGCACCAGGCCCGCCACGACAGCAGCTGCCCCTGGCGCGGCAACCCCAGCAGCAGCACGCCCAGGGTGGCCACCACCATGGCCAGCACGGCCATGCCGGTGGGCAACTCGTGCAGCAGCACCACGCTGAACAGGCCAACTTGCAGCACCTCGGTTTTCGAGAGGGTGACGGCCACGGCAAAGTTGCGCTCTTGCATGGCCCGCAGCAGCGCCGCCGTGGCAAAGATCTGAAAGAACGCCCCCATGCCGATCCAGCCCAGGTAGGGCAGGTTGAAATCTGGCAGCCGGGCCGTGCTGCCCGGCCCCCAATACAAAAATGCCACCCAAGCCACCGTCAGGGGCAGACCAAACAGAAAGCGCACCAAGGTGGCGGACAGGGCACCGACTTCATCGGTCAGCGTGCGCTGCGCGGCATTGCGCACGGTTTGCGCCGCTGCGGCAAACAAGGTGCAAGGCACCCACAGCCAGGCCGCACTGGCAAGAGAATCGAACATTAGAAACAAAAAAGGAGCGCTTACCGCTTGGTTTTCGGCATTTCATGCGTATTCAACATGAAACACCTTGATAACCAAGCGCAAAGCGCTCTCTTTTTAAGAATTACAACAGTTTTGATTCTACGACTTGCCGCGCCCTTGCAGCCAGGCGATCAACTCGCCCATGATGCCGCGGCGAAACGCCAGCACGCACACAATAAAGATCAGCCCGGTAACGATGGTGACCGATTCGCCCAGGGTGGAGAACCACTCAACCCCCGTCGTTCGGGCCAGCCAAGCGCCCAGGTCGCCAATCTTGTTTTCCAGCGCCACCACCACCACGCCCAGCACCAAGGTTAAAAAAATTTTCCATGGTCCGCAACGCAATAACAGCGATCCAATCAAAGCGTGGCTGCACTGCATTACAGCAACGCCAAACGACACCAATGGCTGCCCATCTGTACCTATAGTGCGGCCCTGAACCCATAGCTATTTAAGGAGTTTTGATGACCCAAGAAGAAATCCGCGCCACCGTAACGCTGTGCCTGCTGGCCGCCTTTGCCGATGGCGAAAAGCATGACCGCGAGCGCGAGCAGATTCGCCAAGTGGCCGAGGGCCTGGCCCGCGACCAGGCGATTCACCTGCCCGGTCTCTACCAAGATGTGCTGCTGCGCCGCGTGAGCTTGCCGCAAGTGCTGGCCACCCTGAGCAGCCCCACGGCACGCCAGCTGGCTTATGAGATGGTGGTGTGCGTGTGCGATGCCGACGGCCACACCAGCCCCAAGGAAGAGGCATTTTTGGCGCAGGTGCGCCAAGCCTGGGGCATGGGGGGGGCTGGTGGTGCGCTGGGCACGGCCAGCGGCGGCAGCTATACCGAATTTGAGCAGCAGGCCCAGGTGGTGGCCGACATGCCGTTGCAGGCCGCCGTACCCGAGGCCAGCTTGCCGCAGGATGCAGCCGTGCCCCACCCCACGGCCGTCGATGGCCTGGGCAGTCCCAACCAGCAACGCCGCCCAGGCACGTTGTCGCGCGAGGCGATGGACAGCAAAATCCTCAAAGCATCCATCATGAACGGTGCCATTGAGTTGCTGCCAGAGAACCTGTCCACACTGGCCATCATTCCGCTGCAGATGCGGTTGGTGTACCAAATCGGCCAAAGCTACGGCTATGAGCTGGACCGCGGACATATCAAGGATTTGCTGGCCGCCTTGGGCGTGGGCATGACCTCGCAGTACCTGGAAGAGGCCGGGCGCAAGCTACTTAGCGGCCTGCTGGGCAAAAAGGGCAAGGGGCTTCTGGGCGGGCTGGGCCGCCAGGCCGTCAGCAGCGGCATGAGCTTTGCCAGCACCTACGCCCTGGGCCACGTGGCCAACCAGTACTACGCTGGCGGACGCACGCTGTCCACCGAGATGCTGAAGAACGCCTACCAGCACGTCATGCAGGATGGCCGCCAGCAGCAAGAGCGCTACATGCCACAAATCCAGGCCACGGCCCGTGAGCTGAATATGGCCAAGATCATGTCGATGGTGCGCGGAGGCTAGGATTTAAAACTTCCAAAAATTAAAGCAACTCCAGCACCTTCTCTGGCGGGCGGCACAGGGCCGCGCCCTTGGGCGTGACCACGATGGGGCGGTTGAGCAGGCGCGGGTGCTGGGCCACCAGGGCAAAAATTTGCGCATCATTCATGGCCGGGTTGTCGATGCCCAGGGTTTGGTACTGCGCCTCTTTGCTGCGCAGCAGCTCGCGCACGGGTTGGCCAATGTGCGCCACCAGCTCGGCCAGCTCGGGGGCGGTCAGCGGCGTGGCCAGGTAATCAATCACGAGGGGCTCAATGCCGCGCTCGCGCAGCAATTGCAAAGCACCGCGCGAGTTGCTGCAGGCAGGGTTGTGAAAGATGGTGGCCGTGGTGGCGGGGGGAGAGGCACTGTTCATAGGGCGGCAAGTGTAGGCAGAGGGAAAAATTCTTTCAGTGCAGGGTATTTTGTGTGCATGATCGGCGATATCTCCATTGCCAAAAAACGCTGCTTGAAATCACATTTTGCGATGTCAAGGCGTTTTTTATTGAATTTTTTCCTTCATACTTCGCCATTCAAGAGGACTTGCCATGAAAAATTCCGAACGCAGCTTCGCTCGCCGCATTGATTTGACCTCACTGCAACTGTTTGTTGCGGTGTGCGAGCTGGGCAGCATTGGCCGCGCCGCCGAGCGCGAATACATCGCCGCCTCGGCGGTAAGCAAGCGCCTGTCCGATTTAGAAGCCGCCGTCGATACCGCCCTGCTCTACCGCCACAGCCGGGGCGTGACGCTGACCCCCGCGGGCGAGAGCCTGCTGCACCACGCCCGCAACG
The DNA here is from genome assembly GCF_042654745.1 of Comamonas denitrificans. Taxonomy (NCBI): domain Bacteria; kingdom Pseudomonadati; phylum Pseudomonadota; class Betaproteobacteria; order Burkholderiales; family Comamonadaceae; genus Comamonas; species Comamonas denitrificans. The sequence goes on from NZ_JBHSEY010000048.1 coordinate 65,290, forward strand.
TGCTCTATGGGCTGGAGCGCATGCAAGGCGAGCTGTCCGAATACTCCGACGGCGTGCGCGGCCACGTGCGCATGCACGCCACCATTTCCTCCATCGTGCAGTTTTTGCCGGAAGACCTGGGCAGCTTTGCCCGGGAGCACAGCCAGATCAAGATTGACCTGCAAGAGCACCTATCGGCCGACGTGCTGCAAGCCGTGCATGAAGGCACCGCCGACATCGGCATCTGCAACATGGGCCAGGCCAACCCCAACGGCCTGCAAACCCGCCCCTACCGCACCGACCACCTGGTGCTGGTGGCCCCCGAAGACCACCCGCTGACCGAGCGCAGCGCCATCGCTTTCGAAGAAGTGCTGGACTGGGACGTGGTCGGCCTGCACGGCGGCAGCTCCATCAGCCTGGCCATGCGCGGCGCGGCCACCCGCAGCGGCACGGCCCTGCGCCAGCGCATTCAGGTCACCAGCCTGGATGCCATGTGCCGCATGATCGACAACGGCCTGGGCGTGGGCCTGATCCCGCACCGCGCCTTTGAGCTGATGCAAGGCGTGGGCCGCCTGCGCAGCGTACCGCTGACCGATGCCTGGGCGCAGCGCACCTTGAGCCTGGTCGCCCGCGACTTTGACGCGCTGCCGGTGACATCGCGTTTGCTGGTGGAACACCTCGGCAAAGGCTGGGAGCCAGCCTCTTCCAACGCCAGCAACGCTCCCTAGAATCCCCCCACAGCCTGCCAGCTTGACGGCTGGCAGGCTTTTTTCATCCCAACCCAGAGAGTTAGCCAACATGGGACGCACCCTGTACGACAAGATTTTTGATGAGCACGTCATCCACACCGAGGAAGACGGCACCTCTATTCTCTACATCGATCGCCACCTGGTACACGAGGTAACCAGCCCCCAGGCGTTTGAAGGGCTGCGTCTGGCCAAGCGCAAACTCTGGCGCCAAAGCTCGGTGGTGGCCACCGCCGACCACAACACCCCCACCACTGGCTGGGAGCAGGGCTACGACGGCATTGCCGACCCCATCAGCAAAGAGCAAATCACCACGCTCAACAGCAACATTGCCGAATTTGGTGCCGCCGCCTTCTTCCCCTTTATGGACAAGGGCCAGGGCATCGTCCACGTCATGGGCCCCGAGCAAGGGGCCACCCTGCCGGGCATGACCGTGGTCTGCGGTGACAGCCACACCAGCACCCACGGCGCATTTGGCGCTTTGGCGCACGGCATTGGCACCAGCGAGGTCGAGCACGTCATGGCCACGCAAACGCTGCTGGCCAAAAAAGCCAAGAACATGCTGGTCAAAGTGGAGGGCAGCGTCGCCCCCGGCATCACCGCCAAAGACATCGTGCTGGCCATCATCGGCAAGATCGGCACCGCAGGCGGCACCGGCTACACCATTGAATTTGCCGGGCAGGCCATCCGCGACCTGTCCATCGAAGGGCGCATGACCGTGTGCAACATGGCCATCGAAGCCGGTGCCCGCGCCGGCCTGGTGGCCGTGGACGACAAAACCATCCAATACGTCAAAGGCCGCCCCCTGGCCCCCACCGGGGTGGAATGGGAACAGGCCGTGGCCTACTGGCGCACCCTGCACTCCGACGACGATGCGCAATGGGATGCCATCGTCACCCTGCAAGCGGCCGACATCGTGCCGCAAGTGACCTGGGGCACCAGCCCGGAGATGGTCGCCGGGGCCGACACCCGCGTGCCCGATCCAGAAAAAGAAAAAGATGCCAACAAACGCGCCGCCATGGAGCGGGCGCTGACCTATATGGGCTTGGAGCCAGGCAAGCCAATTACCGATATCTGCATCGACAAAGTCTTTATCGGCAGCTGCACCAACAGCCGCATCGAAGACCTGCGCGCCGCGGCCGCCGTGGTGCAAAAAATGGGCCAAAAAGTGGCCGACAACGTCAAACTGGCCATGGTGGTGCCCGGCTCGGGCCTGGTCAAAGCCCAGGCCGAAAGCGAAGGCCTGCACACCATCTTCAAAACCGCTGGTTTTGAATGGCGCGAGCCGGGCTGCAGCATGTGCCTGGCGATGAATGCCGACCGGTTGGAGCCGGGCGAGCGCTGCGCCTCCACCTCCAACCGCAACTTTGAAGGCCGCCAAGGCGCTGGTGGCCGCACCCACCTGGTCAGCCCCGCCATGGCGGCGGCCGCGGCCATCACCGGCCACTTTGTGGACATTCGCCAATTTGCTTAAACCCTGTTTTTTCTCTCTCTTTTTCTAGGAGCACGGTCATGCAGAAATTCTTTACCCCCATCGCACTGGCAGCCTTGGTCTTGGCCCTGAGCGGCTGCGGCAACACCTGGTACGGCGTGAAAGAAGACACCAAACGCGCCGGCCAGGCCACGGGCCAAGGCATTGAAAAAGCCGGAGAAAAAATTCAAGAAATCGCCAAATAACACCATGCAGAAATTCACCATCCACCAGGGCCTGGTCGCGCCCATGGACCGCGAAAACGTCGATACCGACGCGATCATCCCCAAGCAATTTCTCAAGTCGATCAAGAAAACCGGCTTTGGCCCCAACCTGTTCGACGAATGGCGCTACCTCGATCAACCCGGCCAGCCCGGCGTGCCCGAGTCCGAGCGCAAGCCCAACCCCGACTTCGTGCTCAACCAGCCGCGCTACCAAGGCGCATCGGTGCTGCTGGCGCGCAAAAACTTTGGCTGCGGCTCCAGCCGCGAACACGCCCCCTGGGCGCTGGAGCAGTACGGCTTTCGCTGCGTGATCGCGCCCAGCTTTGCCGACATCTTTTTCAACAACTGCTTTAAAAACGGCATGCTGCCCATCGTGCTGCCCGAGGCCACGGTCGATCTGCTCTTTAACGAAGTGTTTGCCTTCCCCGGCTACCAGCTCACCATCGACCTGCAGCGCCAGGTCATCGTGCGCCCCCAGGGCGAGGAAATCCCCTTTGAAGTCAATGCCTTCCGCCGCGACTGCCTGCTCGGCGGGCTGGACGACATCGGCCTGACCCTGCGCCACAAAGACAAAATTGCCGCCTTTGAAGCCCAGCGCCTGGCCAGCAAACCCTGGCTGGCACACAGCTTGGTGGGTGCCAAGTAATTAAAAATCAAAGCTATACCCGCTGACCAATAGCCATTTTTTAATGGCTATTGTTGTAAATACCTTATGAATCAAGCGGAAACAGCTATCACTATTGCAATAAAAGGAAACACCATGACCCAGAAAATCGCCATCCTGCCCGGCGACGGCATCGGCCCGGAAATCATTGCCGAAGCCGTCAAAGTCTTGCACGCCTTGAATCTGGATTTGCAGCTGGAAACCGCCCCCGTCGGCGGCGCAGGCTACGAAGCCGCTGGCCACCCCCTGCCCCCCGCCACACTGAAACTGGCGCAAGAATCCGACGCCATCCTGTTCGGTGCCGTGGGCGACTGGAAATACGACACCCTGGAGCGCGCGCTGCGCCCCGAGCAAGCCATCCTGGGCCTGCGCAAAGCCTTGGGCCTGTTTGCCAACTTTCGCCCCGCCATCTGCTACGAGCAGCTGGTCAATGCCTCCAGCCTGAAGCCCGAACTGGTCTCGGGCCTGGACATCCTCATCATCCGCGAGCTGACGGGCGACATCTACTTCGGCCAGCCACGGGGTCGGCGCACTGCCGAAGACGGCCACTTCCCCGGCAGCGAGGAAGCCTTTGACACCATGCGCTACAGCCGCCCCGAGATCGAGCGCATCGCCCACGTCGCCTTCCAAGCCGCCCAAAAACGCAGCAAGCGCGTCACCAGCGTCGATAAGGCCAACGTGCTGGAAACCTTCCAGCTGTGGAAGGACGTGATGACTGAGGTGGGCCAGCAGTACCCCGACGTGCAGCTGGACCACATGTACGTGGACAACGCTGCCATGCAACTGGTGCGCGCGCCCAAGCGCTTTGACGTGGTGGTCACCGGCAACATGTTTGGCGACATCCTCTCGGACGAAGCCTCCATGCTCACCGGCTCGATTGGCATGCTGCCCAGCGCCAGCCTGAACGACAAAAAACAAGGCCTGTACGAGCCCAGCCACGGCAGCGCCCCCGACATCGCCGGCCAAGGCATCGCCAACCCGCTGGCCACCATCTTGTCGGCCGCGATGATGCTGCGCTTTAGCCTGGGCCACGAAGCCGCTGCCCAACGCATCGAAGCGGCCGTGCAAAAAGTGCTAGCACAAGGCCTGCGCACCGCCGACATCTACAGCGAAGGCACCACCAAAGTAAGCACCGCCCAAATGGGCGATGCCGTAGTGGCGGCGCTGTAATTGCGCCATCTTTTACGCTAAAAGCGCCGTTCTCCGTCACTGGAGCGGCGCTTTTTTTATCGCCTCACCGTCTCCTGCTATGGTGCTGCGGGTGAAGCACTTAGCTTCGCGCTGCCCCCCAAGGCCTGCGCCCCAGCGCCATCCACACCATAACCACCATCCATAAATAACCACCACAGGAGAAATTTAAGCGGTATGAAAGTGGGCACCAAGCTCATTGCCGGGTTTTTGGCCGTCGCCGTGATTGGCGCCATCATCGGCGTGCTGGGCATACTCAAAACCAGCGAACTCAGCGGCCTGGCCAACCTGATGTACGAGCGCGAGATGGTGGGTGCGCAGCAAATCGCTACGGGCAACAGCGACCTGTCGCAGCGCACCGAAACCCAAGCGAGCAATCTGGAGGAAACCGCCGCCTCGATGGAAGAGATCTCCAGCACCGTGCAAACCAGCGCCGACACGGCACGCCAGGCCACGCAGCTGGCCACCAGCGCCAGCCAAGCGGCCACGCAAGGTGGCGAGGTGATGCAGCAGGTGGTGCAGACCATGGAGCAGATCAACGCCGCTTCGCGCAAGATTTCCGACATCATCGGCGTGATTGATGGCATTGCGTTTCAGACCAATATCTTGGCGCTGAACGCTGCCGTGGAGGCAGCACGTGCCGGCGAGCAAGGCCGGGGCTTTGCCGTGGTGGCCGCCGAGGTGCGCAGCCTGGCCGGACGCAGTGCCGAGGCAGCCAAAGAAATCAAAACCCTGATTGGCAACAGCGTGGAAACCGTGGACGCGGGCAGCCGTTTGGTGGATACCGCCGGCAGCACCATGCAGCACATCGTGCAAGAAGTGCAGCGCGTGACCGACCTGATCCGCGAGATCAGCGCTTCCACCAGCGAGCAAACCGTGGGCATTGGCCAGGTGGGCGAGGCCGTGGCCCAACTCGACCAGATGACGCAGCAAAACGCGGCGCTGGTGGAAGAGTCTGCCGCCGCTGCCTCCAGCCTGAACCAGCAAGCCCAGCAATTGGTAGAGGCCGTGGCCGTGTTCCAACTGGGCCGCCATGAAAATGCCATGCGCCGCCCCAGCACCACCGCGCAAGCGCCAGTGCGGCCTGTGTCCAGCCCCGCGCCCAGCCCAAGCCCTGTGGCCAACGTCACCCACGCCACCACCACCGCACCGCAATTGGGCCAACGCAGTAGCACCGCCGCTGCCAAACCTGCCGCTAAGCCTGCTGCCACAGCCGCCAAGCCACCCGCAGCGGCCCCCCGGTCAGCACCCGCCCCAGCAGCACGCATTGCGGCACCCACCGGTCACAAGGCCGATGACGATTGGGAAACTTTCTAAACGTCTAAAGCAGGGGCGGCTCCCGCCCCTAGCGCCCCAGCACACGGTTTGGCGGCTCTTTGTCTAACAGCATGCACCGGCGGTTACATTCAGCCCTTTGATTAATTAATCACTTTGTGCCTTGTTGATTGTCTTGTGACTGCTGCTGCGCCTTGCCCTCTCCCGCCCGACCCCACCGCACCGGCCTGCCTGTGTCTGGACATTGAAACGTCCAAGCACGACCGCCTGCGCTTGCACGAGGTGGGTGCTTGGCGCAGCGACACCGGGGCGCAGTTACACCTGAAGGGCGATGCCCCAAAATGGGCCACCCAACTCAACGCCCTGACCGCCGGGGCGCAGGCCCTGTTGGGGCACAACATCACCGCCTTTGACCAACCGGCCCTGGCTGCCTTGCACCCCGAGCTAGCGCTGCACCAACTCCCTCAGATCGACACGCTGGCGCTCTCGCCCATCGCCTACCCACAAAACCCCTACCACCGCCTGGTCAAGGATTACAAGCTGTGTACCACCAGCCGCAACGACCCGGTGCGCGATGCCCAGCTGGCCTGGACATTGTTCCAAGAGCAAAGCCAAGCACTGCAAGAGCGCATTGCCCAGCACCCGGACGAGGCGCAATGCCTGCACTTTTTACTCACCCGCGCCGAACAACCCGACAGCGGCCTGGGGGCGCTTTTTCAGCAATGGCGCCAGGCACCTCGCCCCAGCCTGCTGCAGGCGCAAAAAGCCTGGATCTGCGCCACCCAGGGCAAGGTCTGCCATACCGCCTTGGCCCGCACCACCCACCAATGGCTACCCGATTCTGATTGGCATCCCAGCCTGGCCTATGTGCTGGCCTGGCTGCGCGTGGCCGGGGGCAATTCGGTGCTCCCCCCTTGGGTGGGGCTGACCCATCCGCGCACGCGCCAGGCCATCCATGCGCTGCGCAATGTGCCGTGCAGCAAACCCTGCTGCACCTGGTGCCAGGAGCAGCACCAACTGCAGGTGCTGCTGCCGCGCTTTTTCCCCGGCATCACTACGTTTCGCCCCACCCCAGCCACCCCCGATGGCCGCAGCCTGCAGCAGGCGATAGTGGAAAACGGCATGGCAGGCACCTCCACCCTGGCGATTTTGCCCACCGGCGGGGGCAAGTCGCTGTGCTACCAATTACCAGCGCTGGCGCATTTTTTCCGCACCGGGGTGCTGACGGTCGTTGTCTCGCCGCTGCAGTCGCTCATGAAAGACCAGGTGGACAACCTGCACAACAAGCAGGGCGTGACCTGCGCGGGCTACCTCAACGGCCAGCTCACCCCGCTGGAGCGCCGTGCCATGCTAGACAAGCTGCGCCTGGGCGATCTAGGGCTGATTTTTGTTGCCCCAGAGCAGTTTCGCAGCCCGGCCTTTACCAAAGCACTGGCGCACCGCGAAGTGCGGGCCTGGGTGTTTGACGAGGCGCATTGCCTATCCAAATGGGGGCGTGACTTTCGCCCGGATTACCTGTACGTCTCGCGCTTTATCCGGCAAATACAAAAAGAGCGGCCTTCCCCCGTGTTCTGCTTTACTGCCACGGCCAAGCCCGATGTGGTGAAGGACATTTGCCGCCATTTCCAACAGTTGCTGGGCATACAGCTGGCCCGCCTGGAAGGCGGCGTTGCCCGCGAGAACCTGGACTACGAAGTCCTGGCCGTCCCCCAGGCCAGCAAGCAACCGACTGCACTGCGCTTGCTGCAAGAGGGGCTACGCGATAGGGGCGGGGCGATTGTGTTTTGCTCTCGGCAAAAAACCACCGAAGAAGTAGCCCATTTTTTGCAGCAAGCGGGGCTACGCTGTGGCCACTTTCACGGCGGGATGCTGGCCGAAGACAAGCGGCGCATGCAGGAAGACTTCATTGCCGGCCACCTGGATGTAATGGTTGCCACCAACGCCTTTGGTATGGGGGTGGACAAGCCGGACGTACGTTTGGTGATTCACCTGGACACGCCCGGCTCCTTGGAAAATTATTTGCAAGAAGCTGGCCGCGCCGGACGCGACCAACAAGCGGCACGTTGTGTCTTGCTGTATGACCCGGCTGACCTGGACGTACAGTTTCGGCTGCTAAGAAACTCCCGCCTGACACTGAGCGACATCCAATCCATCCTCAAGGCCCTGCGGGCCATTAAAACCCGTGACCGTGCTGGTGAAGAAATCATCGCCACAACCGGGGAAATCTTGCGCCAATTCCCGGACCAGCAGCGCATCGACCCCGAGGCCCACGATGCTGACACCAAAGTGCGCACCGCCATTGCCTGGCTGGAAGAGGCGCAAATCCTGGAGCGCCACGAAAACCACACCCAGGTCTTGCCCGCCAGCCTGCTGGTGGCCACCGTGGAAGAAGCACGCACGCGCTTGCTACACAAACTGAAGGATGCGGCCCTGCTGCCGGACTATCTGAGCATCGTCACCGCCTTGATGAACTGTGCCGATGACGACAGTCTGTCCACCGACGAGCTCATGGGCCTGACCGGCAAAGATGCTCGCACCGTGCGGGCCATGCTGCGCGAGCTGTGTCAATGGCAGCTGCTGTCTGACGATACCGAGCTGGGCGTACTCCTTGTCAATCAGCCGCCCACCGCCGAACGCTTGCAAGCGCTGGAACGACTGGAAACGGCCCTGCTGACCCTGATGCGCGAGGCTGCCCCAGATGCCGATGCCCATCCGCACAGCCCCCAGCATTTGCACATGCGCGTGCTGTGCGACACGCTGCGCCGACGCACCGGGCTGGCCATCGACCCGCAGCGCCTCTCGCGCCTGCTCACGGCACTGGCTGCGCCCTTGTCGGAAGAAGGCGGCAAACAGACGCGCGGTTTTTTTCGTATCGTCCCCATGGGGCAAGACCAGCGCTACCTGTACGTCCAGCACTCCTGGGACAGCATTGCCGATGCCTGCCAACGGCGCATGCAACTGGCCAAGGTGCTGCTCACCCACTTACACAGCTTGCGCAAGCACAACAACCTGCTGGTCACTTGCAAGCAAGGCACGCTCACAGCGCTGCTGCAGGCCGATGCCACTTTGGCCCAGCACACCTTTAAAGACTGGGATGTGGCCCTGGGTGCAGCCCTGCTCTACCTGGATGCCAATGAAGTGCTCTACCTGGCGCGGGGCAAAGCCGTATTCCGCTCAGCCATGCGCATCCACCTGCACGCCCATGCCAGTCGGCGCAAGTTTGCCTTCATGGACTACGCCTTGCTGCGCCTGCACTACCGGGACAAGGCGGTGCAAATCCACGTTATGGCCGAATACGCCAAGCTGGCGCTGGAGAACATGAAGGCCGCCCTGCGCTTTGTGCAGGACTACTTCAGCCTGCAGTGGCAAGCGTTTGCCAAACGTTATTTCAGCGGCCGCGAAGCGGTGCTGCAGCTGGCCACGTCCGAAGACGCACACCGGCGCATTTACCTGGATTTGGCCAATCCCGCACAGCAGGAGATCGTCTCCGCCCCGCCGCACGACAGCCTCTTGGTGCTGGCTGGCCCCGGTTCGGGCAAAACCCGGGTCATCGTCCACCGGGTGGCCTGGTTGCTGCGCCAGCAGATGGTGCAGCCCGAAGAAATCATGGTGCTGACCTACAACCGCAGCGCCGCCCATGAAGTGCGCCAGCGCCTGTGGCAGCTCATTGGCAGCGACGCGGCTGGCGTGGCCGTGCAAACCCTGCACAGCCTGGCCATGCGCCTAACCGGCACCAGCTACACCGTGGCCTTGGAGCACTCCGAGGCGATTGATTTCAGCGCCGTCATCCGCCAAGCCACCGACTTGCTGCAAGCGGTTGCGCCGCCCACCCTGGGGACCACAGATACCAACACCGATGCAGATACGGATACGGATGACAGCGCCAGCAGCCTGGCCCGTGCCCGGTTGCTGGCAGGCCTGCGCTTTATCTTGGTGGATGAATACCAGGACATCAACCGCGACCGCTACGCCCTGATCAGTGCCCTGGCTGGACGCACCCTGGCCTCGGGCGACGATCGTCTGGCCCTGATGGCCGTGGGCGATGATGACCAGAACATCTACGAATTCGACGGCACCAACGTGCGCTACATCCGTCAATTTGAAGCCGACTACCAGGCACGGCGCTTTCACCTGCTGGAAAACTACCGCTCCAGCGGCCACATCATCGCCTGCGCCAACCAGGTCATTGCCCCAGCCCAGGAGCGCATGAAAGCTGAGCAAACCCTGCGCATCAACCACGCCCGCCACGATGCTCCGGCAGGTGGTGCCTGGGAAAGCCAAGACCCCGTACTGGCGGGCCGCGTGCATATCTTGGAGGTGCCCAACCACCCCCTGCAGGCCGCAGCCCTGGCGCTCAATGAGCTGCAGCGCCTGTACGCCCTGCGCGAAGATACGCGCGAGGGTGGCCGCTGGGGGCACTTTGCGGTGCTGGGGCGCGAGCATAAAGACCTGGACGCGATTTACCACCTGGCCCGCCAACGTGGCCTTGCCGTGCGGCGCATTGCGAAAAATAAAGACGACCCCAACATTACCCTGCACACCGCCCGCGAAGGGGCGGGCCTGTTGGCTCTGCTGCGCGGCGAAAAACGCTGCCAGCAACTTGCCCCACGGTTGGTGCTGCGCGCCGCCACCTTGCGGCGCTGGCTGCGCCGTACCTATGGACCTGCGGTGCAAGAAGGGCAAGGCCATTTACACCAAGTAGCTTTGGCGCAATTTATTGCCCAAGTGGAAGTCGGCGATAGGGACAACCGCATCGTTGTCCGTGATGTGATTGAGCAGCTGTACGAGTTCAAGCTGGACACCCTGCCCAGCAGCACCCCACGCCCCAATGCACCCTTGCTGCTCTTGACCGCCCACAGCGCTAAGGGCATGGAGTTTGACCACGTTCTGATTTTGGACAACGGCAACTGGCAGCAAAACGATGATGCCGAGCGCCGCCTGTTCTACGTGGCCATGACGCGTGCGCGCCAAACGCTGACGCTGTGCCACAGCCCTGCACTGGGCCACGCTTTTATCCCGGATTTGCAAGACTTGGCCCTGGCTACCCAGCCCGCGCCACCGGTGCTGACCCACGACACCATCGTGCGTTATGAAACGCTACCAACCGCAGCGGTGTACATCTCTTGGCCTGGCAAATTCCCAGCCCACCATGCTGTTCACCGCCACATTGCCGCCTTGCAGGTAGGCGACCCGCTCACGCTGTGTCCCCCTCAGGGCAGCAGACACTGGACACTGCGCAACGCCCAAGGGATCACCGTCAGCACCATGGCCAAGGCCTTTAGCCCACCACCCCATGTGCAGGCAGTGACCGTGGCGGCCATCCAGGTGCGCCGCCGCAGCCCAGAAGACGCTGAACGGGGTGTGCCGTGCGAGCGCTGGGAAATCATCCTCCCTTGCCTAGAGGTGCTGGCCGAGCCCAGAAGCTGAAAACGGCGGGGGATTCTCAGCGTGCCTGTTTACATCCGCAGCAAATTGAACTGCACATTGGCCAGCACCATCAGCAGCACCTGCAGCGCGATCAATGCCACCAAGGGCGATAAATCAACATTGCCCACCAGCGGAATGATGCGCCGCAGTGGGCGCAGTACCGGCTCGGACAGCCGCGCCAAAATGGGGGCCACGGGGGCGTGCGGTTGCACCCAGGACAATATGGCGTGGATGAGCAAAATGCCGATCAACCCGGTCAAGACCATGCGCAGCAGGCCAAACAGCGCCAGCAACGGGATCAGTACCGGGCTGGCTGCGCCCCCCAAAACCGCCCACAAAACCAAATAGTGCAGCAGCTGCACCAGCACCGCGCCCAGCAGGCAGGACAGATCGACCTTGCCACTGGGGCGAATCACCCGGCGCAGCGGCAGCACCAGCCAATCCGACAAGGCAAACACCAGTTGCCCCACGGGGTTGCCAAAGGGCACGCGCAGCAGCTGCATGTACAGGCGCAGCAGGCACGCGCCGGCGACCAGGCCGCTGGCCACCTCCAGTAAAAATTCAACAATTTGCAAGAGCATTACCAACCTCAATGAGACGATAGCTATTGCCGCTTTAATTTAAACAAATTCAAGGTTTTTATTACTTAAAATCGTTTAACAATCAGCGGTACAAGCTATTGTAAAAATAGTAACCCTGTGCTGGACTGCCAACACAGCAGTGCGTCCATGGCGATAAGCCCTGGCAAATCCAGCTTGGACGCAAGATTAAGCCATGCAAGCCAACAGCGGGCGCAAAAAAATTAGAATCGCCCGCTTTGGCTCGTTTTTTTCCTGTTCACCCTTGGCCCCGCGCGGCCCTTTTGCTCCCATGTCTGACACCACTGATTTGCCGCTGGCCGATGCGGCTGCCGCCCCCCAAGATGAAAACAAACTCATTGCCGAGCGCCGTGAGAAACTGAAAACCATCCGTGAGCAGGCCCAGGCCCAGGGCGTTGCCGCCTTCCCCAACGACTTCAAACCCCAGCACCGCGCCGCCGCCCTGGCCGCGCAGTACAACGCGCTGGACACCGAAGCGCTGCAGGCCAGCCCCGTCACCGTTAGCGTGGGCGGGCGCATGATGCTCAAGCGCGTGATGGGCAAGGCCAGCTTTGCCACGGTGCAAGATGCCACCGGGCGCATCCAGCTGTACATCGCCCGCGATACCGTGGGCGAGGCGGTGTACGACGACTTTAAAAAGTGGGATTTGGGCGACATCATCGGTGCCGAGGGCACGCTGATGAAGACCAAGACGGGCGAGCTGTCGATCAAGGCCACCAAGATTCGCCTGCTGACCAAGAGCCTGCGCCCCATGCCCGACAAGTTCCACGGCATGGCCGACCTGGAGCAAAAGGTGCGCCAGCGCTACGTCGATCTGATGATGAACGAGGATACCCGCGCCCGCTTCGTGGCCCGCAGCAAGGCGGTGGCCGGCATCCGCGACTTTATGGTGCAGCACGGTTTTTTAGAGGTCGAAACGCCCATGCTGCACCCCATTCCCGGTGGGGCCAATGCCAAGCCGTTTGTCACGCACCACAATGCGCTGGACCAAGAGATGTATTTGCGCATTGCCCCAGAGCTGTACTTGAAGCGCCTGGTGGTGGGCGGTTTTGAGCGGGTATTCGAGATCAACCGCAACTTCCGCAACGAAGGCATCAGCGTGCGCCACAACCCCGAGTTCACGATGATGGAGTTCTACGCGGCGTGGTGGAATTACCGCGATTTGATGGACTTTACCGAGCAACTCATCCGCGATGCGGCCATGAAGGCCGTGGGCACCCTGGACTGCACCTATGCCGGCAAGCCGGTGGACTTGGCCGCGCCGTTTGAGCGCCTGAGCATTCCGCAGGCCATCGTGAAATACACCGATGCCGGCGAGAACGTGACCAACCGCGACTGGCTGACCAACGCCTTGCGCAAGCTGGGCATGAACGAGGACAAAGACAAGCTGTCCACGCGCAGCCTGGCGAGCCTGCAGGTGCTGTACTTTGAAGAGGTGGTGGAAGAGAAGCTGTGGAACCCCACCTTCATCATGGAGCACCCCACCGAAATCAGCCCACTGGCGCGCGCCAACGATGAGCGCCCGGAAGTGACCGAGCGTTTTGAGCTGTACATCACCGGGCGCGAGTTTGGCAATGGTTTCTCGGAGCTGAACGATGCCGAAGACCAGGTGGCCCGCTTCAACGCCCAGGTCGAGGCCAAGGACAGCGGCGACGACGAAGCCATGTACTTTGACCACGACTTTGTGCGCGCGCTGGAGTACGGCCTGCCGCCCACCGGCGGCTGCGGCATTGGCATTGACCGCCTGATGATGCTGCTGACCGACAGCGCCAGCATCCGCGATGTGATCTTGTTCCCCGCCCTGCGCCGCGAACAGCCGTAAAAATCGGCTTAGAACGTGAACACGTTCTTACAGCGGCCCACGCCACTGCATTGACCATTTCAGGGCACTGGCACAGTGCCCTTTTTATTTTTTTGCTATGAAACCTTTACAACGCTGGCAAAACTGGCATACCCATTTGCCCGATTGGCTGCAGGAGTGGCTGGACGTGATGGTGCCGCTGCTGCAAATTGTGCTGATTGTTTTTTGTGCCTGGCTGCTGCACCGGCTGGTGCGCCGTGTGCTGAGCCGTGCCAGCACGCATTACCAGCTGCCGCACGAGCTGCTCATGCCCATCAATGTGGTGGTGCGCTGGCTTATCGTCAGCGGTGCGGTGCTGCTGGCGCTGGAGCGCCTGGGGGTTTCGGCCACGGTGCTGTGGTCGGCATTTACCGGCTTTGCCACCGTGGGCGCGGTGGCGTTTTTTGCGGCCTGGAGTGTGCTGTCCAACCTGTTTTGCGCTTTCCTGATCTTTACCGGCCGCCCGTTTGTGGTGGGCGACACGATTGAGCTGCTGGACAACGCCGAAAAGCCCGGTGCCCTGGGCAAGGTGGTGGACATCAACCTGCTCTACACCACCTTGGAGGACATATCAGAGGCCAATGTCGGGGCACAGGTGCAAATCCCCAACGCCTTGATCTTTCAGCGCGTGCTGCGCCGCTGGCGGGCCGGTAGCGAGGTGCCCGCCGGCAAAACGCACAACCCGGCCAGCAGCGCCCCGGCCCCAGCCGCCCAGAAAGCGCCCAAGGCCACGCAGCCGACCTAAGGAAGGGGAAATTACCGGGCTAGCGCAGGCGGGCAATCAGGCTGGAGGTATCCCAGCGCCCGCCGCCTTGGGCCTGCACATCGGCGTAAAACTGATCGACCAGGGCTGTTACGGGCAGGCGGGCACCGTTGCGCTGGGCTTCTTGCAGCACCAGCCCCAGGTCTTTGCGCATCCAATCGACGGCAAAGCCGAAGTTGAATTCATCGCGCACCATGGTGCTGCCCCGGTTATCGAGCTGCCAGCTTTGCGCCGCGCCTTTGCCAATCACTTGCAGGGCTTTGTCCATGTCCAGACCGGCTTTTTGGCCAAAGGCCACCGCCTCGGACAGGCCTTGCACCAGCCCGGCAATGCAAATTTGATTGACCATTTTGGTCAGCTGCCCGCTGCCGCTGGGCCCCATCAGGGTGACGGCGCGGCCAAAGCAGGCCATCACCGGCTCGGCCGTGGCAAAGGCGGCCTCGTCGCCACCGCACATGATGGTGAGTTGCCCGTTTTGCGCCCCGGCTTGCCCGCCAGAGACCGGGGCATCCACAAACGCTACGCCCTGCTGCTGGGCGCTGGCGTACAGCTCCCGCGCCAGCTGGGCCGAGGCGGTGGTGTGGTCAATCAAAATACTGCCCGATTGCATGCCCGCCAAAGCACCCTCAGGCCCCAGCACCACGCTGCGCACGTCGTCATCGTTGCCGACGCACATGAGGACGATATCGGCCCCTTGGGCTGCTTCGCGCGGCGTGCTGGCATGGTGCGCACGGCCGGTGGCCGCAAAGGCTTGCACCCAGGCTTGTGCTTTGGCAGCCGTGCGGTTGAACACCGTAACCGTGTGCCCGGCCAGCGCCAAATGCCCCGCCATGGGCCAGCCCATTACGCCCAATCCTAAAAAGGCCACTTTGCGCGGCGTGGCATCCGGGTAGCTGCGGGGGTTGGTTTGTTGTGCAACGGTCATGGGGTTCTCTCCTTGTTTTTGCTGTGCATTCGGGATGGGATTTACATCACTTTGAAATTTTCTGTGCCGGCCATCAGGTCAGACTTGGCCCGCTGGCTGTGCAGCTTGATTTGCAGACGCAGGTTGTTCACCGAGTCGGCGTTGCGCAGCGCATCTTCGTAGGTGATGGAGCCCGCCTCGAACAGGTCAAACAGCGCCTGGTCAAAGGTTTGCATGCCCAGCTCACGGCTTTTTTGCATGATTTCTTTGATCTCCACCACGTCGCCCTTGGCGATCAGGTCGGAAACCAGCGGGGTGTTGAGCAGCACCTCCAGCGCGGCAATGCGGCCCTTGGTGCCCTGGCGCGGCATCAAACGCTGCGAGATCATGCCGCGCAGGTTCAGCGACAAATCCAGCAGCAATTGCTCACGCCGCTCTTCGGGGAAGAAGTTCACGATGCGGTCCAAGGCCTGGTTGGCACTGTTGGCGTGCAAGGTGGCCATGCACAGGTGGCCGGTTTCGGAGAAGACGATGGCGTGCTCCATGGTTTCGCGGTCGCGAATCTCGCCCATCAAAATCACGTCGGGGGCCTGGCGCAGGGTGTTTTTCAGGGCTGCTTCCCAGCTGTCGGTATCCAAGCCCACTTCGCGCTGGGTGATGATGCAGTTTTTGTGCGGATGGACAAATTCGATCGGGTCTTCCACGGTGATGATGTGGCCGAACGAATTCTGGTTGCGCCAATCGACCATGGCCGCCAGCGAGGTGGATTTACCCGAGCCCGTCGCGCCCACAAAAATGCACAGGCCACGCTTGGTCATGGCCACGTCTTTGAGCACCTGGGGCAGGCCCAGCTGGTCGATGGTGGGGATGTCGGCCGGAATCGTCCGCAGCACCATGCCCACGCGCCCTTGCTGAATGAAGGCATTCACCCGAAAGCGCCCAATCCCGGCCGGGGAGATGGCAAAGTTGCATTCCTTGGTGCGCTCGAACTCGGCCATTTGGCGGTCGCTCATGATGGAACGGGCCAGCGCCATGGTGTGATTGGGCGACAGTGGCTGCGGCGACACCCGCGCCACCGCACCATCGACCTTGATCGCGGGCGGAAATTCAGCCGTTAAGAACAAGTCACTGCCCTTGCGATTGACCATTAGCTGCAGCAGGTCGTTGATAAATTTACTGGCCTGATCGCGTTCCATACGTGAAGCGTCCTTTGCGTTTTAAAAACAAAATGTTGGTCTGGCCGCTTTGCTTAGCCGGGGAAGTTTTCCGGGTTTTTGGCCTTGGCGCGGGCTTCGGCGGCGCTGATGATGTTGCGGCGCACCAGATCGGTGAGGTTTTGATCCAGCGTTTGCATGCCCACGTTGGAGCCGGTTTGGATGGCCGAATACATTTGCGCCACCTTGGCCTCGCGAATCAGGTTGCGAATGGCGCTGGTGCCAATCATGATTTCGTGCGCCGCTACCCGGCCGTTGCCATCCTTGGTCTTGCACAAGGTTTGCGAAATTACCGCCTGCAACGATTCCGAGAGCATGGCCCGCACCATTTCTTTTTCTTCGGCCGGAAAGACATCAATCACCCGGTCAATGGTCTTGGCCGCGCTGGAGGTGTGCAGCGTGCCGAATACCAAGTGGCCGGTTTCCGCCGCCGTCATGGCCAGGCGAATGGTTTCCAAGTCACGCATTTCCCCCACCAGAATGCAGTCCGGGTCTTCGCGCAGAGCCGAACGCAAAGCGGCGGAAAAGGACTTGGTCATCGCCCCCACTTCGCGCTGGTTCACCAGGCATTTTTTCGACTGGTGGACAAATTCAATGGGGTCTTCCACCGTCAGGATGTGGCCCTGCTCATTGCTGTTGAGGTAGTCCACCATGGCCGCCAGCGTGGTCGACTTGCCCGAGCCGGTCGGGCCGGTGACCAGCACCATACCGCGCGGCTTGAGGGCCAGATCGGCAAAAATCTTGGGGGCGTTCAAGTCTTCCAGGGTCAGAATTTTGCTGGGAATGGTTCGAAATACTGCCCCCGCGCCCCGGTACTGGTTGAAGGCATTCACACGAAAACGGGCCAACCCGGCGATCTCGAAGGAGAAGTCCACCTCCAGGTCTTCCTCGTAGGCCTTGCGCTGACCGTCATTCATGATGTCGTACACCATGCTGTGCACCATTTTGTGGTCCAGTGGCTCGACATTGATGCGCCGCACATCGCCATGCACGCGGATCATGGGGGGCAGGCCAGCGGATAAATGCAAGTCCGAAGCTTTGTTTTTGACTCCGAAGGCCAGCAAACTCGTAATGTCCACGTGATTTCTCCTGGTTAGGTTTGGTACGCTCGCGCAGATTATGACCACGATTGCCACCCAACTTCGCGCAGTCACTGCGCAAATTGCCAGCGCCGCTACCCAGGCTGGGCGCAGCCCCGAGAGCGTGCTGCTGCTGGCGGTTTCCAAAACCTTCCCCGCCAGCGCAGTGCGTGAGGCGGCTTTGGCCGGGCAGCGCCACTTTGGCGAAAACTACATCCAAGAAGGCGTGGAAAAAATCGCCGCTCTGTCGGCCATGGCCGATCTGCCGTGCTTGACTTGGCACTGCATCGGCCCCATTCAAAGCAATAAAACCCGCTTGGTGGCCGAGCACTTTGATTGGGTACACACCATCGACCGCCTGAAAATCGCCCAGCGCCTGTCCGAGCAGCGCCCGGCACACTTGCCCGCGCTGCAGGTGTGCATTCAGGTGAATGCAGATGGCGGCGATACCAAATCGGGCTGCACCCCCGCCGAGGCCCCAGCATTGGCCCAGGCCATCGCCCAGCTGCCACGTTTACAACTGCGCGGCGTGATGAGCATCCCCGACCCGCAACCCGATGCCGCCGCGATGCTGGCGGTGCACCAGCAGGTGGTGGCTGTGTTTCACCAATTACAGCAATTGCCGGGCCTGGCCGCGCTGGACACCATCAGCCTGGGCATGACCGCCGACCTGGCCAGCGCCATCGCGGCCGGCAGCACCATGGTGCGCGTAGGCAGCGGTATTTTTGGTGCCCGCAGCTAGGGATGCTCTGCACAAATCGCCGCGCCGCCTGCATCTGCGGCCTCGGGCGGTCTGCGGCGTTGCAAATCCTCGCGATAGCTACGGCTATCGCTGCGGTTTGCGCCTTGCAGCCCATCCCGATCCGCAGCGCAGGCTTTCCGCTCGATGTGTGCAGAGCATCCCTAGTTGGGCGCTGCGATTTGCAAATACAAAGGGTAAAGTTTTTCTTCTTCGCGCTGCATGCGCTCGTGAATGACTTTACTGATATTTTCTAAATCAATTAAAAAGTTGTTTAATTGCTCTTCTGAAAGTTGCTGCAGCGATTCATATTTTTCTAGAAAAGAAAGTACTGTCCGCGCAATGCCATTCATTTCTTTACGAAAATATTTAACAATCTCTATATTGATTTTTTCGTCCGTAAATTGCTGCTGTAAATAAGCATACATCCGAACGTTTTCTTTCAGAATATGACTGCGAAAAACAGAAGCAAATTCTTCTAATCGCTTTTCTGTTTTTTTCAGATCTTTGCGTAAAAATGCACGGCGAATACTCTTTTTCAGTGCCGCCATCATTTGGTGGTCATGCACCAGCTCTTCAATAAGATTTGGGTAATAAGGAATGCCACCAGGTGTTGCTTGCGCAGCCGCTGAAATCAGCGACGGTTCTTCTTCTATTACAGGAGGAAGGGTATCGACGGCATCCCCTCCAGAGGCCGCCTCAGGCTTACTCTTAGCTTTAAAAAAGCCAAACATGCTTACTCCACGCTTATAAATTGTAGGAATTGTGATTTAAATAGAGGCGTGACTGTAAATCAAGTTACACATCATTACTAGCACCCAAAGCCAAATTTTCGAACCGTGTTTGATTTTTCTGAAAGTACAGCTTGACGGTACCAGTTGGGCCATTGCGCTGTTTGCCGATGATGACTTCGGCCACGTTGGGCTCTTTGCTATCTTTATTGTAGTAATCATCGCGGTAAATGAACATGATGATGTCTGCATCCTGCTCGATGGCGCCGGATTCACGCAGGTCGCTCATCATCGGGCGCTTGTCGGTGCGCTGCTCGACCGAGCGGTTGAGCTGCGACAGCGCAATCACCGGGCACTGCAGCTCTTTGGCCAGCATCTTCAAGCCGCGCGAGATTTCGCCCAACTCGGTGGCCCGGTTGTCGCCACTGGTGCCGCTGCCTGAGCCGCTCATGAGCTGCAAGTAGTCCACCACGATCAGCCCCAGCTTGCCGCAGCTGCGCGCCAGGCGGCGGGCGTTGGCCCGCAGTTCTGAAGGGGTCAGGCCCGGGGTTTCGTCAATGTGCAGCGATACCTGGCGCAATGATTCGATGGCCTCGGACAGGCGCGACCATTCCTCATCGGTCAATTTGCCGGTGCGCAGATTGCCCTGGTTGATGCGGCCAATCGAGCCGACGATACGCACCGCCAGCTGCGCCGCGCCCATTTCCATCGAGAAGATGGCCACGGGCAATTGCTCATGCAGTGCCACGTGTTCCGCAATGTTCACGGCAAACGAGGTCTTGCCCATCGACGGCCGCGCGGCCAGCACCACCAGGTCGCCCGCTTGCAGGCCGCTGGTCATGCGATCCAGATCGGCAAACCCCGTGGGCACGCCGGTGACATCCATGGGGTTGTCGGCCATTTCCTGCACCCGATCGAGCAAATCGACCACCAAGGTATCGAGCGACTGAAAGCCCTGCTTCATGCGCGAACCTTCTTCGCCAATGGCAAAGATTTTTTGCTCCGCTTCGTCCAGGATGCGCTCTACCGGCTTGCCCTGGGGGTTTTGTGCCTGGGTGGCGATTTCGTCGCTGGCCGTGAGTAATTTGCGCAAAATCGCCTTCTCGCGCACGATTTCTGCATAGCGGCGAATGTTTGTCGCGCTGGGTACGTACTGGGCCAGTTGGTTGAGGTACACAATGCCGCCCACCTCCTGCGCCTTGCCCTGGGCTTGCAGGTGTTCAAACACCGTGATCACATCGGCCGGTTTGCTGTCATTGACCAGCTTGCTCACCGCCATGAAGATCAAGCGGTGCTCGTGGCGGTAAAAATCGCCCTCCGTGAGCAGGTCGCCCACGCGGTCCCAGGCGTTGTTGTCCAGCAGCAGGCCACCCAACACACTCGATTCCGATTCCATCGAAAACTGCGGCAGGCGCAGCTGGGCCAAATCCAGGTCGTGGGGCATATCGGCCGACGCAGAGGGTGCAAAAATTTCGGCCTCATCCAGAGGCGGCATCACGGGTTCCATGGGTATCTTTATCAGCAAAAAAGCCCGAAATGGTAGCCCAGTCAAGCAAAACCCTGGCATCCACTGGCCGTCATTTTGCTGCAATGCAGCAAATCTATTGTTGTTCTTCTTGGGGAGCCGCTACACTGGGGCGATTACCCCGACCCTCATCCTCGCAGACACCATTCCTAGGAGAAGCCTTCGTGTCCACCAAGCCTGAGAAAACTCAAAAAACCCCCACCGCCAAAGCACTCCCGATCACAACCAGCTGCGCCAACGATCCGGCCACAGAAACACCCAATCCTGCGGTACGCAAAACGCCGCTGGATATCAAGATGCTGGCCGGTTTGGCCAAGATGACCCACTCCCTGTCGCCCATGTCGCTGTCCCTGGCGGGCATCGACTGGGTCGGCCACTTGGCTTTTGCCCCTGGCAAGCGCCTGGAGCTGTTCAGCCTGGGCCTAGAGCAAATGCAGCAACTGTGGCAAAACGCCCTGCCCCGGCCCACCGATGCACAGCAAGCGCCGGCCGCCAAGCCCGATCGCCGTTTTGCCGATCCAGCCTGGCAGCAGTGGCCATTCAACGTGACCAGCCAAGCCTTCTTGAATACCGAAACGTGGTGGAAATCGGCCACTCAGAACCTGCCCGGTGTCTCTAAGCACCACGAAGATGTGGTGTCCTTCATGGCCCGGCAAGGGGTGGACATGCTCTCGCCAGGCAACTACCCACTGACCAACCCCGTGGTGCTACAAAAAACCATGGAAACCGGCGGTGCCAATTTGCAACAGGGCATGCTCAACTTTCTGGACGACCTGGGCCGCACCAGCCAAGGACTGCCGCCGGCGGGCACCGAGGATTATGTTGTGGGCAAAAACCTTGCCGCCACCCCCGGCAAAGTGGTGTACCGCAACCGCCTGATCGAGCTGATCCAGTACAGCCCCACCACCGACAAGGTGCAGCCTGAGCCGGTGCTGATCGTGCCCGCGTGGATCATGAAGTACTACATCCTGGATTTGTCGCAGCACAACTCGCTCATCAAATACATGGTCAGCCAGGGCCACACGGTGTTTTGCATCTCGTGGAAAAACCCCGGTGTGGACGAGGCCATCCTGTGCATGGACGACTACTTGGCCCTGGGCGTAGAGGCCGCGCTGGATGCCATCAACGCCATCGTGCCCAAGCAAAAAGTCCACGCTGCCGGTTACTGCCTGGGCGGTACGCTGCTGTCGATCGCCAACGCCGCCATGGCCCGCGATGGGCAAGACCGCCTGGCCTCGATGACGCTATTTACCGCACAAACTGACTTTACCGAGCCGGGCCAGCTGGCGCTGTTCATCGACGACAGCCAACTGGCCATGCTCGAAGCCCAAATGCGCGAAACCGGCTACCTGCAGGCCGGGCAGATGGTGGGGGCCTTCCAGCTGCTCAACTCCTACGACATGCTGTGGTCGCGCATGGTCAGCGAATACCTGCTGGGC
The DNA here is from genome assembly GCF_042654745.1 of Comamonas denitrificans. Classification (NCBI taxonomy): domain Bacteria; kingdom Pseudomonadati; phylum Pseudomonadota; class Betaproteobacteria; order Burkholderiales; family Comamonadaceae; genus Comamonas; species Comamonas denitrificans. Next base: position 87,097 of record NZ_JBHSEY010000048.1, read on the forward strand.
GAGCGCGGCAAGATGATCGACCTGATGGCCTGGAATGCCGATGCCACGCGCATGCCCGCGCTGATGCATGCCCAGTACCTGCGCCGCCTGTTCCTGAACAACGACCTGGCCGGCGGCCGCTACCCGGTGCGCGGCAAACCGGTGGTGATGGCCGATGTGCGCACCCCCATCTTCTGCGTGGCCACCTACACCGACCACGTGGCGCCCTGGCGCTCGGTGTACAAGCTGCACTACATGACCCCCGCCGAGCTGACCTTTGTGCTCACCAAGGGCGGGCACAACGCCGGCATCGTCAGCGAACCCGGGCGCAAAAACCGCTACTACCAAATCCTCAAGCGCGAAGTGGGCGGCCAGTACCTGTCGCACGAAGACTGGCTGCAGCAGGCCCCGCGCGAAGAAGGCTCGTGGTGGCCCACTTGGAGCAACTGGCTCAAAGAGCGCAGCAGCGGCCCGGCCGTCACTCCCCCCACCCTGGGCAGCAAAGACTACCCCGTGCTGATGGACGCACCGGGCGAATACGTGCTAGAAAAATAACCCCCTGCCCCGTGCATGCGCTCTGCGCATGCGCACGAAGCTTTAGACTGCAGCGCCCGCAAAATCTTCTTTTGTCGGCGCTGTTTTTTTATTTCACGCTATGACCATCCCCTTCACCCCCGAACAACTCGACCACTTGGCCGCGCACTATGGCACCCCACTGTGGGTGTACGACGCGGCCACCATCCGCGAGCGCATTGCCCAGCTGCAAATTTTTGACACCGTGCGCTTTGCACAAAAAGCCTGCTCGAACATCCACATCCTGCGCCTGATGCGCGCGCAAGGCGTGAAGGTGGATGCCGTCTCGCGCGGCGAAATTTTGCGGGCGCTGGCCGCGGGCTACCAAGGCGGTGGCGGCCACCCCTCGGACATCGTTTTTACTGCCGATGTACTCGACCCCAGCACCTTGGCCACCGTGGTGGAGCACCACATTCCCGTCAATGCCGGCTCCATCGACATGCTTGACCAACTGGGCATGTGCAGCCCCGGCCATCCGGTGTGGCTGCGCATCAACCCCGGTTTTGGCCATGGCCACAGCAACAAAACCAACACCGGCGGCGAGCACAGCAAACACGGCATCTGGCACACCGCACTGCCCGCCGCGCTGCAAGCGATCACTGCCAACAAGCTGCAACTGGTGGGCTTGCACATGCACATTGGCTCGGGCGTGGATTACGGCCACCTCGAGCAGGTGTGCGGCGCCATGGTCGATTTGGTGCGCACCGTTCACGCCGCTGGGCACGATCTGCACGCCATTTCCGCGGGCGGCGGCCTATCCATCCCCTACCGCGAAGGCGAAGAGCGCATCAACCCCACCCACTACTTTGGCCTGTGGGACGCTGCCCGCCAACACGCCCAAACCATCGTCGGCCACGCCCTGGGCCTGGAGCTGGAGCCGGGGCGCTTTTTAGTCGCCGAATCGGGCGTGCTGCTGGGCCAGGTGCGGGCGGTAAAAGAGGCCGGGCACAACCACTTTGTGCTGGTTGATACCGGGTTTAACGAGCTCATGCGCCCCTCCATGTACGGCAGCTGGCACGGCATGCACATTCAGCGCCCGGGCGACGGCATCCTGCCCAGCGTGCGCGATAGCGTGGTGGCCGGGCCGCTGTGCGAATCGGGCGATGTATTTACCCAGGGCGATGGCGGCATCGTCCTGCCACGCCCCCTGGGCAACGCCCGGGTGGGCGATTTGCTGGTGATTCACAACACCGGGGCCTACGGGGCCAGCATGTCCAGCAACTACAACAGCCGCCCCTTGGCCGCCGAGGTGCTGGTCGATGGCGAACACGTGCAACTCATCCGGCGGCGGCAAACGGTGGAAGAGCTCTTGGCGCTAGAGCTATCAATTGAATAGCTTTTACCGCTTTATTAACAAAGGATTTTTATGATTTTTTATAAAAATCCGTTTATTTAAAAGCGGAAGCTGCTCTTTCTTTACGCATACTCCCCCTTCGGGTCGCGCCCCATGAGGGCGTGCAGCACCTGCTGGGGGCTGGCCGTGCCATCCAGCAACTGCACCACTGCCATGGCAATGGGCATCTCCACCCCCAGCGCCTGGGCCCGTTGCACCACCGTGCGCGCGCTGTACACCCCTTCGGCCACATGGCCCAGCGATTGCACGGCGGCCTCTTGGCTCAGGCCCTGGGCCAGCAGCAGGCCCACCTTGCGGTTGCGCGACAAATCGCCGGTGGCCGTCAGCAGCAAATCGCCCATGCCGGACAAGCCCATAAAGGTTTCGACCTTGGCCCCCAGTGCCACGCCCAGGCGGGTCATTTCGGCCAACCCCCGGGTGAGCAAGGCCGCGCGGGCGTTCAGGCCCAGGGCCAGGCCATCGCACAGGCCAGCGGCAATGGCCATGACGTTTTTCACCGCACCGCCCACTTCCACGCCCACGATGTCGGCATTGGCATACACGCGCAGCGCCGGGCTGTGAAAAGCCGCTTGCAACGCGGCACGCACGGCGGCATGCGCACTGGCCGCCACCAGGCAGGTGGGCTGGGCACGGGCCACTTCCAGGGCAAAACTGGGGCCGCTCAAAGCGCCGCATTGCAGACCAGGGGCCACTTGGGCGGCCACTTCGTGCGCCATCAGCCCCAGCGCATCGGCGGTGGTGGGTGCTTCAAAGCCTTTGCACAGCCACGCCACCGGGGCCGTGACCTTGGCCTGGGCCAGGGTGTGCAGTGTGGAACGCAGCCCAGCCATGGGCGTGCCAATGATGAGCAAATCGGCCCCAGGCAGCGCTGCCGCCAGGGGGCCACTGACCACGCTGACCCCAGCGGGCAGCACCACATCGGGCAGGTAGCGCGGATTGGTGCGCGTGCTCTGCATGGCCTGCGCCTGCTCGGGCGCGCGGGCCCAGAGGGTCACGCGGTGCCCCCCAGCCGGGTGGGCGGCCGCGCAAGCCATGGCCGTGCCCCAGGCCCCGGCACCAATAACGACGATGTGCATTGCGTCCCCTTTGCCTTGATGGTCTTGATTGCTTAAAGTTGATAGCTGTTAGCGCTTATCTACATTACCCAAACAGCTTGTTTTATGCATAAACGAAAAAGCCCCATTCAAGGGGCTTGGCGGCAAGGCGGCAGCGTGTTTACTGCAGCTGGCCTGCTTCTTGGGCCTGGGCGGCGGCTTGCTGCTGCTCGTACAGGGCCTGGAAGTTGATTTCGGCCATGTGCACGGGCGGGAAGCCCGCGCGGTTGATGATGTCGGCCACGTTGCCGCGCAGGTAGGGGTAGAGAATTTGCGGGCAGGAGATGCCAATCACGTTGTTCAGCTGCTCTTCGGGGATGCCACGGATTTCAAAGATACCGGCTTGCTTGGCTTCGACCAGGAAAACGGTTTTGTCTTCAATCTTGGTTTGCACGGTCGATTGCACGGCCACTTCGTAGATGCCATCGGCCACCGGGGTGGCTTCCACGGCCAATTGGATGTCCAGACTGGGCTGCTCTTGCTCCAGCAAGATGGCGGGGGAGTTGGGTTGCTCCAGCGACAAGTCTTTCAAATAGACGCGTTGGATTTGAAAGACGGGGGTTACGGCTTGTTCGTCGGACATGAGAAATTTAACTATGAGGGGTAGAAGAAGCGGCCATTATGCCGCCAGGAAAAACCGCGCCAGGGGCTTGGCAGCAGCCCATGTGGTTTAACTATTGAGCAAAGGCACAAGCCCGCCTTGGGCATCCAGCGCCGCCAAATCATCGTAGCCGCCCACATGGGTGCTACCGATAAAAATTTGTGGCACGGTGCGCCGGCCGGTGCTTTCCATCATGTGGGTGCGGGCGCTGGGGTCTTGGTCGATGCGGATTTCTTCAATCTGCTCCACCCCCCGGGCTTTGAGCAACTGCTTGGCGCGGGTGCAATAGGGGCACACCGCGGTGGTGAACATTTTTACAGCTTGCATGCTGGGGCCTTTCTGCAGAGTCGGTAGGAAAGTCTGGAGGAAGTATTTCAGCTGGGGGCCGCTTAGCTTTTTACAACCGGCAAGCTGGCCGCTGCCCAGGCACGCATGCCGCCGGCCAGCACTTCGGGCTGCTCGTAGCCCAGTTTTTTTGCCACCATTTGGGCACGGGTGGAGCGTGGACTGGTGGCGCAGACAAAAATCACGGGCAGTTTTTTGTTCTTCACCACCTGGGGCAGGCGCTCTTCAATCTGTGCCAGGGGGATGTGTTTTGCGTTGGTGATGTGGCCCGCCGCATATTCCTCGGCCTCGCGCACATCCACCACCACCGCCTTGTCGCGGTTAATGCGTTGCACCGCCGCTTGCGGCTGCAAGCCCAGGCCCGCACCGCCACGCAGCACGGGCAGCGCCAAACCAATGCCAGAGACCAAGGCCAGCACCAACAAATACCAGTTTTCAATCAAAAAGCTCACAGCAGTCCTTGCCAATCAAGTAAATAAAAAAGGGGGAAGAGAAAAACGGAAAAAAGTGCAAACGATTGCAGCAAAAGGAGCGATTTTAGGCGCTTGCCCGGTGCCGATAGCCGCAGCCAACCAGCCAACGCCCTAGAATGTGCTGTTTACTGCCGGATAGGCGACTTTTGCGCCGATTTGCGCGTGCGGATCGTCTTCTATCGGGCCTGCCTGCTGCTCTCTTTTTTTAAATTTGCCCTGCCATGTACAAACTCGTGCTTATTCGCCACGGCGAATCGACTTGGAACCTTGAAAACCGCTTTACCGGCTGGACCGATGTGGACCTCACGCCCACCGGCGTGTCGCAAGCCATCTCGGCGGGCCAGCTGCTCAAGGCCGAAGGCTTTGAGTTTGATGTGGCCTACACCAGCGTTTTGAAACGCGCCATCCACACCCTGCAGTACGCCCTGGACGCAATGGACAGCACCTGGCTGCCCGTGGTCAAAGACTGGCGCTTGAACGAGCGCCACTACGGCGGCCTGCAAGGCCTGAACAAAGCCGAAACCGCCCAGCAATACGGCGCTGAGCAAGTGCTGGTGTGGCGGCGCAGCTACGACACCCCGCCCCCGGCGCTGGAGGCGGGCGACCCACGCAGCGAGCGCGGCGACCGCCGCTATGCCAAGCTGGAGCCGGCGCAGATTCCGCTGACCGAGTGCCTCAAAGACACCGTGGCCCGCGTGGTGCCGTTTTGGCAAGAGGTGCTGGCCCCGCGCATCCAAAGCGGCGAGCGCATTGTGATTGCCGCCCACGGCAACTCGATTCGTGCCTTGGTCAAGTACCTGGACAACATTGCCGACGATGCCATCGTGGGCGTAAACATCCCCAACGGCATCCCGCTGGTGTATGAGCTCGATGCCCAGCTGCAGCCCATCCGCAGCCACTACCTGGGCGATGCCGAAGCCGCCGCCAAAGCGGCTGCCGCCGTGGCCGCCCAAGGCAAAGCCTAAGCTGCCACACTGGTATCTCCCCCTTCAAAGCTCAACGTTCAAAGGAAGACGCATGGGGCAAAAACTCAAAATCGCCGGCTGGGTTTCGCTGGGCGTGCTCGCTGGGGCGCTGACCACCGTATCACTGCAAACCGTGGCACGCGGCGGCATCGCCCCGCTGCCACTGGAAGAGATTCAACAGCTGTCGGCTGTGTTTGGCATCATCAAGACCGACTATGTCGAGCCGGTGAACGATAAAAAGCTGATCACCGATGCCATCTCGGGCATGGTCTCCAGCCTGGATCCGCACTCGCAGTATTTCGACAAAAAGTCGTTCAAAGAATTTCGCGAAGGCACCAGCGGCAAATTCGTGGGCGTGGGCATTGAAATCACCCAAGAAGATGGGCTGATCAAAATTGTCTCGCCCATCGAAGGCTCGCCCGCCGACCGCGCCGGGCTGAAAACCAACGACCTGATCACCAAGATTGACGACACCGCCGTCAAAAGCCTGAGCCTGAACGAAGCCGTCAAGCGCATGCGCGGCGAGCCCAACACCAAGGTGACGCTAACCATCCTGCGCCGTGACGAGGCGCGCAATTTCCCGGTCACCATCACGCGCGAAGAAATCAAAACCCAGTCGGTCAAAGCCAAAATGATCGAACCGGGCTATGGCTGGGTGCGCCTGAGCCAGTTCCAAGAGCGCACGGTGGAGGACTTTGTGCGCAAAGTCACCGAGCTGTACGCGCAAGACCCCAAACTCAAAGGCTTGGTGCTGGATTTGCGCAACGACCCCGGCGGCTTGCTGGATGCGGCCGTGGCCATCTCGGCGGCCTTTTTACCCCAAGGGGTGACGGTGGTGAGCACCGATGGCCAGCTCGAAGAAAGCAAGGCCGTCTTCAAGGCCGAGCCCCAGTTCTACGCCCGGCGCAGCGGTGATCCGCTGGCCGATCTGCCCGCTGCGCTGAAAAAAGTGCCGCTGGTGGTGCTGGTCAATGAAGGCTCGGCCTCGGCCAGCGAGATCGTCGCCGGGGCCCTGCAAGACCACAAGCGCGCCACCATCATGGGCAGCCAGACCTTTGGCAAGGGCTCGGTGCAAACCGTGCGCCCGCTGGGGCCCGATACCGGCATGAAGCTGACCACAGCGCTGTACTACACGCCCAGCGGCAAATCCATCCAGGCCAAGGGCATCGTGCCCGACGTGATGGTGGATGAAACCGCCGAAGGCGATGTGTATGCCGCACTGCGCATGCGCGAGGCCGATTTGGACAAGCACCTGTCGGTCGATAAGGCCGACGAATCGGTGGCTTTGAGTGCCCGCGAAAAAGCCCGTGAAGAAGCGCGCAAGCGCCTGGAAGAAGACAGCAAAAAGCCGCCCGAGGAGCGCCGTCTGCCTGAGTTTGGCTCGGAGAAAGACTTCCAGCTGCAGCAAGCGCTCAACCAGCTCAAAGGCAAGCCGGTGCTGGTGAGCAAAACCCTGACCGAGCGCGCGCCCGAGAAGAAAGACGACGAGGCCAGCAACGGCGAGGAATAAGCCCGTTGCACACACTAGGTTGATAGCTTTTACCGCTTAAAAATAAAGGGTTTCAGATGGTTTTCTATCTGAAACCCTTTGTTTATCAACGCCAACAACTATGCTTTTATGAATGACGACCAACTTCTGCGCTATTCGCGCCACATTTTGCTCGATGAGATCGGCATTGAAGGGCAAGAGCGCATCTGCGCTGCCCGGGTGCTGATTTTGGGGGCCGGTGGGCTGGGAGCCCCCGCCGCCCTGTACCTGGCCGCCAGCGGCGTGGGCCAGATCACGGTGGTGGATGACGATGCCGTCGATCTGACCAACCTGCAGCGCCAAATTGCCCACACCACCGCCCGCGTGGGCCAGCCCAAAGTGGCCTCGCTGGCCCAGGCCGTGACCGATCTCAACCCCCAAGTGCAGCTGCAGCCCATCGCCCAACGCGCCGATGCCGCCTTGCTCGATGCCCTGCTGCCCGGCATGACCGTGGTGCTGGACTGCTGCGACAACTACCGCACCCGCCACCTGCTGAACGCCGCCTGCGTGCGCCACGGCATCCCGCTGGTCAGCGGCGCGGCCATCAAGTTCGATGCGCAAATCACCGTGTTTGACCCGCGCCACAGCGAAGCGCCCTGCTACGCCTGCCTGTTCGACCCCGACGCGCAGTTTCAAGAGGTGCAATGCGCCACCCTGGGCGTGCTCTCACCGCTGGTGGGCATCATCGGCAGCATGCAAGCGGCCGAGGCACTGAAACTCATCACCGGCATCGGCCAATCCCTGGCCGGGCGGCTGTTGCTGCTGGATGCCCGCACCATGGAATACAGCCGCATGCACACCGCCAAAAACCCGGAGTGCAAGGTGTGCGGCCCCGCCACGCACGCTGCGCTGTAAGAACGTGTTCACGATCTCCTCATGGGTGTGCGGGCGCGGCTTCGGGCGGTCTGCGTCGTTGCAAATCCTCGCAATAGCCAAGCTATTGCTGTGGTTTGCGCCTCGCAACCCATCCCGAACCGCATCCCCCACACCTTCATTCGAGATCATGAACACGTTCTAAGCCCCACTGCCCATGCTGTTTTCTGCGCAAGACTGGCAAGCCATTGCCCTGACCCTGAAGCTGGCCAGCGTCACCACCGTGCTGCTGCTGGTGCTGTGTACCCCGCTGGCCTGGTGGCTGGCGCACACGCCTTCGCGCTGGCGGGCCCCGGTGGGGGCGGTGGTGGCGCTGCCGCTGGTGCTGCCACCCACCGTCATCGGCTTTTACCTGCTGGTGTTCATGGGGCCGCACGGGCCGCTGGGGCAGTTCATGGATGTTTTTGGCTGGCCGCGCCTGCCGTTTACGTTTACGGGGCTGGTGATTGGCTCGCTGGTCTATTCGCTGCCCTTTGCCGTGCAACCGCTGCAACGGGCCTTTGAGGCCCTGGGCCGCCGCCCGCTGGAGGTGGCCGCCACCCTGGGCGCGGGGCGCTGGGATTGTTTTTTTAACGTCGTCCTGCCCCTGGCCCGCCCAGGCTTTATGACGGCCGCCGTGCTGTGCTTTGCCCACACCGTGGGCGAGTTTGGCGTGGTGCTGATGTTGGGCGGCAACATCCCTGGCCACACCCGGGTGGTGTCGGTGCAGATTTACGACCACGTCGAGGCCATGGAGTACGGCCAAGCCCACGCGCTGGCGTTGGGCATGGTGGTGTTTGCGTTTGTCGTGCTGCTGGCCCTGCACTGGCTGCAGCCCAAATCGGCGCAGACGACAGGAGCGGGGCTATGACCCTGCACCTGCGCATCCGGCACCAGCGCCCCAGCTTTGCGCTGGATGTCGCCCTGCAGCTGCCGGCCAGCGGGGTCAGCGCCCTGATTGGCCCCTCGGGCTGCGGCAAAACCAGTTTGCTGCGCTGCATTGCCGGGCTGGAGCGCGGCCAAGGCCAGGTGCGCCTGGGCGAGCAGGTCTGGCAAGACGATGCCACGGGCCAATGGCTGCCCACCCACCGCCGTGCCCTGGGCTATGTGTTTCAAGAGGCCAGCTTGTTTGCCCATTTGAATGTGCAGGGCAATTTGCACTTTGGCCTGCAGCGCACCCCGGTGGCGCGGCGCAAGGTGGCCTTGGACAAGGTGGTCGATTTGCTGGGCATTGGCCATTTGCTGCAACGCCCCTGCGCCACCCTGTCCGGCGGCGAGCGCCAGCGCGTGGCCATTGCCCGGGCGCTGGCCACCAGCCCGCAGCTCTTGCTGATGGACGAGCCCCTGTCCGCCCTGGATGCCGCCCGCAAGGCCGAGGTGCTGCCCTACCTGGAGGCCCTGCCGCGCGAGCTGGCCATCCCCATCCTCTACGTCAGCCACGCCCAAGAAGAAGTGCTGCGCCTGGCCCAGCACATCGTGCAGTTGGCGCACGGCCAGGTCGTGCGCCAAGGCGATGCGGCCACCCTTTTTAACCAGCTGGACCAGGGCTTTGCCGCTGGCAACGCCACCGCCGTGCTGCAAGGGCAGCTGCTGGCCCACCATGCGCAAGACCACCTGAGCGCACTGGGCTTTGCCGGGGGCCAGCTGCTGCTGCCAACCACGCCCGCCCTGGCCAGCCGCCCCCTGGGCAGCGCCGTGCGCCTGACCATTGCTGCCCGCGATGTGAGCCTGAGCCTGCAACCACTGGCCCACACCAGCCTGCTCAACAGCCTGCCCGCCACCATCACCGGCCTGCGCGAGGATGGCCCAGGCCAGGTGCTGGCCGCCTTGGCCGTGGGCGAGAGCCAATTGCTCGCCCACATCAGCCAGCGCTCGGCCCGGCAACTGGCACTGGCCCCAGGGCAAGCCGTGTTCGCCCACATCAAAGGCGTGGCCTTGGTGCGCTAGGCCGCCCCAGCCTAGGCCCCAGCGCTTGCCCCTATCATCTGCCCCATGATGGATGCCCCCTTGCCCCCATTAGCCCCCTTGCCGCCGCTGCCCAGTACCACCACGGCGGCCACCACCCGGTTCCATGCCAGCCAAGGAGCGGCCCCGCACACCCTGGTGCTGGCCACCGAAGTGCCCGTGGCCCTGGTCATCAACGGCATTGCCCATGCGGTGCTGATGGCCACCCCCGCCGACCTGGGCGCGCTGGCGCTGGGTTTTTTACTCACCGAAGGCATCATTGACCAGGCCAGCGATTGCTACGACCTGCAAATCGAACCCCTGAGCGCCCAATGCGTCGGCCTGCCCGAGGGGATAGACGCGGTGCAGGTCGATCTGCAAATTGCCGCCCGCTGCATGGCGCGGCTGCAGGGCAAGCGCCGCAGCATGAGCGGGCGCACCGGCTGCGGTGTCTGCGGGGTGGAAAGCTTTGTCGGCCTGGACCTCGATTGCCCCCCGGTGCCCGCCGCCCCTTGGCTGGCCCAAGTGGATGCGCCCACGGTGCTGGCCGCCATGCAGGCCCTGTACCACCAGCAGCCCTTGCACCACGCCAGCCAATCCGTGCACGCTGCCGCCTGGGCCGATGCCAGCGGGCAGGTGCTGCACGTGATGGAAGACGTGGGCCGCCACAACGCCCTGGACAAACTCATTGGCCACCTGGCCCAAACAGGCCAGCTGAACCCACGCGAGCCGCAGGCCGCCCCGGGTTTTGTGCTGCTGTCCAGCCGGGGCAGCCACGAGCTGGTGCGCAAATGCGCCCGCGTGGGCATTGCCGCGCTGGCCACCTTGTCCGCCCCCACGGCCATGGGGGTGCGCATGGCCGAGCTGACCCAGCTGCGCCTATGGGGCCTGTGCCGTGGCCCCAGCGCCACCTTGTTTGCCCCTGGCGGCATACCCGCACAGCCCGGCCAGCCCCAGGCCAGCGCTTAAAAACGTATTGACGATCTCATCGCCCATCCCGATCCGCATCCAACACCCCTTCGCGCTGAAACCATCAACACGTTCTAAAATCGCGGCCTTCTCTCTCTTACCCCCTCGTTTTCAGCCCCTGGATACACACCATGCCCGCTGTCACCACCACCTTGGCCTGCTCTGGCGTGCGCCCGCTGTGGGCGAAACAATCCAATTGCTGTAATTTTTAATAGCTGCCAGCGCTTACCCAATAAGCGTTAAGGCCACTTTTTATCTAAAATTTATGTCTAAAAAAGTCTTTATCAAAACCTTTGGCTGCCAAATGAACGAGTACGACTCGGACAAGATGGCCGACGTGCTGGGCGCGGCCCAAGGCTACGAACCCACCGACGACCCCGAGCAAGCCGACCTGATCCTGTTCAACACCTGCTCGGTGCGCGAAAAGGCGCAAGAAAAAGTCTTTTCCGACCTGGGCCGCGTGCGCCACCTTAAAGAAAAAGGCGTGCTCATTGGCGTGGGCGGCTGCGTGGCCAGCCAAGAGGGGGAAGAGATCATCAAGCGCGCGCCCTTCGTCGATGTGGTGTTCGGCCCGCAAACCCTGCACCGCCTGCCCGAGCTGCTCAATGCCCGCAAAAGCGCCCGCAAGCCGCAGGTGGACATCAGCTTTCCCGAGATCGAAAAATTCGACCACCTGCCCCCGGCGCGGGTGGAAGGGGCCAGCGCCTTTGTCTCCATAATGGAAGGCTGCTCCAAATACTGTAGCTACTGCGTGGTGCCCTACACGCGCGGCGAGGAAGTGAGCCGCCCGCTCGATGATGTGCTGGTGGAAATTGCCGGCCTGGCCGACCAGGGCGTGAAAGAAATCACCCTGCTGGGCCAGAACGTGAACGCCTACCGTGGCCCCATGGGCGATAGCGCCGAGGTGGCCGACTTTGCCCTGCTGCTGGAATACGTGGCCGAGATTCCCGGCATCGAGCGCCTGCGCTTTACCACCAGCCACCCCAATGAGTTCACGCCACGCCTGATCGAGGCCTACGCCAAGATTCCCCAACTGGTCAGCCACCTGCACCTGCCCGTGCAGCACGGCAGCGACAAAATTTTGATGGCCATGAAGCGCGGCTACACCGCTATGGAATACAAGAGCACGGTGCGCAAGCTGCGGGCCATCCGCCCCGACATGGCCATGAGCTCAGATTTCATCGTCGGCTTTCCCGGTGAGACCGAGGACGACTTCCAGAAAATGATGAAGCTGATCCATGACGTGCGCTTTGACAACAGCTTTAGCTTCATCTTCAGCCCGCGCCCCGGCACCCCGGCGGCCAATCTGCACGACGACACCCCGCACGAGGTCAAACTGCGCCGCTTGCACGAGCTGCAAGCGGTGATCAACCAAAACATCAAAGACATCAGCCTGGAGCGCGTGGGCACCACCCAGCGCCTGCTGGTGGAGGGCTACTCCAAGCGCGACAACGGCGAGCTGATGGGCCGCACCGAGTGCAACCGCGTGGTGAACTTCCCCGGTAACCCGCGCCTGATCGGCCAGTTGATCGACGTGCGCATCACCGAGGCCATGACCTACACCCTGCGCGGCGAGGTGGTGACCACCGCCTAAGAACGTGTTCACGATCTCCTCATGGGTGTGCGGGCGCGGCTTCATTCGAGATCATGAACACGTTCTAAAGCTTGCGCACCGCCACGCTGCCCACCGAATAACCCGCGCCAAACGAGCAAATCACCCCCACATCGCCCGCTTGCAAATCGCTGCGGTGCTGGTGAAAGGCGATGATGGAGCCGGCCGATGCGGTGTTGGCAAAGGTGTCCAAAATCAGCGGGGCGCGGTCGGCCGTGGCCGTGCCGACCAGCTTTTTGATGACCAGCTGGTTCATGCCCTCGTTGGCCTGGTGCAGCCAAAACCGGCGCACCTGGTCGGGCTGCAAGGCCAGCTGGGCCAGGTGGCCCTCAATGTGGGCGGCGGCAATCGGCACCACTTCTTTGAATACCTTGCGCCCTTCTTGGCGGAAGGTTTTATCGCGGGCCTGCGGGTCGGCATCCTCGCAGCGGTTCATAAAACCGAAGTTGTTGCGGATGTTGTTGGAAAACTGCGTGGCCAGCCGGGTGCCCAGCACCTCCCAGCGCTCGGCAGCCACCGCCGTATCGGCCCGTTCGATCAGGATGGCGGTACACACATCGCCAAAGATAAAGTGGCAGTCGCGGTCGCGCCATTCCTGGTGGGCCGAGGTGATCTCCGGGTTCACCACCAGCACACAGCGGCTGCTGCCTGAGCGCACGGCGTTCACCGCCTGCTCCAGCGCAAACGTGGCCGAGGAACACGCCACGTTCATGTCAAAACCATAGCCCCCGGCCCCCAGCGCCTGCTGGATTTCCACCGCCATCGCCGGGTAGGCCCGCTGCATGTTCGAGGCGGCGCACAGCACCATGTCCACATCGGCCCCGGTGCGCCCGGCCTGCGCCAGCGCCTGCTGGGCGGCGGCCACGGCGATTTCGGCCATCAGCGACAGTTCATCATCGCCACGCTGCGGGTAATGGGGGTACATGCGCTCGGGGTCGAGAATGCCGCTTTTCTCCAGCACAAAGCGCTGCTGAATGCCCGAGGCTTTTTCAATGAACTCCACGCTCGAATGCTGCAAGGCCTGCTGCTCGCCCCGCGCAATGGCATCGGCATGGCGGGCATTGTGCAAATCCACATAGCGGTTAAAAGCTTGGACCAACTCGGCATTGGTGATCGTGAACGGCGGCTGGTACAGCCCGGTGCCAGTGAGAACAGCAGAGTGCATAGACATGAAGATTTAAAACAAGAAGGCCCCTGCGGGGCGACATGCAAGTGTAGCCAAGGGCAGGCGCACTATTGGCACGAACATGCTTTTATCCACCGCCCTATTGAGGCCAGCCGTGCATTTACAATCCCTACACACTTCACTGATAAATTGATAGAAAAAAAGGCTGCTAACGCTGACCCAGAAAGTTAGCAGCTATTAATTTGATTAAAACAATGAAACTTCTCGTTACCGGCGGTGCCGGCTTTATTGGCTCCGCCCTGGTGCGCCACATCATTCGCAGCACGACCGACAGCGTCGTCAATGTCGATAAGCTGACTTACGCGGGCAACCTGGCCTCGCTGGCCGAGTGCAGCGCCAGCCCGCGCTACGCATTTGAGCAGGTCGATATTTGCCACCGCGCCGAACTGGACCGTGTCTTTGCCCAGCACCAGCCCGATGCCGTCATGCACCTGGCCGCCGAAAGCCACGTCGATCGCTCCATCGACGGGCCAGCGGCCTTCATCGAAACCAACATCGTCGGCACCTACACCCTGCTGGAAGCGGCCCGCAGCTACTGGGGGGGCTTGGACAGCGCCAAAAAATCGGCCTTTCGCTTTCACCACATCAGCACCGACGAGGTGTATGGCGACCTGCATGGCACCGATGACCTGTTCACCGAAACCACCCCCTACGCGCCCAGCAGCCCGTACAGCGCCAGCAAAGCCAGCTCCGACCACCTGGTGCGCGCCTGGCAGCGCACCTATGGCCTGCCCACGCTGGTGACCAACTGCTCGAACAACTACGGGCCCTACCACTTTCCAGAAAAACTCATCCCCCTGGTCATCCTCAATGCGCTGGAGGGCAAGCCCCTGCCGGTGTACGGCCAAGGCGAGCAAATCCGCGATTGGCTCTACGTCGAAGACCACGCCCGGGCGCTCTACACCGTCATTACCCAGGGCCACATCGGTGCCACCTACAACATCGGCGGCCACAACGAAAAGCGCAACATCGACGTGGTGCGCAGCCTGTGCGCCCTGCTCGACGAGCTGCAGCCGCGCGCCGACGGCCAAAGCTACGCCAGCCAAATCACCTTCGTCACCGACCGCCCCGGCCACGACCTGCGCTATGCGATTGATGCCCAAAAAATCCAGCACGAATTGGGCTGGGTACCGCAAGAGACTTTTGATACCGGCCTGCGCAAAACCGTGGCGTGGTACCTGGACAACCTGGACTGGTGCCGCCAGGTGCAAGATGGCAGCTACCGGCGCGAGCGGCTGGGCCTGGAGACCCCGCACGCTTAACGCAGCCCATTGGGCGTGGCCCATGGCCCAAAAACTGCGCCCGCGGCGGCCAGCGCCGGCATTTTTTGTGGGCGCATCCTGAGCCACAATCGCATCTGTTTGTTTTCAGCCAACCTTGTTGTTTTCCACCATGACGCTCCCTGCCATCCCCCCCCATGCCAAGGCCGACATCCTGGCCCAGGCCCTGCCCTACATCCGCAAATTCCATGGCAAAACCATGGTCATCAAATACGGCGGCAACGCCATGACCGATCCGGCGCTGCAACGCGCGTTTGCCGAGGATGTGGTGCTGCTGAAACTGGTGGGCATCAACCCCGTGGTCGTACACGGTGGCGGGCCGCAGATTGAAACCGCGCTCAAGCGCCTGGGCAAGGAAGGCCACTTCATCCAAGGCATGCGCGTGACCGATGCCGAGACCATGGAAGTGGTCGAATGGGTGCTGGCCGGTGAAGTGCAGCAAGACATTGTCGGCCTGATCAACCAAGCGGGCGGCAAGGCTGTGGGCCTGACCGGGCGCGATGGCGCCATGATCCGCGCCAAAAAGCTGAAGATGCTGGACCAGCAAAACCCCAGCCTGGAGCACGATGTCGGGCAGGTGGGCGACATCGTGGCCATTGACCCCAGCGTGGTCAAAGCGCTGCAGGACGATGCCTTCATCCCGGTGGTCAGCCCCATTGGCTTTGGCGAAGAAAACGAGAGCTACAACATCAATGCCGACGTGGTGGCCAGCCGTTTGGCCACCACCTTGCACGCCGAAAAACTGCTGCTGCTGACCAATATTCCGGGCGTTTTAAACAAGGCCGGGCAGTTGCTGCCCACCTTGACCGCCCGGCAAATTGACGAGCTGGTGGCCGATGGCACGATCTCCGGCGGCATGCTGCCCAAAATTGCCGGGGCGATTGACGCGGCCAAGGCCGGCGTGCACGCGGTACACATCGTCGATGGCCGGGTGCCGCACGCCATGCTGTTGGAAATTTTGACCGATCAAGCCTATGGCACGATGATCTGCAATCAATAACACAACCCGCCTCTTATGACGACCGCGCCCTCTTCAGATACCCCCACCCGCAAACGCCTCAAACCCGGTGAGCGCAGAGCGCAAATTCTGCAAACCCTGGCCGCCATGCTGCAAGAGCCGGGCAACGAGCGCATCACCACGGCCGCCCTGGCCAAACGGCTGCAGGTCAGCGAGGCCGCGCTGTACCGCCACTTTGCCAGCAAGGCGCAGATGTTTGAGGGGCTGCTGGACTTTATCGAGCAAACCGTGCTCAGTTTAGTGCAGCAGATTGCGGGCGAAGAGGCTGTATTAGGCACATTAACCCTCGAAGAAGGCCGCGCCCGTGCTGCGCGTATAGCTTCTGTTTTGTTGCAGTTTGCCGAAAAAAACCCCGGCATGGTGCGCATGATGGTGGGCGATGCCCTGCAAGGCGAAAACGAACGCCTGCAAGCGCGCATGAACCAGTTGCTCGACAAGGTCGAATCCACCCTGCGCCAATGCCTGCGCCCAGCAGCTGGGGCGGCCGATGCCGCCGATGCAGCGGCCCGCATGCACGATGCCCAGGTGGCGGCCAATTTATTGATGAGCTTTGTGCAGGGGCGCTGGCTGCGCTTTGTGCGCACCGGGTTTAAGCGTTTGCCCACCGAGCATTGGGATGCCTGCGTGGCCATCTTGGTTTAGCGCGCAGAAAAACAAAGCAATTTCGGGTTTTCCCTAGCTTTTCAATGGCGGGAGTGACTTAAGATAAATAGAACGAACGTTCGTTTTTGTTTATCGCTTATGTCACGTACACCTACCCTCCCGTCTTTAGCCCGCGCCTCCAGCGCAAGCCGCTCCCGCCCCATGGCCAAGGGGCAGCAGACAAAAACCAACATCATCGACACGGCGCTGCACATTGCCACCCACCATGGGCTGGAGAGCCTGTCGATCGGCGGCCTGGCCGAAGCCACCAGCATGAGCAAGTCGGGCGTGTTTGCCCACTTCGGCTCGCGCGAAGAGCTGCAAATCTCCGTGGTGCGCGAGTACCACCACCGCTTTGAGCAAGAGGTGTTCTACCCCGCTTTGCAGGCCGAAAAAGGCCTGCCGCGCCTGCGCGCCATGTTCGGCAACTGGATGCAGCGCACCACCATCGAATTGGACTCGGGCTGCATCTACATCAGCGGCGCTGTCGAATTTAGCGAGCGCGAAGGCGCGGTGCGCGATGCCCTGGTGGCCTCGTTCAACACCTGGCACGCCGCCCTGCGCCGGGCGATTGAGCAAGCACAGACCGCCGGCCATTTGCACGCCGATGCCGACCCTTACCAGCTGCTGTTTGAAATTCACGGTTTGATTTTGGTGCTGCACTACGACGTGCGCTTTTTAGTGCGCAAGGATTCTGTGCCGCGCGCCCTGGCCGGGTTTGAAAACATCTTGCGCCGCAACGGTGCCAAGGTGGACTGACCCCATCGCCGCCGTCTGCTGGCTTCTGTTTTCGGTTCCCTTCCCTCCCCCTCATCTCTCATCCTTTTTCGCCAAGGAGTTCCTATGCCTACTTACAACCCGCCCCTGCGCGACATGCAATTTGTGCTGCATGAAGTGTTCAACGTCGAAGCCGAATTCAAGGCCATGCCCGCGCACGCCGATACCGATGCCGACACTATCAACGCCGTGCTGGAAGAAGCCGGTAAGTTCGCCGCCGAAGTGGCTTTTCCGCTGAACATCAGCGGCGATGCCGAGGGCTGCACGCACAACAAGCAAGACTACAGCGTGACCACGCCCAAGGGCTTCAAAGAAGCCTACGCCACCTACGTGGAAGGCGGCTGGCCCGCCCTGTCGTGCGCGCCAGAGTTTGGTGGCCAGGGCCTGCCGCACACCGTCAACCAGTGCCTGTACGAAATGCTCAACAGCGCCAACCAGGCCTGGACGATGTACCCCGGCCTGTCGCACGGTGCCTATGAAGCCTTGCTGGCCCACGGCACCGACGAGCAAAAGAAAACCTACCTGCCCAAATTGGTCAGCGGCCAGTGGACGGGCACCATGTGCCTGACCGAACCGCACTGCGGCACCGACTTAGGGCTGCTGCGCACCAAGGCCGAGCCCCTGGGCGACGGCAGCTACAAAATCACCGGCAACAAAATCTTCATCAGCGCCGGTGAGCACGACGTGGCGGAAAACATCGTCCACCTGGTGCTGGCCCGCCTGCCCGATGCGCCCAAGGGCAGCAAAGGCATCAGCCTGTTTGTGGTGCCCAAATTCAATGTGAATGCCGATGGCTCGCTGGGCAGCCGCAACCCCATTTTCTGCACCGGCCTGGAGCACAAAATGGGCATCCACGGCAACTCCACCGCGCAAATCAGCATCGACGGCGCGATTGGCACCCTGGTGGGCCAGCCGCACAAGGGCCTGGCCGCCATGTTCGTGATGATGAACGCCGCCCGCCTGGGCGTGGGCAACCAATCGCTGGGCCTGACCGAAGTGGCTTTCCAAAACGCCCTGGCCTACGCCAAAGACCGCATCCAAATGCGCTCCTTGAGCGGCACCAAGGCCAAGGACAAGGATGCCGATCCCATCATCGTCCACCCCGACGTGCGCAAGATGCTGCTCACCGCCAAGGCCTACGCCGAAGGCGCGCGCGCCCTGCAAGTGTTTTGCACCTTGCTGCTGGACAAGGCGCACAGCCACCCCGATGAAAAAGTGCGTGCCGACAGCGATGAGCTGGTCGCCCTGCTGACCCCCATCGTCAAAGCCTTTGTCACCGACAACGGCCACATCGCCACCAATGCCTGCATGCAAGTGTTTGGCGGCCACGGCTTCATCAAAGAGTGGGGCATGGAGCAGTTTGTGCGCGACAACCGCATCAACATGATCTACGAAGGCACCAACACCATCCAATCGCTGGATTTGCTGGGCCGCAAGGTGCTGGGCAACCAGGGTGCCACGCTGAAAAAGCTGGGCAAGCTGATCGGTGCCCTGGTGCAGGAAGAAGGCGTGAACGAGAAGATGGCCGAGTTCATCAACCCCATCGCCATCCTGGGCGAGCAAATGACCAAATTCACCACCGAAATCGGCTTCAAAGGCATGCAAAACCCCGACGAAGTGGGCGCGGCCGCCGTCGATTACCTGCGCGTGGCTGGCCACCTGGTGTTTGGCTACCTGTTCGCCCGCATGGCGCAGGTGTCGCTGCGTGCCATTGCCAACGGCAGCACCGACCCGTTCTACACCGCCAAGCTGCAAACCGCGCGCTTCTACTTTGCCAAGCTGTTCCCCGAGACCGTGCTCTTGATGCGCACCGCCCGCGCTGGCAGCAAGGTGCTGATGGATACGGATGCGGCCCTGGCCTAATCCATAACAAATAGCGCGTAGCGCTTGCTACGCCTTATTTTTAAATAGAAAGTTATTTGAAATGAAGACATACCAAGCGCTAACAGCTATTGCTTTATCTGCCCTGGCCCTGCCCGCTCTGGCCCAGCTGACCCCCGTGGGCACCTGGAAAAGCGTGGACGAGAAAACCGGCCAGCCCAAGTCAGAAATCGTCATCGAAGACCAGGGCGGCGTGCTGCAAGGGCGCGTGCAGCAATTGCTGCGCCCCGGTGCCGACCCCAAAGCCCTGTGCGTGGAGTGCAAAGATGCGCTCAAAGACCAGCCCATGGTGGGCCTGCCCATCATCCAGGGCGCAAAGAAAGCGGCTGACAAAGACGTGTGGGAGGGCGGCAAGATTCTCGACCCCGAAAACGGCAAGTTCTACACCCTGCGCCTAACCCCCATCGACGGCGGCCAGAAGCTGGAAGTGCGCGGCTCGATTGGCCCCTTTGGCCGCACCCAGACCTGGGTGCGTGTGCAGTAATTTTTAGCAAAGAAGTTTTATGTCCCGATTCAACGTGAAAAAAGTCGCCGTCCTCGGCGCGGGCGTGATGGGGGCGCAGATCGCCGCCCATCTGGTGAACGTGAAAGTGCCCGTCATCCTGTTTGACCTGCCCGCCAAAGAAGGCGACAAAAACGGCATCGTCACCAAAGCCATTGCCAACCTGAAAAAGCTCAAGCCCTCGCCCATTGGCGTGGCCGAAGATGCCGATTTGATTCAAGCGGCCAACTACGAAGAACACCTGAAACTGCTCAAAGAGTGCGACCTGGTGATCGAGGCCATTGCCGAGCGCATGGACTGGAAGCTGGACCTCTACACCAAGATCGCCCCGTTTGTCGCCAAGCACGCCATCGTGGCCAGCAACACCTCGGGCCTGTCGATCACCAAGCTGAGTGAAGTGCTGCCCGAGGCGATCAAGCCCCGTTTCTGCGGCATCCACTTCTTCAACCCGCCGCGCTACATGCCGCTGGTGGAACTGATTGCCACGCCCACCACAGAGCCCGTGGTGCTCGACCAGCTCGAAGCCTTTGTCACCAGCGGCCTGGGCAAAGGCGTGGTGCGGGCCAAAGACACGCCCAACTTCATCGCCAACCGCATCGGCATTGCCGGGATGCTCTCCACCATGAAAGAGGTGGAAAACTTTGGCCTGACCTACGACGTGGTCGATGACCTCACCGGCAAAAAGCTGGGCCGCGCCAGCAGCGGCACCTTCCGCACCGCCGACGTGGTGGGCCTGGACACCATGGCCCACGTCATCAAAACGCTGCAAGACAACCTGAGTCTTGAAACCGACCCCTTCTACGGCAGCTTTGAAACGCCCGCCGTGCTGGCCAAGCTGATCGAGCTGGGCCACCTGGGCCAGAAGACCAAAAAAGGCTTCTTCAAAAAAGTGGGCCGCGACATCCTGCGCTTTGAGCTGGAGAGCGAAGACTACGTGCCCGCTGGCCAAAAGGCCGACGACGTGTACGCCCGCATGCTGAAAAAGCCCGCCGCCGAGCGCCTGCAACTGCTGCGCAATGCCGAGGGGGCCCCCGGCCAGTTCCTGTGGGCCATTTTGCGCAACAGCTTTCACTACGCCGCGCTGCACCTGGAGCACATTGCCGAATCCGCCCGCGATGTGGACCAGGCCATGCGCTGGGGCTTTGGCATGAAGCAAGGCCCGTTTGAGCTGTGGCAAGAAGCCGGCTGGCTGCAAGTGGCCAAGATGGTGCAAGAAGACATCGACGCAGGCAAAGCCCTGTGCAACGCGCCCCTGCCCGCCTGGGTGTTTGAAGGCCCGGTGGCCGAGGCCGGTGGCGTGCACACAGCCCAAGGTTCGTGGAACGCGGCCGAGAAAAAATTTGTAGCACGCCGCGTACTGCCCGTCTATGAAAAGCAGCTTTTCCCTGAAAAACTGCTGGGCGAAGACAGCCTGCCCGACTGGAAAACCGCCGGTACCACGCTGTTTGAAAACAAAGCCCTGCGTGCCTGGACGCTGGACGATCAAGTGGTGATCGCCAGCATCAAAAACAAAATGCACGCCATCAGCCCCGCCGTGATGGAAAGCCTGATGGAAGCCGTCGAGCTGGCTGAAAACGACTACCAAGGCATGGTCATCTGGTCGGGCGATGCGCCGTTCTCGGTTGGCGCTGATCTGGAAGCGACCATGCCCGCCTTTGTCGTCGGCGGGGCGGATGCCATCGACAGCATCGAGGGCGAGCTGCAAAACCTGATGATGCGCCTGCGCTACGCCCAGGTGCCGGTGGTCAGCGCCATCCACGGCATGGCCCTGGGCGGTGGCTGCGAGCTGGCGGTGTACAGCGCCCGCCGCGTGGCGCACATGGAAAGCTACATCGGCCTGGTGGAAGTGGGCGTGGGCCTGATCCCCGGTGCGGGAGGTCTCACCTACATCGCCCGCCGCGCCGCCGAAAAAATGCAGCAAAGCACCAGCAAAGACCTGCTGCCCTTCCTGACCGAAGGCTTCACCGCCGCCGCCATGGCCAAGGTGGGCACCAGCGCCATTGAATCGCGCAAGCTGGGCTATTTGCTCGATAGCGACATCATCGTGCCGCACAAGGACGAGGTGCTGTTTACCGCCATCAACGAGGCCAAGGCCCTGGCCGCCAGCGGCTGGCGGGCCCCGGTCAAGCGCCTGTTCCCCGTGGCCGGGCGCAGCGGCATTGCCACCATCCAGGCGCAGCTGGTGAACATGCGCGACGGCGGCTTTATCAGCGCTTACGACTTCAAGATCGCCCGCATGATTGCCGAAGTGGTCTGCGGCGGCGAAGTGGATGGCGGCACCCTGGTGACCGAGGAGTACCTGCTGGCGCTGGAGCGCAAAGCCTTCTGCCACCTGATCGGCCAACCCAAAACGCACGAGCGCATTTTGGGCATGCTCAACACCGGCAAGCCGGTGCGCAACTAATGCGGCAAAGAGAGAAATCACTATGAAACAAGTTCAAGAAGCCTACATCGTTGCCGCCACGCGCACCCCCATCGGGCGCTCGGGACGCGGTTATTTCAAAAACACCCGTCCGGACGATCTGCTGCTGGCCGCCGTGCGCGGGGCCATGGCCCAGGTGCCCACGCTGGATCCCCGGGCGATTGAGGACAGCATCATCGGCTGCTCCTTCCCCGAGGGCGAACAGGGCATGAACATGGCGCGCATCGTCATGGGCCTGGCCTTTCCCCACCCGGTGGGCGGCGTAACGGTAAACCGCTTTTGCGCCTCGGGCATCACCGCCATCCAGATGGCCGCCGACCGCATCCGCGTGGGCGAGGCCGACGTGCTGATCGCCGGGGGGGCCGAATCCATGAGCATGGTGCCCATGGGCGGCAACAAGCCCTCGTTCAACCCCTCCGTCTTCGCCCGCGATGAAGACGTGGGCATTGCCTACGGCATGGGCCTGACGGCAGAAAAAGTCGCCCAGCAATGGAAAGTCAGCCGCGAGGCGCAAGATGCCTTCGCGCTGGAATCGCACCTGCGGGCCATCAAAGCCCAGCAGGCCGGTGAGTTTGCCGACGAGATCACCCCGTTTGAAGTCATCGACCGCAGCCCGAATCTGGCCACCGGCGAAGTGATCGAAAAGCGCCGCACCGTCAGCCTGGACGAAGGCCCGCGCCCGGATACCTCGCTCGAAGGCCTGGCCAAGCTGCGCCCGGTGTTTGCCGCACGCGGCAGCGTCACGGCGGGCAACAGCTCGCAAACCAGCGACGGCGCAGGCGCGTTGATTTTGGCCAGCGAAAAGGCGGTGAAGCAGTTTGGCCTCACGCCCCTGGCGCGTTTTGTCAGCTACGCCGCGCGGGGTGTGCCGCCCGAGATCATGGGCATTGGCCCCATCGAGGCCATCCCTGCCGCGCTGCGCTACGCCGGACTGCAATCGGACGACATCGGCTGGTACGAACTGAACGAAGCCTTTGCCGCCCAGTCGCTGGCGGTGGTGAACACCCTGGGCCTGAACCCGGCCCACGTAAACCCCATGGGCGGTGCCATCGCTCTGGGCCACCCGCTGGGCGCGACCGGGGCCATCCGCGCAGCCACCACCATCCACGCCCTGCGCCGCCACAAGCGCAAGTACGGCATGGTGACCATGTGCATCGGCACTGGCCAAGGCGCTGCCGGGATTTTTGAAGCGCTGTAAACCCCAAAAATCTGGCGTATTTTTTGAATGATCATTGCGTTTTACCCGCCTGTGGCTTGCCCGGGCGGGTTTTTTTACACAGACGATGCAATGCTTTAACCAGAGCTTGTACCGCTTGAATCCATTGGATTTAAGATACTTTTGTATCTGAAACCCTTTAAATTTAAGTGGTAGCAGCTATGTTTAAAGTTTTTTACCCCTAGGAATTGCCATGCCCCAGCCACATCCCCTGGATGCCATGCTGCAGCTTCAGCCCCAGCCGGACGGCAGCTTTATCGCCCACACCCATGGGGGCTACGCCAACATGGTGGGCCCTTACGGCGGTGCCACAGCCGCCTTGCTGCTGCACAGCGTGCTGCAACACCCCGATTGCCTGGGCCAGCCGCTGTCGCTGACCGTGAACTTTGCCGGCCCGGTGCAAGACGGTGCCATGCACCTGGTGCCCCGCGCCGTGCGCACCAACCGTTCCACCCAGCATTGGGTGGTAGAGCTGCGCCAAACCAATACCACCACCGGGCAAGAGGAAATCACCACCACCGCCACCGTGGTCACCGCCGTGCGCCGGGCCACCTTCAGCGCCGATGCCGTGGCGGCCCCCACCGTACCGGCGGCTGCCGATTGCCCCAGCGTGGACGTGCGCCGCGCCATGACCTGGCTGCAGCGCTACGACTGGCGGGCCATCAGCGGCAACCTGCCCAGCGTGTGGGACGACAGCCTGCACCCCACGCAAAGCCAGCTGTGGGTGCGCGACGAACCGCCCCGGCCGCTGGACTTTGCCAGCCTGGCGGCGCTGTGCGATGTCTTCTTTCCGCGCGTTTGGCTGCGCCGCGCCCGCATCGTGCCCGTAGGCACGGTGTCGTTCACGGTGTACTTTCATGCCGACAGCGCCCAGCTGGCCGCCCAGGGCAGTGCCCACGTGCTGGGCCAGGCCGACGCGCAGGCGCTGCGCAACGGATTTTTCGACCAAACGGCCCAACTCTGGGACACCCAAGGCCAGCTGCTGGCCACCAGCCACCAAATCGTTTACTACAAGGAATAAAGCGCCATGCACCAAGACCTGCTCATCCACACCGAAGCCGGTGTCACCACCATCACCTTCAACCGCGTGGAGAAGAAAAACTCTTTCACCGAAGCCATGTACGCCCAGCTGACCCAGGCGCTGAGCGCCGCCGATGCCGACGCGGCCACGCGCGTGCTGGTGTTTCAGGGCGATGTCACCGTCTTTAGCGCGGGCAACGATATTGGTGATTTTTTAAACAACCCACCGGCGAACGAAGAGGCAGCGGTCTTCCAGTTCCTGCGGGCCTTGGTGGGCTTTAGCAAGCCCATGCTGGCCGCCGTTTGCGGCCCGGCCGTGGGCATTGGCACCACGCTGCTGCTGCACTGCGATTTGGTCTATGCGGGCGACAACGCGGCGTTCTCTTTGCCCTTTGTGAACCTGGGCCTGTGCCCCGAGGCCGCCTCCAGCCTGCTGCTGCCGCAAATGCTGGGCTACCACCGCGCGGCCGAGGCCCTCTTGCTGGGCGAGCCCTTCATGGCCGAGGCCGCACTCGAGGTGGGCTTGGTCAATCGCGTGCTGCCGCCCACCGAATGCAACGCCTACGCCCAGGCCCAGGCCAAAAAACTGGCCGCCAAACCCTTGGCATCGCTGGTGGCCACCAAACGCCTGATGAAGCAAGGCC
This sequence comes from Comamonas denitrificans, assembly GCF_042654745.1. NCBI lineage: Bacteria > Pseudomonadati > Pseudomonadota > Betaproteobacteria > Burkholderiales > Comamonadaceae > Comamonas > Comamonas denitrificans. The sequence goes on from NZ_JBHSEY010000048.1 coordinate 111,974, forward strand.
AGCAAGCGGCCACGCTGCAGCGCATCGAGCAAGAGGGCCACACCTTTGGCCAACTGCTGCGCGGCCCAGCGGCCAAAGAAGCGTTCTCGGCGTTTATGCAGAAACGCCGCCCCGACTTCAGCGGCTGCTGAACGCACGCGTTCCCAAGCGTAATAAGCCAAGGCAAAACCGGCGCAATTGATTAGCATGGCGGCTTTCCAAGAAAGGCTCACCATGCTGCTGTCTTGCTTTCGTTACGCTGGGGGGGCCGCCGCCTTGGTGGCCATCACTTCCACCGCCTTGGCGGCAGGCACTCCAGCCACACCGGCTTCAACCATCCGCGCGGTCACGCTCTACCCTGGCGTGGCCTCGGTCGAGCGCGTCTTGCACCTGCCTGCGGGCAGCACGCAAGCCGTCTTTGCCTGCCTGCCCGCCCAACTCGATCCCCGCAGCTTGCAAGTGCGCAGCGACCGCAGCGTGCGCATTGGCGAAGTGAATGTGCAAACCCTGGAGCGGCGCATTGCCACCGGCTGCGACAGTGCCGTGGCCGAGCGCATACGCAGCGCCCAGGACGATGTGGCCCGCGCCCAAGCCGAGGTCCAAGGGCTGGAGCTGGCCCACACCTGGCTAACCACCCAAGCTGGCGCAGCCCCAGGCACCCAAGGGCTGCCACCGCCGCCCCAGATTGGGGCCCAAGCCCAAGCCCTGCGCCGCTCAGCGGTCGATACCCTCACCCAACTGGCCCGCGCCCAGCGCACCTTAGAAGAGCGCCAACAGGCGCTGGAGCGCATCCAGGCCGAGCAAGGCAGCGTGCAATCTGAGCAAGTGGCCATGGTGCGCGTGACCTTGGCCAGCGCCAACGCCGCCGACATCCACCTGCACTACCAAGTGCGCGGCCCCAGCTGGGGGCCCAGCTACCGCGCCCGGCTCAATACCGAGACCGCCACCGTAGAGCTGGAGCGCCTGGCCCTGGTGGCGCAAACCACCGGCGAAGATTGGCGCGGTGTGGCGCTAACCCTGTCCACCGGCCAACCCCTGGCCGCTAGCCAAGGGCCACTGCCGCGCCCCTGGACGCTGGATGTGCCCCCACCGCCCACGGCGCAAGCCGAAATGAGCATGGCCAGCGCCCCCATGGTGGCCCTGTCGGCACCAGCACCAGCGCCAGCGCTGCGCAAAGCCGCCAGCAGCGCCGATGCCGCCCCCCTGCCCAGCTTTGAGGCCGTCAGCACCGAAGGCAGCTACGCCACCGAGTTTGCCCTGCCGCAAAAGGTGAGCATCCCCTCGGGCGGGGAGCGCGTCACCTTGTCGCTCAGTGCCGAACAAGTGCCTGCGGTGCTGGTGGCCCGCACCACCCCCATGCGCGAACCCCACGCCTGGCTGGTGGCCCAATTGCCCAAACTGTCCGGCGATTGGCCCGCCGGCCCCATGGCCCTGGAGCGCGACCAGGCCAACGTGGGCCAAACCCGGTTTGACCCGCAATCGAGCGATTTCGAGCGCCTGGGCCTGTCCTTTGGCCGTGACGATCGCATCGTGGTGCGCACCGAACCGGTCAAAGAGCTGGCCGATACCGCAGGCTTTATGCAGGGCCGCAGCGAACGCAGCATCGAGCACCGCTTCAGCGTCGAAAACCGCCACCGCCAGCCCATCGTGCTGCAAGTGCTGGAAGCGGCCCCGGTGGCCAAAAACGCCGCCATTCGGGTGCAGTCCAGCTTTAGCCCCAACGCCACCAGCACCGAATGGAATGGCCAGCCCGGCTTTGTGCTATGGGAACAAGAGCTGGAGGCGCAAGTCAGAAAAGCGTTTTCAGCCAAATACACCATTAGTACGGAGAAAGGCACCCAGGTGCACGAGCAGCGTTAAGCAGCGTTAAAGCGCCCGTGCTGCCCCCGCCGTCGGCTCAATGCACGGCCGCGGGTGCCACCGGGCGCGGGCGGCCTTCGTCGTCAATGGCCACATAGGTGAGGATGGCGTGCGCCACTTGCACATAGGCGTTTTGCGTGGCCAGGCGCTGGGCCAGCACCTGCACTTCCACCGTGACCGAGGTCGTGCCCACGCGCTCAATCTTGGCGTAGAACGAGAGCAAATCGCCCACGCGCACCGGCTGGGTGAATAAAAACTCTTTCACCGCCACCGTCGCCATGCGCCCCTGGCTCAAGCGCATGGGCAAGATGCAGCCGGCCAAATCGACCTGCGACATCAGCCAGCCGCCAAAAATATCGCCATTGGCGTTGCAATCAGCAGGCATGGGAATCACTTTCAATACCAGCTCGCGGTCAGCGGGCGGCGCTTGCAGGGTGAACTTATCCAGATTCATGGGGGACAATTCCTTCATCTTAAAACGCCCAATTCTCTCCTATGCCCCCATCCTTTGATTCCAGTGCGGCCAGCCACCGCCCCGGCGACTGGCGCACCATTGCCCGCCTGCTGCCCTATTTGTGGGAGTACAAGTGGCGCGTCATCATTGCCATTGCCTGCATGGTGGCCGCCAAAAGCGCCAACGTGGGCGTGCCCCTGCTCCTGAAACAGTTGATTGATGCCATGGACGTGCCCGCTGGCAGCGCCCAGGCGCTGCTGGTGGTGCCCGTGGGCCTGCTCGTGGCCTATGGGGCCTTGCGCTTTGCCAACTCTTTGTTCAATGAACTGCGGGAATTTGTCTTCTCCAAAGCCACCCACGGCGCGGCCCGCTCGATTGCGCTGGCCACGTTTGAGCACCTGCACCGCTTGAGCCTGCGCTTTCACCTGGAGCGGCAAACTGGCGGCATGACCCGCGACATCGAGCGCGGCGTGCGCGGCATTGAATCGCTGGTGTCGTTTGCGTTTTTCAACATCGTGGCCACCTTGGTCGAGGTGCTGCTGGTGCTCACAGTGTTGGGCAACAAGCTGGACATCGGCTTTGCCCTGATCACCCTGGCCGCGCTGGTGGTGTATGTGATTTTTACCGTGGCGGTGACCGAATGGCGCATTCAGTTTCGCCGCCAGGCCAACCAGTTTGATTCGGCGGCCAACACCAAGGCGGTCGATTCCCTGCTCAATTACGAAACGGTCAAATACTTCAACAACGAAGCCTTTGAGGCCCAACGCTACGACACCAGCTTGCAGCAACTGCGCAGCGCCCAGCTCAAAAGCCGCACCAGCCTGTCGCTGCTCAACGGCGGGCAGCAGCTGATCATTGCCATCGGGCTGGTGGCCATGCTGTGGCGGGCCACGCAAGGGGTGGTAGATGGGCGTTTGAGCCTGGGCGATCTGGTCATGGTGAATGCCTTCATGATTCAGATTTACATCCCGCTCAATTTTCTGGGCGTGATCTACCGCGAAATCAAGCAAAACCTGGTCGATCTGGACAAGATGTTCACCCTGATGGACCGCCCGCAAGAGGTGCAAGACCGCCCCGATGCCACCGCGCTGACCGATCTGGCCACGCCCACCGTGCGCTTTGAGAACGTGCGTTTTGCCTACGAAGCCGGGCGGCCCATCCTGCACGGCCTGAGTTTTGAGATTCCGGCAGGCAAAACGGTGGCGGTGGTCGGCCCCTCGGGCGCGGGCAAATCCACCTTAAGCCGCCTGCTCTACCGTTTTTACGACGTGCAGGATGGCCGCATCACCATCGCCGGGCAAGACATTCGCCAAGTTACGCAAGCCAGCCTGCGCCGCGCCATCGGCATCGTGCCGCAGGATACGGTGCTGTTCAACGACAGCATTGCTTTCAACATCGCCTACGGCCGCACCGATGCCAGCCAAGAAGAGATTGAGCAGGCCGCCCGCGCCGCGCACATTCACAACTTCATCGCTGCCCAGCCCCAGGGCTATGCCACCACGGTGGGCGAGCGCGGCCTGAAGCTCTCCGGCGGCGAAAAGCAGCGCGTAGCCATTGCCCGCACCCTGCTCAAAGACCCGCCCATTTTGATTTTTGACGAAGCCACCAGCGCCCTCGATTCGGCCAACGAACGCGCCATCCAGGCCGAGCTGCGGGCCGCTGCCCAGGGCAAAACCACCTTGGTGATTGCCCACCGCCTGTCCACCGTGGTCGATGCGCACGAAATTCTGGTGCTCGATGCCGGCCAGATTGTCGAGCGCGGTAACCACCAGCAACTGCTGGCACTGAATGGCCGCTACGCCAGCATGTGGGCCCTGCAACAACAGTCCACTTAAACCACAACCACCTTGCACACCCACAACACCTTACACACCATGCCCACCCTCGCCACCTTGCCCCCCTCCCCTCTGACCCTGTGCCTGCTGGGCACCGGCAACATGGGCCTGCCCATGGCCCGGCGCTTGGCCCAAGCCGGTTACCCAATGCGTGTCTGGAACCGCACCCAGGCCAAGGCCGAAGTCTTGGCCGCAGATGGAGCCGTCATTTGCGCCACCCCGCGCCAAGCCTGCAGCGGGGCCGACATCACCCTCAGCCTGCTGGAAAACGGCGATGTGGTCGAACAGGTGCTGTTTGGCCTGGGCGCGGACAGTGCCTGCCACGGCCTGGCCAGCGGCAGCCTGGTCATCGACATGGCCTCGATCCAGCCGCGCCAAGCCCGTGCGCACGCCCAACGCCTGCAGGCGCAAGGCGTGCGGCACCTGGATGCTCCTGTTTCAGGAGGTACTGTCGGTGCAGAGGCGGGCACTTTGGCAATCATGGTCGGTGGAGATGTTGAAGATGCAGCGCAAGCAGCTCCTATTTTTAATGTTTTAGGCCGTGCCACGCATGTGGGCCCCCACGGCAGCGGGCAACTGGCCAAGCTGGCCAACCAAATGATTGTGGGCATCACCATCGGCGCTGTGGCCGAAGCCCTGCTGCTGTGCGAACAAGGCGGGGCCGACCCGGCCAAAGTGCGCGAAGCCATTACTGGCGGCTTTGCCGACAGTCGCATCCTGCAACTGCACGGCCAGCGCATGGTGCAGCGCAACTTTGCCCCTGGGGCCCGCATGGGCGTGCAGCTCAAAGACCTGCGCAATGCGCAAACGACTGCGGCAGAAGTGGGGCTAGAGGTGCCGATTACCGATTTTTTCGCCCAGCTCTACACCAGCGCCGTGGAACATGGCTTTGACCAGCTCGACCACAGCGGCCTGTTTGCCGAACTGGCCCGGCGCAATGGGCTGCAATGACTCACCCGCTGAATCACCCGCCAAGGCACCGCCTGGCTAAGAACGTGTTCATGATCTCGAATGAAGGTGTGGGGGATGCGGTTCGGGATGGGTTGCGAGGCGCAAACCACAGCAATAGCTTGGCTATTGCGAGGATTTGCAACGACGCAGACCGCCCGAAGCCGCGCCCGCACACCCATGAGGAGATCGTGAACACGTTCTAAACAATGCGGCCCAGCATCAGCACGGCAAAAAAGCTGATGCCCGCAATCACACTCCACTTCAAAATCAACAGCGCCCAGCGTTTGAAATAAACGCGGCCTGTGCCCAGATAAAACGCAAACGACAGCGCCGCCCCCAGCAACAAAAACAGCACCAACCAACGAAAAATCAGCATGCCAGCTCCTGGGTTGTGCTGTGTTTACCAGGCCGCAGCGACAGCATTAAATCCGGCCGGCGCGTCCCGATCGCGGGCAAAGGTCACCTCCTCCCAACTCTCGGGCTGGGCCAGCAAGGCCCGCAGCAGCTGGTTGTTCATGGCATGGCCAGAGCGAAACGCGCTGTATGCGCCCAAGATCGGGCGGCCAATCAGGTACAAATCGCCAATCGCATCAAGAATTTTGTGTTTGACAAACTCATCCCCGTAGCGCAAACCATCGCTGTTCAACACCTTGTAGTCGTCCATCACAATCGCATTGTCCAGACCACCGCCCAGCGCCAAGCCATTGGTGCGCAGCATTTCTACATCGCGGGTAAAGCCAAAAGTGCGGGCCCGTGCAATATCGCGCACGTAATCCCCCCGGCCAAAATCAAACTCAAAGCTTTGCCCCGTTGAATCCACCGCCGGATGGGCAAAATCAATTTCAAAGCGCAATTTAAAACCATGGTAGGGCTCAAACCGGGCCCACTTCAATTGGGCACCAGCACCTTCGCGCACCTCCACAGGCTTTATCACGCGAATAAATTTTTTTGCTACTTTTTGTAATTCAATACCGGCACTTTGCAATAGAAATACAAAGGAAGAAGAAGAACCATCCAAAATGGGCACTTCCTCGGCCGTAATATCAATCACGATATTGTCAATTCCCAGCCCGCACAAAGCCGACATCAAGTGCTCCACCGTATGCACCTTGGCCCCGGCTGCGCCAATCGTCGAGGCCATGCGGGTATCGACCACCGCTTGCGCAGAAATGGCAATATCCACCGGTTCCGGCAAATCAACGCGGCGAAAAACAATACCGGTATCCGGGGGCGCGGGCCGCAGCGTCATCTCCACCCGCTGGCCACTGTGAAGCCCCATGCCCACGGCACGGGTGAGTGTTTTAATGGTTCTTTGCTCTAGCATGGCGCGATTGTAGAGAGCTAAAACAAAAACCATCCAAAGCAAACTTATAGATTTTTCTATAAGCACCATGGATGGTTTCTAAGGCTGCCCAGCCGAAGCTGGAATCGCCACCAGACTGGGCGCGTGGGCCGCAGAGAATACGGCTCAGTGCCCTTAATCGGCCTGCTTGCGCAAGAAAGCGGGAATTTCCAAATCGTCCATGCCGCCAGAGGACAAGGCATCCACACGGGCCGCAGCATGGGTGCGGCTGGTGCGGTTAGAGCCCCAAACGCTGGAGGTCGAGGCATCGCCGCTGCCATAGGCACCCGCGGCACCCACGGGAGCAGCAGCCACCGGATTGCCGCCGGCCAACGCCGCGTTCATGCTGGCCGTTGGGGTGCCCACCAGGGTCATGTTGTCGGTACCAGTGCGCAAACCACCCTGTACCACCGACATGGCCTGGCGACGTGCCCCTGGACGGGACAGGCCCGTGGCCACCACCGTCACGCGAATATCTTCACCCAGGCTGTCGTCATACGCTGCCCCGTAAATCACGTGGGCATCTTCCGAAGCATAGGCCTTGATGGTGGTCATGGCCTGGCGCGACTCCGACAGCTTCAAGCTGCCACGGGCCGCCGTGACCAGCACCAACACGCCTTTGGCACCCGAAAGGTCAATGCCTTCCAGCAGCGGGCAAGCCACTGCTTGCTCGGCGGCAATGCGGGCGCGATCGGGGCCGCTGGCACGGGCCGTGCCCATCATGGCCTTGCCCGGTTCGCCCATCACGGTGCGCACGTCTTCAAAGTCAACGTTCACATGCCCGTATTCATTGATGATTTCAGCGATACCGCCCACCGCATTGCGCAGCACATCGTTGGCGTGGGAAAACGCCTCTTCCTGGGAGACATCGTCCCCCAAGACTTCCAGCAATTTTTCATTGAGCACGACGATCAGGGAATCGACGTTGGCCTCCAGTTCAGACAGGCCCTCGTCGGCGTTTTTCATGCGGCGGTTGCCCTCCCACTCGAAGGGTTTGGTCACCACACCAACAGTCAAAATCCCCATTTCCTTGGCCACGCGGGCAATGACGGGAGCGGCCCCCGTGCCCGTGCCACCGCCCATACCGGCGGTAATAAAAAGCATGTGCGAGCCATCAATAGCGGCACGAATATCTTCCACAGCAGCCTCGGCCGCTTCGCGGCCTTTGTCGGGTTTGCTGCCCGCGCCCAAGCCGCTTAGCCCCAGCTGGATGGTGCGGTTAGCGTTGCTGCGAATCAAGGCCTGCGCATCGGTGTTGGCACACACGAACTCCACACCCTGGACGCTGTTGGCGATCATGTGCTCAACCGCGTTGCCGCCACCACCACCGACCCCGATCACTTTAATCTGAGTACCTTGGTTAAATTTTTCGGCGTCGATCATCTCGATAGTCGTCATGCGGGAACTCCTGGAAACCTTGTCAATCATGCACTGCTAGTGTTTTATTGGAAAGCAAATTCAATTTGCCATCGCGCAAATGTATCTGGAAAGCTTCAGATAGCGATACCTAGAAGTTTCCCACAATAAAGTCTCTGAATCGGCCTAAAGCGGTCTTCATCGAGCCACTTTTTTGTGCCACCTTGAAACCGCGCAAGCGCGCCAGGCGCGCTTCCTCCAATAATCCCATCACCGTTGCTGAGCGTGGTTGGGCCACCATATCGGCCAAAGCGCTGGCATATTGGGGCACCCCCCGGCGCACCGGCTTGAGAAAAATATCCTCTCCCAGCTCCACCATCCCCGGCATGACCGAGCTGCCGCCCGTGATCACCACCCCGGAGGAGAGCACCTCTTCATAGCCCGATTCGCGAATGACTTGGTGCACCAGATGAAAAATTTCTTCGACCCGCGGCTCAATCACCCCGGCCAAGGCCTGCTTGCCCAGCATGCGCGGCCCCCGGTCGCCCAGGCCGGGCACTTCCACCTGGGCCTGCGGATCGGCCAGCGATTGCTTGGCAAAACCGCTCTCGACCTTGATGTCTTCGGCATCTTTCGTGGGCGTGCGCAGGGCCATGGCGATATCGCTGGTAATTAAATCGCCCGCAATCGGAATCACCGCCGTATGGCGAATGGCCCCACCGGTAAAGATCGCCACATCGGTGGTGCCGGCACCAATATCGACCAAGACCACGCCCAATTCGCGCTCGTCATCGGTCAGCACCGATTGGCTGGCGGCCAGGGGATTGAGCAGCAATTGCTCCACTTCCAAGCCACAACGGCGCACGCATTTAATGATGTTTTCCGCCGCACTTTGGGCCCCGGTGACGATGTGTACTTTCGCTTCCAAACGAATGCCGCTCATGCCGATGGGCTCTTTAACGTCTTGTCCGTCAATGACAAATTCTTGCGGCTCGACCAACAGCAGGCGCTGATCGGACGAAATACTCACCGCCTTGGCCGTTTCAATCACCCGGGCCACATCCGTGGGCGTGACTTCTTTGTCTTTAATGGCCACTACGCCACTTTGATTAAGGCCCCGAATATGGCTACCGGTGATGCCGGTATGCACGCGCTGAATTTTGCAATCGGCCATCAGCTCGGCTTCTTTTAAAGCCTGCTGAATGCTTTGCACGGTGGCTTCAATATTGACCACCACCCCGCGCTTTAATCCGTTGCTGGAGGCGACCCCCAAGCCCGCCAGCTTTAAATCGCCATTGGGCAACACTTCGGCCACCACAGCCATGACTTTGGAGGTGCCGATATCCAGCCCTACCACCACATCTTTGTACTCTCTTGCCATTTCAGTGTCTGCCCTCTGCAGGTCGATTTTTTGGACTATTTGTTGTTGTTGCTGCTGCTTGGCGCTGTGCCAAGGCCTTGGCCGCAGCGGGTGAAATTGTGTTCACGCCACGCAAGCGCAAAGCATAACCATCGGTATAGCGCAAATCGGCGTACTCTATAGCATTTGCCGTGCGTTGGTAGCGTTCCAGCACCGTGCGCACCGTGCGCAGCCAGCGCTGGGTGCGCTGCAAAACTTGTTCGGGGGTGCCGCTGCCCAATTCAAGGTGCGCTTCATTGCTCAGCACCAGCAGCCAGCTGCCCCGGTCACGCAGGCTCAGGGCATCGACCGAAAGGTCCAGCGCTTGAAACAATGGCTCCAGCGCATAAAACATGGCCAACACCTGGGGGGCCGAGCCCTCGGGGCCGTCCAGGCGGGGCAAGCCCTCGCGTTCGAGTTCGCCCAAGTTGGCTTCAAACACTTCCCCAAAGGTATTGACCATGGCCGCACCCGAAGCCGCGCCCCAGTACGCCTGGGCCACATGCTCATGCAAGAGCACACGCAAACTATTGGGGTACGCGCGGCGCACTTCGGCTTTGCGCACCCAGGGCACCTGCTCGAATACGGTCTGCGCCTGGGGCAAATCAATGGTGAAAAAATTACCAGCCAAATGCGGGGCCACATTGGCCCGCAAGGTCACCGCGTTGTTGTGCACCAATTCACCTTCCACCACGATGCGGTTAATCGAAAACACCGGATGGCGCAGCGCCCAGCCCACAACCAGCACCAGCACCAGAATGCACCCGCCCCCAAACATGAACGAAGCCGTCACGTTCATGAGACGAATATCCAGGGGGGTGGGCCGCTCGCGCATACACAGTCACTGCCGTGGCTAGGAAGTGGCAGCTGCGCTGTCCAGAGTGGCTGTGGCCAGCAGCTGCAGGCACAGTGCCTCGTAGCTGATGCATTGGGCCCGGGCAGCCATGGGCACCAGGGAGTGGCCCGTCATGCCCGGCGAGGTATTGATTTCCAGCAAGAACGGCTTGCGGTCGCTGGCGCGAATCATCACATCGGCGCGCGCCCAGCCCCGGCAGCCCAGGGTGCGGTAGGCTTTTTCCACCATGCGCTGGATGGCCTCCTCTTCCTGCGGCGGCAGGCCGCTGGGGCAGTGGTATTGGGTGGTGTCGGTGAAGTATTTGTTCTGGTAATCGTAATTACCGTCGGGCGCGACGATGCGGATCAGGGGCAGCGCCTGGGCGGCCGCGCCGGTGCCCAGCACGGGGCAGGTGGTTTCGTCACCAGCAATAAATTCTTCGCACAGCACTTCGGGGTCGTACCGGGCGGCCAGGGCATAAGCCTGGGCGCATTGCTCGGCGCTAGTAACTTTGGTCAGGCCAATGGTGGAGCCTTCGCGCGCCGGTTTAACAATCATGGGGCTGCCCAGGGCGGCAAAGGCCGCTTGCGTATCGGCCACACTGGCCACCATGCGCCAATCGGGGGTGGGCAGGCCTTCAAAACGCCAGATGCGCTTGGTCATGATTTTGTCCATGGCCATGCTCGAAGCCATCACGCCCGAGCCGGTGTAGGGGATGCCCAGCAGCTCCAGCGCGCCTTGCACCGTGCCGTCTTCGCCGTGGCGACCGTGCAGGGCAATAAAGCAGCGGGCAAAGCCTTCGGTTTTCAGCGCGCACAGGTCTTTTTCGGCTGGATCGAATGCATGGGCATCGACCCCTTGCGCACGCAGGGCGTTCAGCACGCCCTGCCCAGACATCAGAGAGACTTCGCGCTCCGAAGAGCGTCCACCCAGCAGCACCGCCACTTTACCGAAAGCGGCAGGTGTTAATTTGTCATTGTTTTGTGTCATAACCCACGTCCAATATGCGTCTCTAGCTTGTCTTTTGCGAGCAGCTGTACTACTTTGGCTGGCACCGCACCAATCGATCCGGCCCCCATGGTCAGCACCACATCGCCCGGGCGGGCATTGTCCACGATGGTGCTGGGCATTTGGGCAATGTCCGCTACAAATAAAGGCTCCACCTTGCCCGCCACGCGCAGTCCCCGAGCCAAGGCGCGGCCATCGGCGGCCTGGATCGGCTCTTCACCGGCGGCATAGACTTCGGCCAGCAACACGGCATCGGCCTGGCTGAGCACCTGCACAAAGTCTTCAAAGCAATCGCGGGTGCGGGTGTAGCGGTGGGGCTGAAAGGCCAACACCAAGCGCCGCCCCGGAAAGGCCCCGCGTGCCGCAGCAATGGTGGCCTGCATTTCCACCGGGTGGTGGCCGTAGTCATCAATCACGGTGAACTGGCCGCCTGCGCACGGCAGCTCGCCGTAGCGCTGAAAGCGCCGACCTACGCCTTTGAAGTTTTCCAGCGCCCGCAGCACGGCGGCATCGTCCACTTCCAGCTCCATGGCAATGGCCACGGCCGCCAGGGCGTTCAAGACGTTGTGCTCACCCGGCAGGTTCAGGGTGACGTGCAGCGGCGGATAGGGCTTGCCGTTTTGCCGCAGCACGGTAAAGCGCATTTGGCCCTGCTCGGCGCGAACATCCACCGCCCGCACCTGCGCGCCTTCGGCCAGGCCATAGGTGGTGACCGGGCGGGCCAGCTGGGGCAGGATGTCGCGAATGGCGGGGCTTTCGGTGCAGACAATGGCCCGGCCATAAAACGGCATGCGGTGCAAAAAGTCGAGAAAAGCCTGCTTCAACCGCCCAAAATCGTGGCCATAGGTCTCCATGTGGTCGGCATCGATGTTGGTCACCACGGCCATGACGGGCAGCAGGTTCAGAAACGAGGCATCAGATTCGTCCGCCTCGACCACGATGTAATCGCCCTGGCCCAGCTTGGCATTGGCCCCGGCGCTGTTGAGCCGCCCGCCAATCACAAAGGTGGGATCCAGCCCGGCCTCGGCCAGCACACTGGCGACCAGGCTGGTGGTGGTGGTTTTGCCATGCGCTCCGGCAATGGCGATGCCGGTTTTAAAGCGCATCAACTCGGCCAGCATCAGGGCGCGGGGCACGACGGTGATTTTTTGCGCCCGCGCGGCCACCACTTCCGGATTGTCAGCGCGCACCGCGGTCGAGGTGACGATGACCTGCGCCCCGGCAATGTGCTCTGCGGCGTGGCCAATAAAGGTGGCAATGCCCAAGGACTGCAGGTGCTGCAAGGTGGCACTGTCGGCCAAGTCCGACCCCGAGATGGTGTAGCCCAGGTTGTGCAGCACTTCGGCAATGCCGCTCATGCCCGAGCCGCCAATGCCGACGAAGTGAATGTGTTGAATGGCGTGTTTCATCGGGCCAGCTCCTGGCAGGCGGCCACCACGGCAGCGGTGGCTTCGGTTTTTTGCATCATTTTGGCCTTTTGCGCAGTCTCTAGCAGCGTTGAGCGCTGCATATTTTGAATCATGTGTGCCAGTTTTTCCGGGCTTAATGCCGTTTGTTGCACCACCCAGCCGCCCCCGGCATCGACCACAAAGCGGGCGTTGGTGGTTTGGTGGTCGTCCACCGCATGGGGAAAGGGCACGTAGATGGCGGCTGCGCCCACGGCGGCCAGCTCGGTCACAGTGCTGGCCCCGGCGCGGCAAATGACGAGGTCGGCCTGGGCGTACGCGCTGGCGGTGTCGTCAATGAACGGGGTCAATTCGGCCTGCACCCCGGCAGCGGCGTAGCTGGCCTGCAGGGCCTGCATTTGCTTGGCACCGCTTTGGTGCCGCACCTGCGGGCGTTGTTCAGGCGGAATCAGGGCCAGCGCCTGCGGCACGGTGTCGTTGAGCGCCTTGGCCCCCAGGCTGCCGCCCACCACCAAGATGCGCAACGGCCCGCTGCGTCCGGCAAAGCGCTCGGCCGGTGGGGGCTGCTGCAAAAATGCCTGGCGCAAGGGGTTGCCCACCCACTGCGCCCCCGGCAAGGCGTTGGGAAAGGCGCAGAACACGCGGCTGGCAACGTTGGCCAGCACTTTGTTGGCCATGCCGGCCACGGAATTTTGCTCGTGCAGGATGAGCGGCTTGCCCGCCAGCGTGGCCATCATGCCGCCGGGAAAGCTGATGTAGCCGCCCAGGCCAATGACCACGTCCGGACGCACGCGCCGCACCACGGCCCAGGCCTGGGCAAAGGCCCTGAGCAGGCGCAGCGGCAGCAAGGCCAGCGTAAGCAGCCCTTTGCCGCGCACGCCAGAGAAGTCGATTGTTTCTAAAGGAAAGCCCTGGGGCGGCACCAGGCGCTCTTCCATGCTGCCAGGGGCCCCCAGCCAATGGACTTTCCAGCCCTGCTCGCGCAGCGCCTGGGCCACGGCCAGGCCGGGGAAGATGTGCCCACCGGTGCCGCCCGCCATGACCAAGGCGGTTTTTTGTGTAGCACTCATCACGCTCTCCTGGGGCTTTGCAGTGCTTTGTTCTCGTAATCCACGCGTAGTACCACGGCAATAGCTATCAAATTAAACAAAATGGCGGAACCGCCAAAACTCATCAGCGGCAAGGTCAGCCCTTTGGTGGGCAGCGCCCCCAGGTTCACGCCCATATTGATAAAGGCCTGAAACCCCATCCAAATGGCCACCCCTTGCGCCACCAGGCCCGAAAAAACGCGGTCCAAAATAATCGCCTCGCGGCCAATTTCGGTCATGCGCCGCATCAGCCAGTAGAAGGCAAAAATCAACACCATCAGGCCGACAAAGCCAAACTCCTCGCCAATCACCGAGAACAAAAAGTCGGTGTGCGCCTCGGGCAACCAATGCAGTTTTTCCACGCTGCGGCCCAGGCCCACGCCGGTCACCTCGCCACGGCCGATGGCGATTAGCGCGTGCGTGAGCTGGTAGCCCTTGCCCAGGGCGTGCTCCATGTCCCAGGGGTTGAGGTAGGCAAAAATGCGCTCGCGCCGCCAGGGCGAGGTGGCGATCATGGCCACAAAGGCCAACACCACCAGCGCCCCCATGCCAAAAAACATGCGGGCATTGACCCCGCCCAAAAACAAAATCCCCATGGCGATGATGACGATCACCAAAAAAGCGCCCATGTCCGGCTCGGCCAGCAGCAGCACGCCAACAATCAGCACGGCAAACGCCATGGGCAGCACGGCACGAAAGAAGCGCTCTTTCACCGCCATGCGCCGCACCATGTAGTCGGCGGCGTACAAAAGCACGGCGAATTTGGCCAATTCGGAGGGCTGAAAATTCATCACCCCCAGCGACAGCCAGCGCCGCGAGCCATTCACGGACACGCCCACGTGGGGGATGAGCACAATCACCAGCAGCACCAGCGCCAGCATGAAAATGCGCGGGGCCAACTGCTCCCAGCGCTCCATCGGAATCTGAAAGGCCAGCAAGGCCGCCACAAAGCCCACGCCCAGCGAGATGGCGTGGCGCAGGGCGAAGTGGTAGGGCAGTATCTTGCCAAAGCGCGGGTTGTCCGCCATGGCAATCGAGGCCGAATACACCATCACCAGCCCCCAGGCCAGCAGGCCAATCACCACCCAAATCAGCGCCTGGTCCAGGCCCAGCGTGGTCGGCGGCAAGGCTTTGCTGCGGTACTGGGCATCGCCCACACGCACGGGCAGGACATCGACGGGCTTGTCCTGCGGGCCGCGCATCCAGCCGGTCAGGCGTGCGCGCCAAGAGCGGTGCGCCGAGGGCGCAGCGGACTGCTCGGGCGTGTGGTCCGTCTTTTGCTTGGCCATTAACTGCCCACCTCCAGCACCTGCCCGGCGGCCTCGGCCAGGGCCTGCACGGCCTCGGTAAACACCTGGGCGCGGTGGGCGTAGTCGCGGAACATGTCCATGCTGGCGCAGGCCGGCGAGAGCAACACGGCATCGCCCGGCTGCGCCTGGGCACGGGCCAGTCGCACGGCGCTGGGCAGATCGGCGGCATCGTGCAGCGCCACCCCGGTGGGGGCCAAGGCCTGGCGAATGGCGGGCGCATCGCGCCCGATCAACACCACAGCGCGCACATACTGGGCCACGGGCGCGGCCAGCGGAGCAAAGTCTTGCCCTTTGCCCAGGCCACCCAAAATTAGCACGATGCGCTGTTGCGGCCCCAAGCCGTGCAAGGCGGCCACGGTGGCCCCCACATTGGTGCCCTTGCTATCGTCGAAATACTCTATGCCATCGACCAGCCCCAGGGACTGCACCCGGTGCGGCTCGCCCCGGTATTCGCGCAGGCCAAACAAGAGCGGTGCCAGCGGGCAGCCCGCTGCCTGGGCCAGCGCCAAGGCGGCCAGGGCGTTGCAGGCGTTGTGCAGGCCGCGAATGCGCAGCACATCGGCCGGCAGCAGGCGCTGCAGAAACAGGCTGCCATCGGGCCCGGCCTCGTCGTGCGCGCGCACCAGCCAGCGCATGCCATTGACTTCTTCCAGGCCAAAGTCGCCCGGCTGCTGCGGCAGATTGCTGCCAAAGGTGGTGTGCCAGCGCGGCTGCAGCTTGCCGCCCTTCAATTTCACCGGCGCAGGCAGCATGGCCATGACGGCCTCGTCCTGGCGGTTGAGCACCATGCAGCCCTGGGCACCAAAAATTCGCGCTTTGGCGGCGGCATAAGCGGCCATGCTGCCGTGCCAGTCCAGGTGGTCTTGCGTAATGTTGAGCACCACGGCCGCGCTGGGCGCGAAATCTTGCACGCCCTCAAGCTGAAAGCTGGACAGCTCCAGCACCCAGGCCTGGGGCAAATTTTCAGCGTCCAGGTGGTGCGCCAGGGTATCGAGCAGGCTGGGGCCGATATTGCCCGCCACCGCCACCGACCAACCCGCATGCACCAGCAACTGGCCCGTGAGCGCGGTGACCGTGGTTTTGCCATTGGTGCCGGTAATGGCCAGCACTTTGGGCGCATAGCCGTGCTGCTGGGCCAAGGTGGCCAGGGCTTTGGCAAACAAATCCAACTCGCCGCCCACCGGCAGACCGATGGCGCGGGCAGCATCAACCACGGGCGCAATCTCCTGCGGGGCCAGCCCAGGCGAGCGGTACACGCTGGTCACGTCCTCCCCGGCCACCAACTCGGCGCTGAGCGGCCCGGCGATAAAACGCACGCTGGGCAACTCGGCCTGCAGCAGCGCCAACTGCGGCGGCGCACTGCGCGTATCGGCCACCGTCACCTGCGCCCCGGCGCGGGCGCACCAGCGGGCCATGGCCAGCCCAGACGCGCCCAGGCCCAGCACCAGCACGCGCTGGCCGCGCAGGTGCTGGGCGGCATCCTGCGGCCAGCGGGCAGGCACCGGGGGCCACTGCACGGCGGCCAGCGGCAGGTCGGCCTGCGCGTCGGCCGCGTCCGTGGCCGCAGCGGTTTGATCGTCTTGAAAAATCTGCGCGACAAAGGCCGCCGCGTCGCTGGCGGCGGTCAGCGCTTTGTTTTCAGGAGCTGTACCCGCTTGTTTTTCAATGCTTTCAGGCATATTTACCTCTGAAACCTTGATTTCATCAGCGGCAGGAGCTAGGTTTTTACTTTGTTGCACCATGGCGTTTACCGCAGTTTCAGGGTGGACAAACCAATCAGGCACAGCAGCATGGTGATGATCCAAAAGCGCATGACAACTTGGGTTTCCTTCCAGCCGCTTTTTTCAAAATGGTGGTGCAGCGGGGCCATTTTGAGCAAGCGCCGCCCTTCGCCGTAGCGCTTTTTGGTGTACTTGAAATAGGCGACCTGCAGCATGACGGACAACGCCTCCAGCACAAAAATGCCGCCCATGATGGCCAGCACGATCTCCTGGCGCACGATGACGGCAATCGTGCCCAGGGCACCACCCAGGGCCAGCGCCCCCACATCGCCCATGAAAATTTGCGCTGGGTGGGCGTTGAACCACAAAAAGGCCAGCCCCGCCCCGGCCATCGCCCCGCAAAACACCAGCAGCTCACCCGTGCCCGGAATGTGCGGCAGGTGCAGGTATTTGGCGTAGGTGCTGCTGCCCGTCACGTAGGCAAAAATGCCCAGCGAGGCGGCCACCAAAATCACCGGCATGATGGCCAAACCGTCCAAACCATCGGTCAAATTCACCGCATTGCTCGCGCCGACAATCACCAAATACGTCAGCACGACAAAGCCCAGCACCCCCAACGGGTAGCTGACCTGTTTGAAAAACGGCAGCATCAGCCCGGTTTGCGGCGGCAAATCCATCGAAAAACCCGATTGCACCCAGGTGATGAACAGCTCAAAAGCCCGGGCATTGCTGGACTCGGAAATGCTGAACACCAGCGCCAGCGCCGCCAGCAGGCCAATGACCGATTGCCAGAAATACTTCTCGCGCGAGCGCATGCCCTCGGGGTCTTTATTCACCACCTTGCGCCAGTCGTCCACCCAGCCAATCGCGCCAAAACCGAGGGTGACGATCAGCGTCGTCCAGACAAAGCGGTTGCTCAGCTCAAACCACAGCAGGGTGGAGATGGCAATCGACAACAAAATCAGCACCCCGCCCATGGTGGGCGTGCCGCTTTTGACCAAATGCGTTTGCATGGCGTAGCCGCGAATGGGCTGGCCCACTTTCAGCGCCGTGAGCATGCGAATCGCCTTGGGGCCAATCCACAGACCGATGAGCAAGGCGGTCATGGCCGCCATCACGGCGCGGAAGGTGATGTACTGCACCACGCGCAAAAACGTCCAGTCCGGCTGCAGGCTTTGCAACCACTGGGCCAACCAAATCAACATACCCCTGCTCCCTGCTGGGCGCTGGCCGCTTGCAGCGCCTGCACCACCTGTTCCATGCGCATGCTGCGCGAACCCTTGACCACCACGCTGGCCACCCCGGCCTGCACCGCGGCCAGCACCTGCGCTTGCACGGCGGCCATGTCGCTGCCATGCCACCCGGCGGGGCCAAATGCGGCCACAGCGCCCTGGCTTTGCGGGCCCAGTGCTATCAATTGCTCAATCCCAGCGGCACGGGCACTGTGCCCTACCTCGGCGTGGAAGGCCGGGCCTTGGTCGCCCACCTCGCCCATGTCGCCCAGCACCAGCAGGCGCGGGGCGGGCAACTCGGCCAGCACGGCAATGGCCGCTTGCATGGAATCGGGGTTGGCGTTGTAGGTGTCGTCCACCAGCGTCAGCGTGCGCCCCTGCCAGGGCAGGGCCAGCGCCCGGCTGCGCCCCGTCACCGGGGTGAAGGCCTGCAGGCCCTGGGCAATCGCCGCCAAGGGCACGCCAGCCGCCACCGCGCAGGCAGTGGCCGCCAAGGCATTGCGCACGTTGTGCCGCCCGGCAATGTGCAAGGCGGTGTGCAGCGGGCCGTGCGGGGTGGTGATGCTCACCTGCCAATGGTCGCCCTGCCACACGGCGTGCGACGCTTGCACATCGCCCACGCCAGCGCCAAAGGTGAGTACCGTGCGCCCAGCGGCCAAGCCTTGCCACAGGGGGCTAAAGGCATCGTCTGCTGGGAACACGGCTGTGCCATCAATCGGCAGCATGGCCAGCACGCTGCCGTTTTCTTCGGCCACGGCCTGCACGGTGTGCATGAATTCCTGATGCTCGCGCTGGGCGTTGTTCACCAGGGCGATGGTGGGCTGGGCAATACAAGCCAGGTCGGCAATCTCGCCGGGGTGGTTCATGCCCAGCTCGACCACGCCCAGGCGGTGCTGCGCGGTCAAGCGCAACAGCGTCAGCGGCACGCCAATCGCGTTGTTGAAATTGCCGCGCGTGGCAAAAGCGGCCTCGCCCGCTGCGGCGGTCAGGATGCTGGCCAGCATTTGCGTGACGGTGGTTTTGCCATTGCTGCCGGTCACCGCCACCAATGGCAGGCCAAACTGGCTGCGCCAACCGGCGGCCAGCGCCCCCAGGGCGGCGGTGGTATCGCTCACCTCCAGGCACGGCAAACCGGGCAGGCTGCGCCCCAGCTCGACCACGGCGGCAGCGGCACCGGCCGCTTGGGCCTGGGCCAAAAAGTCGTGCGCATCCAGGCGCTCGCCGCGCAGGGCGATGAAGAGATCGCCGGGCTGCACGCTGCGGCTATCGGTATGGACGCGCTGCAGGGCAAGGTGCTGGGCCCCTTCGGCAGCAGCGGCACTGCCGTACTGCACCTGGGGCAGGGTCTGGGCCATCCAGGCAGCCGCCTGGGCCAAAGTCATCATGGCTGGGTTCTTTCTTGGCGGGCCTGCACGGCGCGTGCGGCCTCGTGGTAATCGGAAAATGGGCGTTTGTGGCCCTGCGCGTCTTGGTAATCTTCGTGGCCTTTGCCGGCCAGCAAGACCACATCGCGGGCATCGGCCTGGGCAATGGCCTGGGCAATGGCGGCCGCGCGGTCCAGTTCATAAGGGGTCTGGGGGCGCATGCCCGCCAAGATATCGGCCACGATGGCCTGCGGGTCTTCCAGGCGCGGGTTGTCGCTGGTGACCAGCACCTGGTCGGCCCCTTGCTCGGCGGCGGCCCCCATCAGCGGGCGCTTGCGGGCATCGCGGTTGCCGCCACAGCCAAACACGCAGCACAGCCGCCCGCCCCGCGCCTGGGCCAAGGGGCGCAAAGCGGCCAGGGCTTGCACCAGAGCATCGGGGGTGTGCGCGTAGTCAATGGCCACCAAAGGCTGGCCCACCACGGCAATTTGCTGCATGCGCCCAGGCACGGGTTGCAAGCTGGCGCACGCCGCCACGGCCTGCGCCAGGCTGTGGCCTTGGCCGCGCAGCGTGGCCAGCACGCCCAACAGGTTGCTGATGTTGTACTGGCCAATCAGGGCCGTTTGCATGGGCTGGCGCTGCTGGCCCTCTACCACGGTAAAGGCCATGCCTTGGGCGGTGTGGGCAATATCGACGGCCATCAAGCGCGCGGGGTGCTGCAGACCCACCGTCCACACCTCCAGCGCGCTACGCGGGGCCAGCGTTTGCGCCAGCGCCCGGCCTTGGGCATCGTCCACATTCACCACCGCCACGCGCAGGCCGGGCCAATCGAACAGCTGGGCCTTGGCCTGCCAGTAAGCGTCCATGCTGCCGTGGTAGTCCAGGTGGTCTTGGGTGAAGTTGGTAAAAACGGCAGTATCAATAGCAGTGCCCGCAAGGCGATGCTCAACTATTCCAATAGATGAGGCCTCAATGGCTGCAAATTCAGCGCCAGCAGCTATGAATTTTGCAAACTCGGTCTGCAGCAGCACCGGGTCGGGTGTGGTCATGCCGGTGCTGGTGAAGTGCGGCGGCAGGCCCACCCCCAGGGTGCCAACCATGGCACAGCGCGGCAGGGCGTGGGCCAGCCACCAGGCGGTGCTGGTTTTGCCATTGGTGCCTGTAACCGCCACAATGCGCAGCGCCTGCGCGGGGTGGCCCAGCCACTGCGCGGCCAGGCTGCCGGTGATGGTTTTCAGGCCGGTAAAGCTGGCAATGCGGGCATCGGCAAACGCAAAGTCGGCGCTGCCGTCGTGCTCCACCAAGCAGGCCGCAGCGCCGTGCGCCAAGGCCTGGGCGACAAAGGCGCGGCCATCGACTGCGGCCCCCGGCCAAGCAATAAAAATATCGCCCGGCTGCACGTGGCGGCTGTCGGTGCGCAACTGCCCCTGGGGGGCGCGCGCGCGCAGCCAGGCCAAGGTGCTGGGCAGATCGGATAAATGCAAAAAAACTGAACTCACAAAGATTCCTCGACCGGATCGGCGACGATTTGGGGCTGCACGGCCATGTCCGGCGGCACGCCCATAAAGCGCAAACTTTGTTGCACCACGGCACTGAACACCGGCGCGGCCACGGTGCCACCGTAATAGGTGCCGTTGTTGGGCTCATCGACCATGACGGCGACGATGATGCGCGGCTCTTCCACCGGGGCCAGGCCGGTAAACCACGCGCGGTATTTGCCGGCGGCATAGCCCTTGCCCACCTGTTTGCGCGCCGTGCCGGATTTGCCGCCCACGGAGTAGCCCACCGTTTGCGCCCGCTGCCCCGTGCCCCCAGGGCCGGTGGCCAGGGCAAGCATGTGGCGCACGGCATTGGCCGTTTTGATGGAGAAGATCGGCACGCCCACGGGCGGCTGCTTGAGCTTGAGCATGGAGGCCGGAATCACCCGCCCATCATTGGAAAACACGGTGTACGAGCGCGCCATTTGCAGCAAACTGGCCGACAAGCCATAGCCGTAGGACATGGTGGCCTGCTCAATGGGCCGCCAGCTTTTAAAGGGCCGCAAGCGCCCACTGGCCACACCGGGGAAGGCAATTTGCGGCTTTTGCCCATAGCCCACGGCCGAGAAGGTTTCCCACATTTCCTGGGCGGTGAGTTGTTGGGCAATTTTGGTCACCCCAATATTGCTGGACTTTTGAATCACGCCTTCGACCGTGAGCACCCCGTGGTTGCGCGTATCGGAGATGGTCGAGCCGGTGACGTTCAAGCGCCCCGGCGAGGTATCAATCAAGGTATCGGGCCGGAACTTGCCCGACTCCAGGCCCATGGCCACCGTGATTGGTTTGACGGTTGAGCCCGGCTCAAACACATCGGTGATGGCACGGTTGCGCAGCTGCTCGCCCGTGAGTTTTTTGCGGTTGCCCGGGTCAAAACTGGGGTAGTTGGCCAAGGCCAGCAGCTCCCCCGTGCGCGCATCCATCACCACCACCGAGCCGCCCAGGGCTTTGTGGGCCAGCACCTGTTCTTTGATTTTTTGGTAGGCAAAAAACTGGATTTTGCTGTCGATGGACAGGGTAATTTCGCGCCCATCAATCGGCGGGATTTCTTCGCCCACGCCTTCCACCACCCGCCCCAGGCGGTCTTTGATCACCCGGCGCGAGCCCGGTTGGCCAGCCAGCTCTTTTTCAAAGGCCAGCTCCATGCCCTCTTGGCCTTTGTCCTCCACATTGGTAAAGCCAACAATGTGGGCCGCCGATTCACCCTCCGGGTACTGGCGCTTGTATTCGCGCGTTTGGTAGATGCCTTTGATGGCCAGCGCCTTGATTTGCTGGCCCACATCCCAATCGAGCTGGCGCTTGAGCCAGACAAAGGTTTTGTCCGTGTCCAGCTTTTGCTTGAGCTGCGCCAAGGGCACATCCATCAGCTGGGCCAACGCGGGCAGCTGGGCCAGCACGGCCGGATCGGCCATATCCACGTCTTCCGGGATGGCCCAGATGCTGGCCGCGGGCACGCTGGAGGCCAAAATCAGCCCGTTGCGATCCAAAATGCGGCCCCGGTTGGCCGCCAGCTCAATCGTGCGGGCAAAGCGCACCTCGCCCTGGCGCAGGAAAAAGTCATTGCCAATCAACTGCACATAGGCCGCGCGCCCGGCCAGGCCCAAAAAGCCCAGGGCCACCAACATCATCACCAAGCGGCTGCGCCACAGCTGGGTTTTGTGCGCCAGCAAGGAGCTGCTGCCATAAGAAACGCTGCGCATGCCTATTGCCCCACCCCACGGTCATCGCGCACATAGGTGGTCAGCGCTGGGGTGGCCGTTTCCATGCCCAGCTCTTGGGCCAATTTTTCAATGCGCACCGGGGCCGATTGGGCCCGCTGCTCCACCTGCAGGCGCTCGCGCTCTTCTTCCAGCTGCCGGTTTTTGGCAATCGCCTGGTCCAGCTCGGTAAACAAGCGCCGCGCTGCATACTGGGTTTGCACCAAGTACAGCGCACTGGCAATCACGGCCAGCAGCAACAAAATATGCATGCGCAGCAGCACCCGTTCCATGCTTACACCACGTCGGTACGCTGGGCAACGCGCATCACCGCACTGCGCGCGCGCGGGTTGGCCGCCACCTCGGCGGCGCTGGGCTTGATGCGCTGCACCGCCGTCAGGCGCATGGGCTGGGGCGGGGCCAGCGGCATGCGCCGGTCGTACACCTCTTTGGAGTGCTCGGCCATGAATTGCTTGACGATGCGGTCTTCCAGCGAGTGAAAGCTAATCACCACCAGCCAGCCGCCCGGCTGCAGCACCTGCAGGCTGGCGGCCAGGGCCTGCTCCAGCTCTTGCAGCTCGGCGTTGATAAAAATGCGCAGCGCTTGAAACGTGCGCGTGGCCGGGTTCTGGCCCGCTTCGCGGGTTTTGACCACGCGGGCCACCAGGCTGGCCAGCTCAGCGGTGGTCTGCAGCGGCCCTTGTGCCTCGCGCTGGGCGACGATGGCCTTGGCAATCGGAAAGGCAAAGCGCTCTTCGCCATAGTTGCGAATGACATCGGTGATCTGCTGCACCTCGGCCTCGGCCAGCCACTGGGCCACGCTCATGCCGCGCGTGGTGTCCATGCGCATGTCCAGCGGGCCATCAAAACGGAAGCTGAAACCGCGCTCTGGCGTGTCGATTTGCGGGGAACTGACCCCTAAATCCAAGAGTACGCCTGCGGTGCTAGCTATTGGTAATTCGGCCAGATGGCAAAAGCCCTGGTGGCGAATGCTAAAGCGCGGGTCATGGATGGTGGCCGCCTCGGCAATGGCTTGCGGGTCTTTGTCAAAGGCAATCAAGCGCCCCTGCGGCCCCAGCCGACTAAGCAGCAGCCGCGCATGGCCGCCGCGCCCAAAGGTGCCATCCACCCAGGTGCCAGCGGGCTGCTCGCCATGTCCTGCCAGCAAAGCGTGTACCGCTTCTTGGCGCAAAACCGTAATGTGTTCGGGCGAGGTGGAGGTCAAAGCAGCAGCCTTCAGCGGGTAGAGAAAAACAGAAAACCCTCTGGGACCAGTGCCGCCAGAGGGGAAAGATTTTAAGCGACCGGCCCAGGGCCACCGCGCTGCGGGACTTTACAAGATGTAGCGTGACAAATCTTCATCTTTGCTCAGCTGCTCCAGCCGGGCATCGACGTAAGCGGCATCAATCACAATGGTCTGGCCCTGGTGCTTGACCGCATCAAAGCTGACCTCGTCCAGCAGCCGCTCCATCACCGTCGATAAACGGCGCGCGCCAATGTTTTCGGTGCGCTCGTTCACCGTAAACGCGGTGTGCGCCAGGCGGGTGATGCCCTCGGGGGTGAACTCCAGCGTGACACCTTCGGTGGCCAACAGGGCCTGGTATTGCTTGGTCAGGCTGGCGTGGGTTTGGGTGAGGATGGCCTCAAAGTCTTGCACCGACAGGCTGTCGAGCTCCACGCGAATCGGAAAACGCCCTTGCAGCTCAGGAATCAAATCGCTGGGCTTGGACAGGTGAAACGCCCCTGAGGCAATGAACAAAATATGGTCGGTTTTCACCATGCCGTATTTGGTATTCACCGTGGTGCCCTCGACCAGCGGCAGCAAATCGCGCTGCACGCCCTGGCGGGAGACTTCGGCCCCGCCGCTGTCTTGGCGCGAGGCGACTTTGTCGATTTCGTCCAAAAAGACGATGCCGTTTTGCTCCAAATTGTGCAGGGCGCGGGCTCTGAGCTCTTCTTCGTTCACCAGCTTGGCCGCCTCTTCATCGACCAAGAGCTTGAGCGCCTCTTTGATCTTGAGTTTGCGGGTTTTGCGCCGCTCTGCACCCATGTGACTGAACATGCCGCGCAGCTGTTCGGCCATTTCCTCCATGCCTTGGGGGCCCATGATTTCTACCTGGGGGCGGGCATCGAGCAGGTCAATTTCGATTTCCTTGTCATCGAGCTGCCCCTCGCGCAATTTTTTACGAAAAACTTGGCGCGTGGCGTTGTCGGTGGCCGGGGTATCGTCGTGCGTGCGGGCCGAGGGCAGCAGCACCTCCAGCACCCGCTCTTCGGCCGCGTCTTCGGCGCGCATGCGCTGCTTTTTCATGTCCGCTTCGCGGGCCTGCTTCACCGCCACTTCGGCCAGGTCACGGATGATGGCATCCACATCCTTGCCCACATAGCCCACCTCGGTGAACTTGGTGGCTTCAATTTTGATGAAGGGCGCATCGGCCAGCCGCGCCAGGCGGCGGGCAATTTCGGTTTTGCCTACGCCGGTGGGGCCAATCATCAAAATATTTTTCGGCGTGATCTCCGGGCGCAGCGCCTCATCGACCTGCTGGCGGCGCCAGCGGTTGCGCAGGGCAATGGCCACAGCCCGCTTGGCACCGGTTTGCCCAACGATGTGGCGATCGAGTTCACTGACAATTTCTTGGGGGGTCATGGACGACATGTTTTATCCATTCAAATGGCCATTTACGCTTATGCAGCAAGCGTAAACAGCTCTTATTTTTAAGAATCCGCCTGGACAGGCAGGGTTTCAATGGTGTGGTGCATGTTGGTGTAAATGCACAGCTCGCCGGCAATTTCGAGCGATTTTTTTACGATGGCCTCGGCCCCCAGCTCGGTATTGTTCAAAAGCGCTTTGGCCGCTGAGTGCGCATACGCCCCGCCCGAGCCAATGGCGACAATGCCCTGCTCGGGCTCCAGCACATCGCCATTGCCGGTGATGATGAGCGAGGCCGAGTGATCGGCCACGGCCAGCATGGCCTCCAGTTTGCGCAGCACGCGGTCGGTGCGCCAGTCTTTGGTCAGCTCGATGGCCGCGCGCATCAGGTGGCCCTGGTGCTTTTCCAGCTTGGCTTCAAAGCGTTCAAACAGGGTAAACGCATCGGCGGTGGCGCCGGCAAAACCGGCCAGAACCTTGCCGTGGTAGAGCTTGCGCACTTTGCGGGCGCTGCCTTTGACAACGATGTGCCCCAGGGTGACTTGCCCGTCGCCGCCGATGGCGACTTCCAGGCCCTGCGGCGTTTGCCGCCGTACGCTGATGATGGTGGTGCCGTGAAATTGTTCCATAGCGCCAACAAGTGGCACCGCTGCCCCCAATTACAAGGGGGTTTGTCTGGAGAAAAACAAAAATTTATACCGGACTCAGGTACAGCTTGGCGTGCTCTTGCACCCCCAGCACGGTCATGAAGGCCGCCACCAAGTGGTGCAAATGGGTAAAACGCAAGGCAACCCCTTGGCTTTGGGCCTGGGCCGCCCAGTTGAGCAAGCTGCCGGCGGCGACAAAATCCAGCCGCACCAGCAAGCTGCAATCGACTTCCAAGGGCTGGCCGGGCACCAGCTTGGTGCTCACCGCGTTCAATTGCGCGTCAATATCCCCATCCAAAATTCCCCACAAGCCCTCGCCCTGCACCGGAGTCATCGCGGTGGTGGTGGTGGTGGCGGAACCCGGCTGCCGGGTCTGCTGCTCCAGCGAGTCGAGCACGGTGCTGGGGTCTAAATCGCCCTCCAGTTCGACCAGGCACTGGTGCAAGGGTGGTACCCACGACGGCGGTGAAACCTCGTAGGTGATGCAGTACTCCAGCGCCACCTCATCGTATTCCTCCATCCGGTGCAAAAAGCGCAGCACCGCCAGGCGCAGCATCCACCACTGGGGGTTGGCCTGCTTGTCTTCAACCACGGTATGGCGCTGCAGCAATTGCAGCAATGTCCCCGCGTACGACCAGGCGTAGTCGCCAGGGGCATCGGCCCAGCCCTGCAGCAAGGCCGTCAAATGGGGCAAGGCCGCTTCATCCACCGTGTGCAGGCGTTGCCAGGACATGCACCACGGCGGCAGCGCGCGGCTGACGGTGGCGTTCAAGGCGGCCACCGTGCTGGTGGTCACCGCCGCCGGGCTTTGCCACGGCCCCTTGCGCCCGGCAGGGGAGGCAGCGGCGCTGTGCATGGCACCATCCAGCAAAGGGGCCAAGCCCAGCTGCCCAGGCAGCGAAGTCCACAAGGGGGCCGATTTGCCAAAGTGGGCGGCGTAATCAATCGCCAAGGGTTCGAAGGTTTCTTCATCCCCCGTCGCACGGCACAAATCCAACACGGCGTGCCACAGCCGGGCCACCGTGTCAGGCTCGGCCGCAGGGTTGCTTAAGGCTTGCGAGAGCTGCTCCAGCAGATGCGTGCGTGCGGCCTGCGCATCGCCGTGGGCAAACAAAATGGCGGGCTCTTCCAGATCGGCATGGGGCACAAACTCCACTGCACAACGCTCCTGTGCGGGCTGAATCGGTGGAGCAGACGCAGACGCAGTCCCTGGAGGGCCCCCAGCGGCCGCTTGCGCCGCCCGCAAAGACGCGCCCTCCTGCACAGAATCAGCGATTTTTGAGCTTGCACCGGCTTTGTCGCCCCACCATTGGCGGGACATTTGGGCCTCAATCACATCAATCTTGCGCAAGGTTTGCGTGCTTTTCAGCGCCCCCTGCTCGTGCCCCAAGGCTTGCGAAGACAGCTGGCTGGAGACGGGCGAGGGCAGGTTTTCCGCCGTCACACCGGCTTGGCGCAACTGGCGCAGCTGGGCAAACTCTTGGTGGCGCACCGCCAGGTTGCGGCGCTTGCGCGCCACAAGGTCACGCAGCTCTTGGCGGCTGTCCGGGGACAAGGTGCTTTCGCCAGGGCTGGCATCGTCCTTGCCGCGCACCAAGCCGATCACTTTTGAAAGCAGTCCAGTGGGTTTGTTTGCCTGTGTCACCATGCCAAACATCCTAGCCGCTTGCCAGCCTGCTTAACGCTCAATCACCAAACATTTTCTGTTTCAATTCGCGTCGCTGCTGCGCTTCCAGCGACAAAGTTGCGGTTGGACGGGCCAGCAGACGCGGCACGCCAATGGGCTCGCCGGTTTCATCGCAATAGCCATATTCACCCGCGTCGATGCTGGCAATCGATTGCTCAATTTTTTTCAGCAGCTTGCGCTCGCGGTCGCGGGTGCGCAGCTCCAGGGCGTGCTCTTCTTCGATCGTGGCGCGGTCGGCCGGGTCGGGCACCACCACGGTGTCTTCGCGCAGGTTTTCTGCGGTTTCACCGGCGTTGGCGTGCATATCTTGCTTGAGCTTGACCAGCTTCAGGCGAAAGTACGCCAGCTGGGTGTCATTCATGTATTCGCTCTCGGGCATGGCGATGATTTCGGCATCGCTCAATTCCTCAACAGGTTTGCTTTTCCAGTTATTGGCCAGCTTGGGATCGCGTTTGGTCGCTGCAGTGGTCGTAATCATGATGTTCTGAATCGCAACAATGGCAGCTTGGCAGCTGCCGGGGTTGAGGGGAAACACACTCTTGGCGGGCGGGGCCGGCAAAGAGGTGCTTTGGCCTATGCGCTAGGCCAGCGCTTGCGGGGCGCGATTGTATCGACCTCTATTGCAAGGCTGGCTTTATATCGCACGCCAGCACACGGGCAAGGCTTGATCTCCTAGGGATCACCCTAGGGTGACCATGTGCCGCGTCGGCCCACCGGGCTAGCTCAGGCTTTGGTCCAGGCCTTGGCGCAGGATGTCTTGCGGCAGGTCAATACCGATGAATACCATGCGGCTTTCGCGCTTTTCATCGGCAGCCCATTCGGGGCCCAAATCGCTGCCCATCAGCTGGTGTACGCCTTGAAAGATCACTTTGCGGCTGGTGCCTTGCATGTCCAGCACGCCCTTGTAGCGCAGCATGCGCGGGCCGTAGATGTTCACAATCGCCCCCAAAAAGTCTTCCAGCTTGGCCGGATTGAATGGGCGGGTGGCACGGTACACAAAGCTTTTCACATCGTCATCGTGGTGATGGTGGTGCGGGTGGTGGCAGTGCTCGCCATGCTCATGGTCGTGGTGGTGGTCATGGCCATGCGAACAGTGGCCGTGGTCATGGTCGCAGTGGCTGTGGTCGTCGTCCTGCAAAAAATCGGGATCGACTTCGAGTTTGGCGTTCAGATTAAAGCCGCGCAGATCAAGCACCTGTTTTAAATCGACTTGGCCAAAATGCACCGCTTCAATGGGCGCACGCGGATTCATGTGCTTTAGGCGGTGGATGAGCGCATCTTTTTCTTCGGCGCTGATCAAGTCGGTTTTGCTTAAAAAGATTTGGTCGGCAAAACCCACCTGGCGACGCGCTTCCTGGCGCTCATCGAGCTGCTGCGGGGCGTGTTTGGCATCGACCACGGTGAGGATGGAATCGACCAGGTAGGTCTCGGCAATCTCATCGTCCATAAAAAAGGTTTGCACCACCGGGCCGGGGTCGGCCAGGCCGGTGGTTTCAATCACGATGCGCTCAAAATCGACCAGCCCTTTGCGCCGCTTGGCCGCCAGCAGTTGCAGGGTTTCGCGCAGGTCTTCGCGGATGGTGCAGCAGATGCAGCCGTTGCTCATCTGCAGGATTTGTTCTTTGGATTCGGTGCGCAAAATATCGGTGTCGATGTTTTCTTCGCCAAATTCATTTTCAATAACAGCAATCTTCATGCCGTGGGCTTCGCTCAGGATGCGTTTGAGCAGCGTGGTTTTGCCTGCGCCCAAAAAGCCCGTCAGGATGGTGGTGGGGATCAAAGCCATAAAAGTACCTTGCCAAAAATAAAACCGCTGTCCTTGCGATGGCACAGCGGAAAAATGATAGCTAATACCGCTTTAAAATCAATGATTTTATGGAAATACTCCAGAAAAACATTCAAATCAAAGCGTTCCCAGCTATTTAAAAAATACTGACTTAACTGCGCCAGTAGTTGTTGGCCGCAGCCACGGTTTGAAAATTCAGGGCCACCACCTGCGAGGCCGCCGTCAGCGCGGCGTGGTCGTTGGCGTATTCGGGACGCAGTTTGTGCAGCACCTGGGCATCGGGCTGGGTGTATTTCACGCCACGGCGGCTCAGGGTAATGGCCAGCTCAAAGCCCTCTTGCGGGCTCGCGGTGATCAGGGAAGGCAGCCAGGTATCAGCCATATCAATACTCCTTAGTTTCTGGGGGGGACTTATCAGCACCTTCGGGTAACGGTGACACCCGGTGCGCCCGAGGGTGGGCCTGATCGTACACCTGGGCCAAATGCTGAAAATCCAGGCGTGTATAGACTTGCGTGGTGCGGATGCTGCTGTGGCCCAGCAGCTCTTGCACGGCCCGCAAATCGCCGCTCGATTGCAGCACATGGCTGGCAAACGAGTGGCGCAGCATGTGCGGATGCACCGGCTGCGCCAGCCCCGCCTGCTGGCTGCGCTGGCGCACGCTATGCCACACCTGGGCCGCACTGATGCGCCGCCCGCGCACGCCCACGAACAAGGCTGGCTCCTGCCACTGCGGCCCAAAGGGCTGCGCCCGCAGCGCCAGCCACTGCCGCAGGGCTGCCAGTGCGGGCGGGCCCACCGGCACGCTGCGGCGCTTGCCGCCTTTGCCCAGCACATGCACCAGGGCGGCGGCTTCATCCACCCAGCCCAGGGCCTGGGCACTGGGCTGGGCATCCAGCCCGACCAGTTCACTCACGCGCAAGCCGCTGCTGTAGAGCAGCTCGGTCAGCGCTGCGGCGCGCGCTTCTTGCCAGGGGGTGCTGGAAGTTTCGCCTGCGAAGGCCGCCAGTTGCACCGCCGCATCCACCGGCAAGGCCTTGGGCAAGCGCTGCGCGGCCTTGGGCGGGCGAATGCCTTGCACCGGGTTGCGCTGCACCCGGTGCTGCCCCGCCAGCCAGTGAAAAAACCCCCGCCAGCACGACAGGCCCAAAGCGATGCTGGCGCTGCTGCCCCCTTGGCTGTGCCACTGGGCCACGCTGCGGCGGATGTGCTGCGGCTGCAAGGCACACAGCGGCACGGCAAGCGCTTGCCCCAGGGCCAATAGGCGCTGCAGCCCGTGGGCATACAAGGCGACGGTGCGGGGTGCGAGGCGTTTTTCCAGCGCCACATGCTGCAGGTAGGCGGCAACCAAGGCGGCATCTGCAGGCGCTGCAGAAGCTACCGGTGCCGCCTGCACAGGCTGGGCCGATGCGGGCGCTGTGGCCAAGTCTGCAGGGAGGTCAGGCGTTGCCACCGACACCACCGCGCAGCCGACCCAGGGCGGCGCTGGCCTGCTCGGCGATGTGCGATAAAAAGTCGGTGCCCATGGTGGCATCAAAGCGCAGCGGGTCGGGCGAGCCCAGCACCAGCAGGCCAAAGGCCGGGGTTTGGCTGTCGTTGGGGCCTTCGCGCAAGGTCAGCAGTGCCAGGGATTGCACCTCGTCAGGCCGGGGCAGCCAGGTGGTGGGCTCAAAGCCCAAATTGGGCCCGCAAAACGGCATGGTCAGCGAGGAGGCAAAGGCTTTCGCATCGTCACTCACCCCCAAGGTAAACGGCAGGCCCATAAACGGCCCGGCCACCTGCCACATGCGCACGGCCACTTGGGGCACGTCAAACTCTTTTTGCAAGCCTTCGCTGATCACATGGGGCAAGGAGCGGGCATCGGGCACCCCGGCCAGGGCGCAGCTCCAGCGGTGGATTTTGTGGGCGATGCTGGCGTTTTCGCTGCTGTGGCGCACCATTTCGGCCACCCGGCCTTCGAGGTTGCGGATTTTTTCGCGCAGCAACTCGGCCTGGCGCTCTTGCAAACTGACCGCTTGCGGGCCATGGGCGCTGCGCAATTGCACGCGGGTCAGTAACTCGGCATGGTGTTCAAAAAAAGTGGGGTGGCGCAGCAGGTAGTCGGCCACCTGTTGATCGTCAAAAACGGGGGATTCGTTGGCGTGCATGGGCAAAAAATAAAGGGGAGAAAGGGCGATACAAGGCAATACCAGGCAATACGGATTCGGCGTGATTATGGCCAATCCACCACTTGGCTGAACTTAAAACCGTTCCCAGGGCTGCAAATAGCGCCAATGGCCCTCGGCCAGCCCAGCCAGAGCAATGCGCCCAATGCGCAGGCGTTTTAAACCCACCAGTTCCAAGCCCACACCGGCGCACATGGCCTCGATTTCGTGCGGAAAAATCCCTTGCAGGGCAAAGCGCAAATGCCCCTCGCTTTGCCAGCTGACCTTGATGCGCGGCAAGCGCTTGCCGGCAATGGCGGTGCCGTCGCACAGGCGCTGCAGACCATCTTGCACGATGCGCCCTTGCACCTGGGCAATGCATTCTTGCTCCATGAACAGGGCATCTTCCGTCAGCTTGCGCCGAATGCGGCCATCTTGCGTCAGCACGGTGAGCCCGCTGGCCGGAATCGGGATGGTGAGCAGGGGCTCTTGATTTTGAAAATGCTTGCTCAACATTTTCAGCGGCGCGGGGGTATTGCCTTGCTGCCAACGCTCGGGGGTGAGCAAATCCCAGGCACTGGGCTGCCCATCGCCAACCGTAAACCCTGCCGGTTTATGCAATAGCAAGGTAACGGGGGGCACAGGCTCGGCCCGGGCCCCCGGCGCCACCGCCACCGTCTGCCCAGGGTGTACCCGCGTTGAGAGCACCTCGACCACGGCTCCATCGACCAATACGGCACCGTTTTCAATGTACAGCTCCGCCTCCCGGCGTGAGCAATTGAGTTGCCGGGCCAAGCGCTTGGCCAAGCGTTCGCCCGCATCCGGGGGCGTGTTGTCGGGGAAGGGTTTTTCTGTCATGGCCGAAGATTAAAGCAATCCCAGTGCCTCGATGCGCTCTGCATGGGCCAGCAAGCTTCTTTGTGCCAGCGGCCATAAGGCCTGGGGCGTGTCGGCATAGGCCAGCGCCACCCAGTCGGTCGGCGTGCCGTGGGGCACTTGGCGCATGGCGGCCAATACTTTGGCCTCGCGGGCCAAACGGTGGGCCGTAAGCTGGGCAATCACCTGCCGCGCCTGGCCCAGCACGTAGCCATGGGCCGGCAGGAGGAACTGCACCTGGTGCTCGGTACACACCGCATCCAAATACGCCAGGCTTTGCAGGTACTGGGCCATATTGCCATCGGGCGGATTGATGATGGTGGTGCTGCCATTGAGGATGTGATCCCCCGTAAAAAGCAGGCCATCTTCAACCAACAGCAAGCACAGATGGTTGCTGGCATGGCCTGGGGTGTGCAAGGCTTGTAAAGTATGGGTTATTTTGGCATTTTCGCCTTTACCAGCAAGCGTAAGCAGCTCTTTATTTTGCAAAGATTGATCGGGCACGAAGTGGCTGTGCGCCGGGGCTCCCGGCCCGCTGGGCAGGCCATGCACCCTGGGTTTGACCCCGGTTTTCTCCTCGCACAGGGCCTGCAGCAACCACGCCCCTGGGGCATGGTCGGGGTGCGAATGGGTACACACAATGGCGCGAATATCTGCGCCTGCGGCCACCAACAGCCGCTCAATGTGCTGGGCATCGCTGGGCCCGGGATCAATGGCGATAAAACCGGTGGTCGCTTCACCGATCAGGTAGCTGTTGGTGCCCGGGCCGGTCATCACGCCCTCATTCGGAGCAGTCAGGCGCAGCACGTTTTGGCGCAGCGCCACCACCTGCGTCGATTGCCAGTCCAGCACAGGCTGCGCTTGCCCATCGGGGCAGAGCAAGGCCAGCTCGCCATAGGCCGCTTCGTTTTCCATGCAGCGGTATTCCTTGCCCCCCAGACGGCCCGAACGCGGCATGCTGCGCCACAGCGGGCCCGTTTGCACGGCCGCCAGCAGCGCTGCCGTCTCGGGGTAGGCCGCCAAGCGCTCCAAGGTGCGCAAGGTGGGATAAATCATGGGCATGTGCCCATCCGCATGCTGCTGCAGCGCTTGCTGGGGCGCGACCCAGACCGGCTCGAACTGTTCGCTCTCATCGGCCACGGCCATTTGCCCCTGCGGGGCCAGAGCGATAAAAAAGGGCACCGCAAAGCGTTTGGGCACGCACGGGTCCGCCGTCCAATGGGCCAGCAGCCACACCCCGCGCAAGTCCAGTTGCAGGCCCCGGGCCAGCAGTTGGGGCCACAGGGCAGCACGGCGGTCCAGCGCATCCACATCGGCCTGGGTGGCCGGGCGGCCATCGGCATGCACGGCCAGCAGCAGGCCCATCTCTTCAAACGTTTCGCGCACCGCGGCAATGGCCGCCTGGCGCTGGGCCGCAGGCATGGCCGGACGGGTCAGCACGGGCAGGCCCTCTTGCGCATCCTGCGCATCCAGCCCACCGCCGGGGAACACGTAGCCGCCAGGCACAAAGCTGGCTTGGGCAGAGCGGCGCGTCATCAGCAGCTCCCATCCTTGGGAGGGGGTGCTGCGCACCAAAAGCAAGGTGGCGGCATCCAGCAAAGGCGCTGGCGCGCGGGCAGGGTAAATATCGTATTGGGCTCGCATGGCAGGATTATTTGCCCAACCCAGGCACAAAAGCTGCCTGGGCAGTCACCTGTGCTTCAGCCGTCAGTAAAAATGTGAAGCCCACCGATAAGCCGGATTCTGTGCGCTTGGTTGCCCAAACGTGACCGCCATTACTCTGGGCCGGGGGTCGCCCCACCGGCTCGATGCCACCTACCCGCACACTCCGGGGGCCCCGTCAGCGTGTGCCTACTTGGTGTTGCTGCGCGTAGAGATTGCCCGTTTCACCTCGGGCGCGAAGCGCCCAAGGTGGCTGCGTCGTGCCGGGCTGATCGCCCGTCACCGTCTGGCTTGCGCCAGCCGCGCCGACTTACGTCAGCGAACCGCAGAACACCCATGATGGACACTTCTACGCTCGAACTCGTCTCTGTTGCTCTGATCCTCACCTCACGGTGGACAGCCGTTAGCTGCTACGCTGCCCTGTGCAGTCCGGACGTTCCTCCAGTGCGGCTTTTCAGCACTTGCACCGGCGGCGGTCTGGTGGGCTTCACAGGCGGGATTATCGTTGGGAAACCGCTTGGCTTTATCCACGCAAAGCATATTCATATGGTTGCCAAGAGGAATGACTGCGCCACAATGCGCACCATTGACTTTGCCCCCTTCTTTGGAGCCCCCATGAAAGCTGACAACATTCTGCAAACCATTGGCAACACCCCCGCCATTCGCATCAACCGCATCCTGGGTGCCAATGCCCAGGTCTGGATCAAGTCCGAGCGCGGCAATCCTGGCGGCTCCATCAAAGACCGGATCGCTTTGGCGATGGTCGAGGCGGCAGAAAAATCCGGAGTGCTCAAGCCCGGCGGCACCATCATCGAGCCGACCAGTGGCAATACCGGCGTGGGCCTGGCCCTGGTGGCTGCGGTCAAAGGCTACAAGCTGATTTTGGTGATGCCCGACAGCATGAGCATCGAACGCCGCCGCCTGATGCTGGCCTACGGGGCATCGTTTGACCTCACCCCCAAAGAAAAAGGCATGAAAGGTGCCATCGCCCGCGCTGAAGAATTGGCCGCACAAGTGCCCAATGCCTGGATTCCCCAGCAATTTGACAACCCGGCCAACGCCGACATCCACGCCAGCACCACCGCACAAGAAGTGCTGGCCGATTTTCCCGATGGGCTGGACGCGCTGATTACCGGTGTGGGCACAGGCGGGCACCTGACCGGCGTGGCCCGCGTGCTCAAGGCCAAGTTTCCCCAGCTCAAAGTGTTTGCGGTCGAGCCCAAAGAATCGGCGGTGATTTCTGGCGGTGCTCCAGGCCCCCATGCCATTCAAGGTCTGGGCGCAGGCTTTATCCCCAAGAACCTGGACACCAGCCTGCTGGACGGCACCATCCAAGTGGAGGCCGAAGCCGCCCGCGAATACGCCCGCCGCGCCGCCGCGCAAGAGGGGTTGTTGGTCGGAATTTCCTCGGGTGCCACGCTGGCCGCCATTGCCCAAAAATTGCCAGAGTTACCAGCCGGCAGCCGGGTGCTGGGCTTTGCCTACGACACGGGCGAGCGCTACTTGTCCGTACCAGGCTTTTTGCCTACCGAATAAGCCCCAAGGCGCAATGGCGCAAGCATTGCCCACCGCCTGCCACCGCCCCCATGGGCGGTTTTTTTTATTGAGGCTGGCACGCCCGGCCCGCTTAAAACGCGTGCTGTGCCAGCCACTGCTCCAACTCCGGCAGCGGCAAAGGCTTGGCAAACCAATAGCCTTGGGCTTCCTCACAGCCATCCGCGCGCAGCAACTGCCAATGGGCCTGGGTCTCCACCCCTTCGGCCAAGACCCGCAACCCCATGCTCCGGCCCAAGGCAATGACCGAGCGACAAATAGGTAGCGGTACACCACCACGGGCAAATGATCGGTCAAGTCTTTCAGTGCTAGGCGCAGACCTTGGCGCATGCTGCGCTACACTAAGTAGAGCGCTACACACAAGAGCAGCAAGCCAAACACCGGAAAAATCCACAAGTAATCCAGTTTGGCACCCAAAGTTTTTTGCTCACTGTGGTAAAGCCAAAAACTGCCCAGAACAATCAACAGGCAAGCGCCAATCAATCCCCACAACAGCCCCGTTGTCTGCACCGCTGTTTGTTTTATTTTTTTAATCCCCACCATCACTCCCCAAAATGCTTGGCCCGCTTGCGCCATGGACCATGGCAAGGGGTTGAGGGTATGCACTATGCACGGTACGTGGCAAGTGCTTTTCCCCTCAATGTGGATTTACTGGGCTGAAAATTTTTCAGCCAACGCAGCCAGCAACTGCGTATGCACACCACCAAAACCACCATTGCTCATGCACACGATGGTGTCGTTGGGTTGCACAGCCGCCATCACTTGCTGCACCAAGGTGGCGATATTGTCGGCCGTCAGCCCAGCGGCCCCCAAAGGCTCCAGCGCCTGGGCCGCGTCCCAATCCAGCCCTGCCGTGTGGCAAAAGGCCAGATCAGCCTCTTTCAAGGCCCAGGGCAGCTGGGCCTTCATGGTGCCCAGCTTCATGGTGTTGCTGCGCGGCTCAAAGACCGCCAAGATGCGCTTTTGCTGGCCAATTTGCTGGCGCAGCCCATCCAAGGTTGTCCGAATGGCGGTGGGGTGGTGGGCAAAATCGTCGTACAGCGCAATACCGGCCACCGTGCCACGCAACTCCATCCGACGGCGCACATTTTGAAAGTCCGCCAAGGCGGCACAGGCTGTGGCGGGAGGCACGCCCACATGCTCTGCCGCCGCAATGGCCGCCAGGGCATTGAGCTGGTTGTGCTCACCACTCAAGCCCCATTGCACCTGCCCCACCACCTGGCCGGCATGCAACACGGCAAAAGCGTGGTGCGGGCCCTGGGCCGTAAAGTCGCTGACGGCACTGCCAAAGCTGCGCACCTGGCTCCAACAGCCTTGGTGCAAGACGCGGGCCAGGGTCTCTTCCAGACCGTTGCTGACCACGCGCCCAGCGGCGGGCACAGTGCGCAGCAGGTGTTGAAACTGTCGCTCAATGGCCGCCAAATCGGGAAAGATGTCGGCGTGGTCAAACTCCAGGTTGTTCAGCACCGCCGTGCGGGGGCGGTAGTGCACAAACTTGCTGCGTTTGTCGAAAAAAGCGGTGTCGTACTCGTCCGCCTCAATCACAAACAAGGGGCGTTGCTGCCCGGGTGCCACATCCCCCAGCCGCGCGGAAACACCGAAATTAAGCGGCACACCGCCGACTAAAAATCCTGGCGTCAATCCTGCCGACTCCAAAATCCACGCCAGCATGGATGTGGTGGTGGTTTTGCCATGGGTGCCCGCAACCGCCAGCACATGGCGGCCTTGCAGCACATGCTCTGCCAGCCACTGGGGGCCGCTGGTGTACGGCAGGCCTTGGTCAAGAATTGCCTCCATCAGCGGAAATTTGGGCGAGCCATCGGCCAAGCGAGCCCGGCTCACTACGTTGCCCACCACAAACATATCGGGCTGCAGCTGCACTTGGCCAGCGCCATAGCCCTCGATCAACTCAATCCCCAAGGCCCGCAATTGATCGCTCATGGGTGGATACACCCCGGCATCACACCCCGTCACCTTATGTCCTGCTTCGCGGGCCAGCGCAGCAACGCCACCCATAAAGGTGCCGCAAATGCCCAAAATATGAATATGCATGGGCGCAGATTCTACGGGGCGGCTCTAGTGGATTTGGCCAGCCCCTGGGCGACCAGCCAGACCAGCACCAACCCAGGGAAAATACTGAGATCCACGCTTTTATTGCCGCAGGGCAATAATCAAGCGCTTTACTTGGTTCTTGACCCGTCTTATGCACCCCCACGCTGAAACCCTGTGGCGCGGCCCGCGCTGGACACTGGCTATTTTGCTGGCCGTGTTGGGCATGCTGGGGCCCTTCTCGATTGACACCTACCTGCCCGCGTTCTCGGGCATTGCCAGCTCGCTGAATGCTTCGCCCGTGCACATGCAGCAAACGCTGTCGGCGTATTTATTCGGCTTTGCTTTTATGAACTTGTTTCACGGGGCACTGGCCGACAGCTTTGGCCGCCGCCCCGTGATTTTGTGGGGCCTGATGGCTTTTACCTTGGCCAGCCTGGGCTGCGCACTGGCACAAAACGTCACCCAGCTGATCGTTTTTCGCGCCATGCAAGGCCTGTCGTGCGGAGCCGGGGTGGTCGTTTCACGGGCGATTGTGCGTGACATATTCCCCCCCACCCAGGCGCAAAAGGTGATGAGCCAAATCACCATCTTCTTTGGTCTGGCCCCGGCCATTGCACCGATCATGGGCGGCTGGCTATTCGTCAGCCTGGGTTGGCACAGTATTTTTTGGCTGCTCACCGCCATTGGTTTAGCGCTGTGGGCGGTGAATTTCAAAATGCTGCCCGAGTCACTGCACGCCAGCCAGCGCCAGCCATTCAGCATCCCCCACCTGATGCGCGGCTATTGGCAGCTGTGTACCGATCCGCGCTTTTTGCTCTTGGCCCTGGCCAGTGGCATACCGTTTAACGGCATGTTTTTGTACGTGCTCTCGGCCCCGGCATTTTTGGGGGAGTTGCTGCAACTGCAGCCCACCCAGTTCTTCTGGCTGTTTGTGCTGAACATCGGCGGCATCATGGGCGGGGCCTGGGCCAGTGGCCGCCTGGCCGGCAAGATGGTGCCCAAAAAGCAAGTGCGCCATGGCCTGCTGATCATGCTGGTGATTTCTCTGATCAACTTGACGGCCAACCTGCTCTTTCCCGCGCATGCGCTGTGGGCCATGCTGCCGATTGCGATTTATTCCTTTGGCTGGGCGCTGATGGTGCCGGTGGTGACCTTGCAGCTGCTGGACTTGTTCCCCGAGCGCCGGGGCATGGCTTCGTCGCTGCAGGCCGTGGTGGGCTCCACGGCCAATGGGCTGGTGGCTGGCTTGGTGGCCCCGCTGGTGATGCACTCGGCCATTGCCTTGGCCACCGCTTCACTGGGGTTGATGCTGGTGGGGCTGGTGTCGTGGATGGTGCTGCACCAGCGCTGGCCTGACATTGGCCGAGAAAATTAAAAACAATAGCTGCTTGCGCTTTAAATACAGGCGTTTAAACGATAAATAATCTTTTAAACAAGCCTTTTCAAGCGCAAAGTGCTTTTTTATTTATCGGCCAAGCCCAACAGCAGCTTGGCATCCGTGGCCAGGGCCTGCGCCCCTTGGCCGTAGCGGTGGTACACGCGCAGCTGGCCTTGGGTGTCGTACATGTACATGCCGGCAGAGTGGTCGATGGTGTAGCTGTTGGGGGTGCTGCCGGGCACTTTTTTATAAAACACCTTAAAGCTGCGGGCCACTTCGGCAATTTGGTCGGGGGTGCCGCTCAGCCCGACAAAGTCGGGGGAGAAGGCTTGGGTGTAGGCCTGCAACACTTCGGGCGTATCGCGCTCAGGGTCCACGGTGATGAAAACGCCTTTCAAGCGCTCACCCAGGGGGCCCAGCAGGGCTTTGGCTTCGACCAGCTCTTGCAGCGTGGTCGGGCAGACATCGGGGCACTGGGTATAGCCAAAAAACACCACCACAACGCTGCCGGCAAAGTCTTTGACCGAGCGCTGCTGCCCTTGGGCATCGAACAGCGCAAAGTCTTTGCCATGCTCGGCCCCGGTTAAATCCATGCCTTCAACCGGCAGGCTGCTTTGGCTATCGCAACCGAGCAAACTCAAACCGGCGATGGCGGCGGCGCTCAAGGCCCATTGGCGACGGTGCATCATTTTTTCTTTCACTCCCTCGCGCACTAACGCAGATCGGCGCGATTTTTTTTCCATTGGCGGGCGCTGCGTGGTGCCGCCTTGAAGGCATGACCATACACAATTTCAAAGCTGATTCCCAATTGCCCATCGGGCAGGCGCAAATGCTGGTCCACGGCGTGCAAAAGCCGATCGCGCCATTGTTGGCCCCGCAAGCCGGCAAAGCGCTGGGGGTGCAGATTGCGCCCCAGCTCGCGCAGCTCTTGCAGCAGGCGCTCGGGGGTGGCAAAGCTCAGGGTGATGGTTTCCATGTCCATCACCGGCTCGGCAAAGCCGGTTTGGATCAGCATATCGCCCCAGTCATGCATATCCGTAAAGCTGTGCCCTGCAGGGGGCCAGCCCAGGGTGGCGTACAGCTGGTGCAAGGTCTGCACCGTCTGCGGCCCCAGGCACGAGAACATGACAAAGCCATCCACCGCCACGGCCGCATGCCAGCGGCGCAGCAGCGCCAAAGGGTTGGCCTGCGTGTGCAGCAGCATATTGGCCCAAAGCATGTTGGCCCCCAACTCCGGCGGCATGGCCACCTGCAGCTTGCCCGCACGCCAGGGCTGCCACCAGGGGCTGGCCCAGCGGGCCTGGGCCGCTTGCTGGGCGGCGGCGGTCTCTTCCACCACATAGCACTGCGCTTGCGGGTAGCGCTGGGCGATTAAATCGTGGGTCTGCACCCCGCCGCGCAAGGCGTGCCAATGGCACCAGACGGCGGGCGGCGCAGCCATCCACTGCAGCCGCTCTTGCATGCGCCGCCCCACTTCTTCGTGCAGCCAGGGGGCCACAGGGGGGGCCGCCTGCTGCCAGCGTTGCGCGGCAATGGGGTCGATGGTGGGGGGAAGAAAGTCAGACATGGTCAGGGCAAGGCTCAAGCGCCGCGCAGTATATTGGCCCCATGCTTTCAAGCGCCGCCCTGTGGCTATCTGCCCGCCTGCCCCAACAATGCCTGGCCTGCCATACCTGGGCCCAAGGCGGGCCGCTGTGCGCGGCGTGTTGGGCCACGTTTGCGCCCCATGGCCCATCGGCCCCACCGCGCTGCACCGGCTGCGGCTTGGCCCTGCCCCAGGGGTACAGCGGCCCGCGCTGCGGTGCCTGCCTGCGCCAACCGCCGCCGTGGCAGGCGTGCCATGTGTGGGTGGATTACGCCTACCCCTGGGCCAATCTGCTCACGCGCTGGAAACTGCACCAGCAGCCCGCACTGGCCCGGCCCATTGCCCACTGGCTGGGCGCTGACCCGGCCATTGCCGCCGCCGTGGCCCAGGCCGATGTGCTGGTGCCCATCCCCCTGTCGCGCCAGCGGTTGCGCCAGCGCGGTTTTAACCAGGCGGCCCAACTCACCGCGTTGCTGGCCCCGGCCAAATCCCACCCCATGGCCTTGCAGCGCCAGCAAGAGGCCCCCAGCCAACGCGGCCTGACGCGGGTGCAGCGGCAGCGCAATTTGCGCCAAGCGTTTCACGTGCCCGCACCAGCAGCCGTGCAAGGCCAGCGCGTTTTGCTGGTCGATGATGTGCTGACCACCGGGGCCACCTTGCAGGCGGCGTGCCTGGCTTTGCAAGCAGCGGGCGTACAAGAAGTAGCGGTTGTGGCCGTGGCGCGCACGCCAAACAGTTGAGCCGGTGCCAAACCCGTAAAGAACAGGCGCACAATCGCCCCCCATGTTTCATATCGTGCTGGTTCACCCCGAAATTCCGCCCAATACGGGCAACATCATCCGCCTGGCGGCCAATACGGGCTGCCATCTGCATCTGATTGAGCCGCTGGGCTTTTCCATGGAAGACCGCCACATGCGCCGCGCTGGGCTGGATTACCACGAGTACGCCCGCGTGCGCCGCCATGCCGATTGGTCGGCATTTTTGGCCAGCGAGCAGCCCCATCCCCAGCGCATGTTTGCCCTGACCACGCACGGCAGCGGCAATGCTTTTGCGCTGCAGTTTCAGCCGGGCGATTGCTTCATCTTTGGGTGCGAAACCAAGGGCTTGCCGGTCGAGATTCGCGAGGGCTTTTTCCCACCGGCGCAGCGCCTGCGCCTGCCCATGTGCCCTGGGCAGCGCAGTTTGAATTTATCGAACGCGGTGGCCGTCACCGTCTTTGAAGCCTGGCGGCAAAACGGCTTTGGCGGAGCAAGCGGCCTTTAGCCGGTCTTTAACCGGTCTTTAACCGGGCTGGCGGCGCACAAAAAACAGCCCGGCCCCAATCAGCATCAGCAGGCCGCCAAACACCCGGTTCTGCCCACGCTGGGCGCTGGCGCTGCGCATCCAGCGGCGCAAGGCGCTGGCCCCCAGGGCGTAGCCGTGCATGCCCACCACATCCACGCCGATCATGGTGGCGGCCATCACCACCAATTGCACCCACAGCGGGTGGCTGTGGCTAATGAATTGCGGCAGCACGGCCACCATGAAGATGATGCCTTTGGGGTTGGTGGCATTGGTCAAAAATCCCATCAACACCCGCCGCTGCCAAGGCAGGTGCGCCTGGCCCTGCAGATGGGCCACATCCAGCGCATTGCCCGCGCTGCGCCACTGGCACCAGCCCAGATAAATTAAATAGCAGGCCCCGAGCACTTTGACTACGGTAAAAGCAAGTTCTGATGCGATAAGCACCGCACCAACACCGCCACCCGCTATCAATAAGATAAGAATCAAGCCCAGCTGCAGCCCAAAGATGGTTGCCGTCGTCTGGCGCACGCCATAGGCCAGGCCATGGCTCATGGACAGCACGGCCCCCGAACCGGGCGACAGGGTAATAAAAATACTGGCCATTAAAAAAGCCACCCAAGCATGAAACTCCATCGCACCCACCACCTTGTTGGAAAAGGCTGAATTTTAGGGCGGCCCCCAGGCAGATAATGGCCCGTCCGCTGCGCAAGGTGCCGAACAAAGTGATGGCTGCCGTCGCCATCGAATGCCCCACGCACATGCTCCACGCATCCCCCATCGCCATGAGTACGCTGCCACCCTCCGCCCCCCCTTCTCGCCCCACGGCCAACACCGGAACTGCCTGGCACAGCCTGGACAGCGCCACCGCTGTGCAGCGGCAAGGCAGCCACGCCACCCACGGACTCACTCCCGCTGAGGCCGCCCAGCGCCTGGCCACGCACGGCCCCAATCGCCTGGCGCAGCAGGGCAAACGCCCGGTGTGGCTGCGGTTGCTGCTGCAATTTCACAACGTCTTGATTTACGTGATGCTGGTGGCCGCCGTGGTCACCGCCGCGCTGGGGCACTGGCTGGACACGGGCGTGCTGCTGGGGGCGGTGCTCATCAATGCGCTGATTGGCTTTTTGCAAGAAGGCAAGGCCGAGTCCTCGCTCGATGCCATCCGGCGCATGCTGTCGCTGCAGGCCACGGTGCTGCGCGGCGGCGTGCGGGCGGTGGTGGATGCCCAAACCCTGGTGCCGGGCGATGTGGTGCTGCTGGCCTCGGGCGACAAGGTGCCCGCCGATCTGCGCATCCTGCACGCCAAGGGCCTGCGGGCCAATGAGGCGGTGCTGACCGGCGAATCCCTGCCCTGCGACAAGCACGCGGGCGCGGTGGCCGAGGATGCCCCCCTGGGCGACCGGCACGGCATGCTGTACTCGGGCACGCTGGTGGCCTCGGGCACGGCCACGGGGCTGGTCGTGGCCACGGGCAGCACCACGGAGCTGGGCCGCATCAGCGCCCTGCTGGCCACGGTGCAGTCCACCACCACGCCGCTGCTGCGCCAAATGGCCCGCTTTAGCCACTGGCTGGCGCTGGTCATCGTCGGCTTTGTTGTGCTCACCTTCGCCATTGGCGTGCTGTGGCGCGGCCAGCCCCTGGCCGAGATGTTCATGATGGCCGTGGCCCTGGCCGCCTCGGCCATCCCCGAGGGGCTGCCCGCCCTGATGACCATCACCCTGGCGCTGGGCGTGCGGCGCATGGCGCAGCACAAGGCCATCATTCGCCAGCTCTCGGCGGTGGAGACGCTGGGCTCGGTCACCGTCATCTGCTCGGACAAAACCGGCACCCTCACCTGCAACGAAATGACGGTGCAGCGCGTGGTCACGGCCAACCAGGTGTACGAAGTCAGCGGCAGCGGCTACCGCCCCGAAGGCGGGCTGCACCGCAGCGGCCACAGCGCAACACACAATGTGGCGCTGGACGACCACCCCGCCCTGCCCGGCATCGCCCGCGCCGCCTTGCTGTGCAACGATGCGGCGCTGCATGAAAGCGACGGCAGCTGGGTGCTGACCGGCGACCCTACCGAGGGCGCACTGCTCACCCTGGCCCTGAAAGCCGGGCTGGATGCGCCCGCCGAACACGCCCGCCTGCCCCGCACCGATGCGATTCCGTTTGAGTCCGCACACCGCTTCATGGCCACGCTGCACCACGAGCACACGGGCCAGGCCCTGGTGTTTGTCAAGGGTGCGCCCGAGTGCGTGCTGGACATGTGCCACGCCCAGCACGATCGGCACCACCCAGCCGCACCGCTGGACACCGACTACTGGCGCCGCGCCGCCAACGACTGCGCCGCCCGCGCCCTGCGCGTCCTGGCCATTGCCGTCAAAACCGTGCCTGCGCAGCAGCAAACGCTGCAGTTTTCTGACATGCAAGGCGGCTTCACCCTGCTTGGCCTGCTGGGCAGTATGGACCCACCCCGCCCCGAAGCCATGGCGGCCGTGGCCGAATGCCACGCAGCGGGCATTCGCGTGAAGATGATCACCGGCGACCACGGCGAAACCGCCCGCGCCATTGGTGCCCAGCTGGGCATTGGCCTGGGCAAACCGGCGCTGACAGGGGCCGAAATCGAACTGCTGGACGATGCCGCCTTGCGCCACGTGGTGACCGATGTCGATGTCTTTGCCCGCGCCAGCCCCGAGCACAAGCTGCGCCTGGTGCAAGCCCTGCAAGCCAACGGCGAAGTGGTCGCCATGACCGGCGACGGCGTAAACGATGCCCCGGCCCTGAAACGCGCCGACGTGGGCGTGGCCATGGGCAAAAACGGCACCGAAGCGGCCAAAGATGCCGCCGCCATGGTGCTGGCCGACGACAACTTCGCCACCCTGGGCCACGCCGTGCGCGAGGGCCGGGGCATTTACGACAACGTGCGCAAGTTCATCCTGTTCATGCTGCCCACCAACGGCGGCGAGTCGCTGATCGTCTTCAGCGCCATCGCCTTTGGCCTGGTGCTGCCGCTCACCCCGGCGCAGGTGCTGTGGATCAACCTGGTCACCTCCAGCACCCTGGGCGTGGCCCTGGCCTTTGAGCCGACCGAGGGCGATGTCATGCGCCGCCGCCCGCGCAACCCACGGCAATCGCTGCTGTCGGGCCTGTTCATCTGGCGTGTGGTGATGGTCTCGGTGCTCATGGCCTGCGCCGCGCTGGGCCTGTTTTTGTGGGAGCTGGGCCACGGCTCCAGCCTCGAAACCGCCCGCACCATGGCCG
The DNA here is from genome assembly GCF_042654745.1 of Comamonas denitrificans. Taxonomy (NCBI): domain Bacteria; kingdom Pseudomonadati; phylum Pseudomonadota; class Betaproteobacteria; order Burkholderiales; family Comamonadaceae; genus Comamonas; species Comamonas denitrificans. The sequence continues at coordinate 156,892 of NZ_JBHSEY010000048.1, forward strand.
TCAGCACCGTGGTGCTGGCCGAAATGTTCTACCTCTACAACAGCCGCCACGTGCTGCACAGTGTGCTCACCCGCGAAGGCCTGCTGGGCAACCCCAAAATCCCTGCCACCATCGCCCTGTGCGCCGTGCTGCAACTGGCCTTTGTGTACACCCCTTGGCTGCAAGCGGTATTTGGCTCGACCAACCTCAGCGCCGCCGAATGGCTGCGCGTGGTGCTGGCTGGGGCCTCGGTATTTGCCATCGCCGAGCTAGAAAAAGCCATCCAGCGGTGGCGCATAGGGCGCTCTGCGCCAGCGGCATAAAAATGCTCCCAATACCCCCAGCCTGTTCTATTTTTTAAATTTGTACGTTTTGATTCGCTCCCGCATGTCCCGTTTTCTTCCCCCCCTTTCCTCCCCCACCCTCCAATCGGCCCAGCGCGGCCTGCGGCTGGCGGTTCACCGCACCGGCCCAGTGTGGTTGGGCATGTTTGCGCTGGGGCTGGGCCTGGGGGTGCTGGTCACCAGCAACGGCTTGCCGTGGTGGCTGGCACCGATTCTTTCAGGGGCGGTGTATGCCGGGTCGGTGGAGTTTTTGCTGGTGGGCATGATCACCACCGCAGCCCCGCTGTCGGCCATTGCCTTGACCACGCTGCTGGTGAACGCGCGGCATATTTTTTACGGACTCTCATTTCCACTGCAACGAGTACGCAGCGGGTGGCGCAAGCTGTACAGCATGTACGCGCTGACGGATGAGGCCTACGTGCTGATTGCCAACCTGCCCACATCGGCGCAGACCAGCCGCCAGATTGTGTGGATTCAAGCGGGGCTGAACCTGTCGTGGGTATCGGGCTCGGTTGCCGGGGCCTGGGCTGGGGCAACGTGGCTGCAGGATGTGGCCGGGCTGGATTTTGTTTTAACCGCCTTGTTCATCGTGCTGGCCATAGATGCCTACCGCACCCGGCCCGATAAAACCATTGCCCTGGCCGCCCTGGGGGCCGGTGGCACCGCCGCTGTGCTGGCCGGTGATGCCATGCTGCTGGTGGCAATGGGGGCTTTTCTTATCTTTTGCCTAGCACGCCACGCATTAAAACAAAGGATATTCAATAAAAATAACGATAAAAAGGCTTAAAACATGGCGCTGAATGCTCCTTATATTGCACTGGCCATTGGCTGTGCCGCCGTCATCACCTTTGCCCTGCGGGCGCTGCCTTTTGCCATTCGCGAGGCCATCAAGGATTCGCCCCTGCTGGCCCACCTCAACGCCTGGATGCCGCTGGGCGTGACCGCCATCCTGGTGGTCTATTGCCTGCGCATGATTGACCTGCACGACACCTCCCTGGCCAGCGCCAAACTGGCGGGCATCGCCGCCACGGTGGCCGTGCATTTGTGGCGGGGCAATCTGTTCCTTAGAACGTGTTCACGATCTCCTCATGGGTGTGTGGGCGCGGCTTCGGGCGGTCTGCGTCGTTGCAAATCCTCGCAATAGCCAAGCTATTGCTGTGGTTTGCGCCTCGCAACCCATCCCGAACCGCATCCCCCACACCTTCATTCGAGACCATGAACACGTTCTTAGCCTGTTTGTCGGCACCGGGGTGTGCGTGGTGCTGGCCAACGGGTGGTTGGCCCGTTTTTTATAAACACTGCGCTTAGCTGGCGCGGCACGCCGCCATGGCATCCAGCGGGCGCTGGTAGTGCGGGCCGACGCCGCGCACCTGGGCAACGGGCTGGGCCTGTCCATCGTGGGCAGCATTGCCCGCCAGCATGGAGCCATGCTTCACCCTGACCAGCCCGGTGCCCGGGCGCAGCAGCGGCTTGCAGGCCATGTTGGTGTTTGCGGGCACCGATCAAGCTGATCGCACTGACCCAGCCGACTAAGGCAAAGCGCGCCCCAGCCTTTTGGCTACATTAGCCGTTTTGTCTTTGCTTGCTGCCCCATGCCCCTGTCTTGGAACGAAATCAAATCCCGCGCCCTGGCCTTTTCCCGCACTTGGGCCGATGCCGCCAATGAAGATGCGCAGGCCAAACCCTTTTGGATCGACTTTTTTGAAATCTTCGGCATCACCAACAAGCGCGTGGCCAGCTTCGAGCACAACGTGAAGAAGCACGGCGGCGGCCAAGGCTTTGTCGATTTGTTCTGGCCCGGCATGTTGCTGGTCGAGCAAAAGTCGCGCGGCAAAAACCTTGATGCGGCGTTTGACCAGGCCCTGGGCTACTTCCCCGGCATTGCCGAGCGCGACTTGCCCCAGCTCATCGTTGTGTGCGACTTTGCCCGCTTTCGCGTACACGACCTGGCCAGTGGGCAGGTCACCGAATTTGCCCTGGCCGACCTGCACCAGCACGTGCGCCTGTTTGGCTTTATCGCCGGGTACAAGGTGCAAACCATCCAGGCGCAAGACCCGGTAAACATTCGTGCTGCCGAGCGCATGGGCCGCCTGCACGATGCCCTGCACGCCAGCGGCTACGACGGCCACCCGCTGCAAGTGCTGCTAGTGCGCCTGCTGTTTTGCTTGTTTGCGGACGACACCGGCATCTTCCAGCCCGCGCAAGCGCTGCGCCAATTCATTGAAGAGCGCACCAGCGAAGACGGCAGCGACCTGGGCCCGCGCCTGGCCCAGCTGTTTCAAGTGCTCAACACCCCCGAGGACAAACGCAGCAAAAACCTCGATGAGCAACTGGCCGCCTTTCCCTACATCAACGGCAAGCTGTTTGAAGAGCCCCTGCCCCTGGCCGACTTCAACGCCACCATGCGCACCGCCCTGCTCGATGCCTGTGCGCTGGACTGGTCGGCAATTTCGCCCGCCATCTTCGGCAGCCTGTTCCAAAGCATCATGGACGAGAAGGCCCGGCGCAATCTGGGGGCGCATTACACCAGTGAGGAAAACATCCTCAAGCTCATCCGCCCGCTGTTTCTGGATGCGCTGTGGGCCGAGTTTCACAAAGTCAAAAACAACAAAAACCGCCTGTTCGACTTTCATAAAAAGCTGCGCCACCTGACGTTTTTTGACCCAGCCTGCGGCTGTGGCAACTTCCTGGTGATGAGCTACCGCGAACTGCGCCTGCTGGAGCTGGAGGTGCTGCGGGCCAGCCACAAACTTTCAGGGCAAGGCGGCCAGCAAGCGCTGGATGTCCACCAGCTCATCAGCCTGAACGTCGATCAGTTTTACGGCATCGAGATTGAAGAGTTCCCGGCGCAAATCGCCCAGGTGGCCCTGTGGCTGGTCGATCACCAGATGAACTTGCGTGTGAGCGAAGAGTTTGGCCTGTACTTTGCCCGCATTCCCTTGAAAAACAGCCCGCACATCGTCCACAGCAATGCGCTGACGCTGGATTGGGAGGAGGTGCTGCCCGCCCAGCGCTGCAGCTATGTGCTGGGCAATCCGCCGTTCCTGGGCAAAAAAGAACAAAGCGCTGCACAAAAAGCCGATTTCGAGTGCGTCATGGGCCACATCAAAGGCTTTGGCGTGTTGGATTTTGTCGCAGCCTGGTATGTGAAAGCTACGCGCTATATGCAGGGGGCCGGGGCATGGCAGGCACAGGCCGGGCCTCATACGGTGCCTGCGGCCCCCAAATCGGCCCAACCTGTGCCTGCCACGCCCCTGCGGGTGGCGTTTGTCTCGACCAACAGCATTACCCAGGGGGAGCAAGTGGGCGTGCTGTGGGGCTGGATGCTGGCGCAAGGTGTCCATATTCACTTTGCCCACCGCACGTTTTCATGGACAAACGAGGCCAAGGGCAAGGCCGCTGTGCATTGCGTGATTGTGGGTTTTGGCCTGCAGGACGTGGCGGAAAAGACGATTTTTGAATATGCGGATATCAAGGGCGAGGCGCTGGCGGTGCCCGTCAGCAACATCAACCCCTATTTGGTGGACGCGCCAGATTTGGTGCTTGAAAAGCGGAATCAGCCTATCTGCCTTGTTCCCACGATCAGCTATGGAAGCATGGCCAATGATGATGGGCATTTACTTCTAGATAAAGAACAACGAAACGCTCTCATCGCAGCCGAGCCAGCCACTGCTCCTTACATTCGTCGTTACATGGGAGCACAAGAGTTTCTCAATAACGCTGAACGATGGTGTCTGTGGCTGAAAGACATCTCTCCATCACTCATGCGTTCATCAAACGAATTACGCCATCGAATAGAGGCTGTTAGAAAATTCCGCGCAAGCAGTAATCGGGAAGCTACGCGGAACTTGGCTGCGACTCCTTCATTGTTTGGGGAAGATCGACAGCCTTTGAAAAGCTACCTATTACTCCCGAAAGTATCTTCAGAAAACCGACCCTATATGCCCATCGGTTTCATGCCGTCCGAGGTCATTGCCAACGGTAGTGCATTGACCATTAGCGATAGCGGGCATTACGAAATGGGGGTTTTGCAATCCAAGATGCACATGGCCTGGATGCGTGCTGTTGCTGGACGAATGAAAAGTGATTACCAATACTCTGCACAAATTGTTTACAACAACTTCCCCTGGCCCGATCTCCCGGAAAAATTAGAGCCAAATCAGCCTCAAACGCCCACCCATAAAGCGCAAACAGCTATAGAAAAAGCCGCGCAAGCCGTGCTCGATGCCCGCGCCCAGTTCCCCGGCAGCAGCTTGGCCGACCTGTACGACCCGCTGACCATGCCGCCCGCGCTGCTCAAGGCACACCAAAAGCTCGACGCGGCAGTCGATGCCGCGTATGCCCTGGTAGGTGGCAAAAAAACCTGGAAAAACGATGCCGAGCGCGTGGCGTTTTTGTTTGAGCGCTACCAGCACTTGACCAGCTTGCTGCCTGCGGTGAAGGGCAAAGGTAAAGAGAAGACCAAAGGGAAGGCGGGCAGAAAGCAGGCCTAAATTCTGCGGAATTTACGTTGATCAATTCCGAGATTTACGGAACTACATTCCGAGATTTACGGCGCTAAATTCCGAGATTTACGATACCATTTCTGCATGAACATGGCATCCCTTTTCCCCCGCCGGATCGAACCGCGCATTGCTGAAGCACTGCTGGACACGCCCGTGGTGTTGCTGGCTGGCCCGCGCCAAGCGGGCAAGACAACGCTGGTGCGGCAAATTGCAGAACAACAAGGATTGCGCTACCTGACCATGGACGATGGGCTGACATTGCTGTCGGCACGGGAGGACCCGGTCGGGATGGTGCGCAGCCTAGATCGCGCCGTGCTGGATGAAATCCAACGTGCGCCTGAGCTGCTGCTGGCCATTAAAAAGAGTGTGGACGAAGACCGCCGCCCTGGCCGCTTTCTGCTGACCGGTTCCGCCAATTTGATGGCGCTGCCCACGGTGGCCGACTCACTGGCGGGGCGGATGGAAACGCTGTCGTTGCTGCCTCTGGCGCAGAGCGAAATCGAAGCGCATGCGGCGAACTGGATCGATAGCGCCTTCGCAGGTCGAATACTGAAGGTGGATCAGCCCGCACTGGGCAATGATCTGGTCGAACGTGTGCTGCGGGGCGGCTACCCCGAAGCCATTGCGCGCCCCTCGGCCAGGCGGCGTATCGCGTGGGCGCGGCAGTACATCGACGCAATCATTCAACGGGATGTGCGGGAGGTGGCGGGCATCGAGAAGCTCGATCAGTTGCCGCGATTTCTGCGCGCCTTGGCGCAGACAGCAGGCCAGATGTGCAATTACACCCAGCTTGGCGGTCAGGTCGGCCTGGATGGTAAGACCGCTGCACGCTACGTTGGCGTATTCGAGCAGATGTACCTGCTCAAGCGGATCGATGTCTGGGCACGCAACCGCCTGAACCGCGTGGTGAAGACATCCAAATTGCAGTTCATCGACTCCGGTCTGTTGGCGGCGCTGCTGGATGTGAACATGGAAGAAGTGCAGCAAGACCGCACGCGGTTTGGCAACGTGCTGGAGACGTTTGTCTTTGGTGAGCTGCTCAAGCACACGACCACAGCGGATGGCGACTACCGCCTGATGTACTACCGGGACGCGGACAAGTTCGAGGTCGATGTCGTGCTCGAGAATGCAGCCGGGCAACTGGTCGGTGTGGAGGTGAAAGCGGCAGCCTCCGTCAGAGAGGGCGATCTTCGCGGACTGAAGAAGCTGGCCAGCCTGGCGGGCAGCCAATTAAAAATGGGCGTGCTGCTGTATGACGGCACCGAGACGATGCCCCTGGGGAACGGAATCTGGGCAGCGCCACTGTCGAGTTTGTGGGGCACGTAGAAGCAGCTCCTTGGCCCGGTCAGGATGCTTTGCATGCTACGCTGACGAACTATGTTCCAACCTTCCCAAGCCGATGTGCGCCGCTTCTTCTGCGGCGTGCGCTCCAAAATGCTCACCCAGGCCCCGATGGAAGCCATCGAAACGCTGGCCAGCCTGTGGATTGAAGAGCACCCCGAATACTTTGCCGATCTGGCCGATGCCGAGGCGGCGATTGCCCGCAACTACGACCTCACGCCCGAGCGCACCAATCCGTTTTTGCACCTGTCCATGCACCTGTCCATCAGCGAGCAGTGCAGCATCGACCAGCCGCGCGGTATTCGCCAGGCGGTGGAGCTGCTTTCCAAGCGGCTCGATGGTGGCCTGCACGATGCCCACCACGCAGCGATGGAGTGCCTGGGCCAGATGCTGGCCGACAGCCAGCGCAGCGGCCTGCCGCCCGATGGCGCGACCTATGTCGCTGCCGTGCAACGCCGCGCCACGCGAGATTGAGACGATTGCGTTTTTTCACCTTTCTTGACTTTTTGCACTATGAAATTCCAAGGTTCTGAGAATTACGTCGCCACCCCCGATCTGATGCTGGCCGTCAATGCCGCCATCCAGTTGCAGCGCCCCTTGCTGGTCAAGGGCGAACCGGGCACCGGCAAAACCATGCTGGCCGAAGAGGCCGCCCAGGCGCTGGGCCTGCCACTCTTGCAGTGGCACATCAAATCCACCACCAAGGCCCAGCAGGGGCTGTACGAATACGACGCGGTAAACCGCCTGCGCGACAGCCAACTGGGCGATGCCCGCGCCCAGGAGATCGAGAACTACATCGTGCAAGGCGTGCTGTGGCAGGCGTTCACCTCCGAGCAGCCGGTGGCGCTGCTCATCGACGAAATCGACAAGGCGGACATCGAGTTTCCCAACGACCTGCTGCGCGAGCTGGATCGCATGGAGTTTTATTGCTACGAAACGCGCCAGCTCATCCGCGCCAAGCACCGGCCGCTGGTGTTCATCACCTCGAACAATGAAAAAGAATTACCGGATGCGTTTTTGCGCCGCTGCTTTTTCCACTACATCAAGTTCCCCGAGGCGGACACCATGCGCCAGATCGTGGATGTGCACTTTCCTGGCCTCAAGGGCGAACTGCTCAGCGCCGCGATGCAAGTGTTCTACGAAATCCGCAAGCTGCCGGGGCTGAAGAAAAAGCCCTCGACCAGCGAGCTGATCGACTGGCTCAAACTGCTGCTGGCCGAAGAAATCCCGGCCGAGGCACTGCACAGCGGCGACAACAAAATCAGCGTGCCGCCGCTGGTGGGGGCGCTGCTCAAGAACGAGCAGGATATTTCGCTGTTTGAAAAACTGGTGTTCATGAACCAGCGCAACCGCTAATGCAGTGATGGATGCCTTTCTCAAGAAACGCCGTCTATGAGCATCACCGCCGATCAGATTGATCTTTGGCGCAGCAGCGCATCAGAAACCCAAAATTTGGAATTCAAGGAAGCCAAGCAGCAATACGACACGACAAAACTGTGCCGTTATTGCGTAGCCATCGCCAATGAAGGCGGTGGGCACTTGGTGTTGGGTGTTGCCGACAAGCTGCCGCGCCCTGTTGTGGGCAGTGCCGCTTTTGCAGATACGCAGGATACGGCTGAAAAGCTGTTCCAGCGGCTGGGCTTTCGTGTGGATGTCGAAGCAGTCGCACACCCTGATGGGCGAGTAGTGGTTTGCATCATCCCAGGGCGACCCAAAGGAACGGCTTACCACTACGACGGTGCCTATCTGATGCGTTCCGGTGAAGAACTGGTGCCAATGAGCGAAGACCAGCTGCGCCGCATTTTTGCCGAAGGACAGCCCGATTGGCTGGAGTTTGCGGCACTCCAAGATGTGTCAGCGCAAGACGTGGTGCAGTTGCTGGACACGCAAGCCTTTTTTGACCTGCTGCATCTTCCCTATCCCACCGATCAGGCAGGCGTGCTCTCCCGGTTGCTGGATGAACGCCTGATCACGCGCAGCGCAACGGGCTTTCACATCTTGAATATCGGTGCGATCTTGCTGGCCAAGAATCTGCGCAGTTTTCCCCGCATTGGCCGCAAAGCAGCGCGGGTGATCGTTTATGCGGGCGAGTCCAAGCTGCAGACGCTTTCTGATCTGACGGGCGAAAAGGGCTATGCCGTGGGCTTTACGGGCCTGGTGCAGTACGTCATGGGCAAGCTGCCGCAAAACGAGGTGATCGAAGGCGCGATTCGCAAGGAGATCAAACTGGTGCCCGAGGTGGTGATTCGCGAGCTGCTGGCCAACGCGCTGATCCATCAGGACTTCGAGATGGGAGGCGTATCGCCGACCGTCGAAGTGTTCAGCAATCGTGTGGAAATTTCTAACCCGGGTGAGCCCATCGTTCCGGTAGAGCGGTTTATTGATGGCTATCAGTCCCGCAACGAACGCCTTGCCGATTTGATGCGTCGGTTCGGAATCTGCGAGGAAAAAAGCAGTGGCATTGATCGGGTGATTGAGTCCGCCGAACTGATGCAGTTACCAGCGCCGGAGTTTTTGACTGGGCACAAGCGCACGACCGTGGTCATTTATGGGCCACGGGCGTTTCGGGAGATGAACGGAAGCGACCGCGTACGGGCTTGTTACCAGCACTGCGTGCTGCAGTACGTGCTGCGCAAGCAGATGACCAACCAATCGCTGCGCGAGCGCTTCGGCCTGTCCGAGGGCAGCAGCAACACCGTATCGCAGATCATCACCGCAACCATGGAGCAGAGGCTGGTCAAAAACGACCCCAATGCGCCAGATTCCCGGCGCTATGCAAGGTACATCCCGATATGGGCCTAAACCATTTCAGTGCAAACTAAAGTGAATCCAATAAATTTCAACAAGTTATTGATTTAAATGATTTATTTTATTTCATCGCAAACCAAACAAGGGGATTTGCTATGGCTTTTGTGCAGCCTGTCGTCCTGAGCCGCCATGGCGTACGCCTGGAGCCGTTGGCGTTGGAACATGAGGACGGCCTGCGTGCCGCCGCCGCTGATGGGCAGCTGTGGAAGCTGCGCGTGACCAGCGTGCCCGAGCCCGAGAACACCCGCGCCTATATCGAGACGGCGCTGCACATGCGCCAAGAGGGCAGCCGCTTTGCCTTTGCCGTCATCGACGAGGCAAAGGGCCGCGTGCTGGGCACCAGCAGCTACCACGACATTTTGTCCGCCGTGCGCCGCGTGGAAATCGGCTACACCTGGTACGCCCGCAGCGTGCAGCGCAGCCACGTCAATACCACCTGCAAGCTGTTGCTGCTGGCGCATGCTTTCGAGGCGCTGGGCTGCAACGTGGTGGGCTGGCGCACGGACAATTTCAACCACGCCAGCCAGCGGGCGATTGAACGCCTGGGGGCCAAAAAAGACGGTGTCATTCGCGGCCACGCGCTGCGCCGCGATGGCACGATTCGCGATACGGTGATGTACAGCCTGCACCAGGGCGAATGGCCCGAAGTGCGTGCCCATTTGCTTCATCTTTTAGAGCTGCATCCGCTTGCTACATAAGCGCTAAAGGCTTATTTTGTTTAAATTTATTCACACCCTGCGCACACCTGGTGCCGAAGCCTTTGTCAAGAAGTGTTGGCTATGAGCTTACAAAACCAACTCGTTATTTTCGACTTCGCCAACGGGCAGGTGCAGGTGCGGCTGGAAGGCGAGACCGTTTGGCTGTCGCAAGCACAGATGGCGGAGCTGTTCGGCACCTCCAGCGACAACATCAGCCTGCACTTGAAGAACATCTACAAGGAGCAGGAATTGCAGGAGGCGGCAACTACCGAGGATTTCTCGGTAGTTCGCCAAGAGGGCAAACGGCAGGTGCAGCGCCAGGTCAGGCACTACAACCTGGATGCCATCATCTCGGTGGGTTATCGCATCAGTTCTGCGCAAGCAACACGTTTTCGTCAGTGGGCAACCAGCGTGCTGCGCCAGCACTTGACTCAAGGCTTTACCCTTAACCGCCAGCGTTTCGAGCAAAACGCAGCCGAGCTGGAGGCCACGCTGGCATTGGTGCGCAAGGCGGCAGCGGGCGAGGCGCTGACCACCGACCAAGGCCGGGGGCTGGTGGATGTGATCGCCCGTTACACGCAGACGTTTTTGTGGCTGCAACGCTATGACGAAGGGCTGCTGAGTACGCCGGCGGGCAGTGCGGGTGGCGAGCTGCCCACACTGGATGGGGCACGCGCGGCCATCGCCACATTGAAGGCCGAGCTAATCGCCAAGGGCGAGGCCACCGAGTTGTTTGGCCGCGAGCGCAGCGATGGTTTTGCGGCACTCTTGGGCAATTTGGAGCAAACGGTTTTCGGCGAGTCAGCCTATTCCACGATCGAGGCCAAAGCCGCGCACCTGCTGTATTTCGTCATCAAAAACCATCCTTTTGCGGACGGCAACAAGCGCAGTGGCGCGTTTTTGTTTGTGGATTTTTTGGCGCGTAATGGGCGATTGATTCGCAATGGTGAACCCGTTATCAACGATGTGGGCTTGGCGGCGCTGGCGCTCTTGGTGGCCGAGTCTGCCCCCAGCAGCAAAGAGGTGATGATTCGCCTCATCGAAAACATGTTGGCCTTGCCAGGGTAGTCCCCTGTATCGCAGTGGCCCTTTTGTTAGGGAATTTTCATGCTGATTGATTTTTTCTACACCTTGCGGGCGGCCAAGCTGCCGGTTTCGGTCAAAGAATTTTTGGCCCTGCTCGAAGCCCTGCAGGTGGGCGTGGTCGGCCCCAAATCCGAGCTGGGCGGGGACGGCTGGAGCCTGGACGATTTTTACTACCTGGCCCGCACCATTTTGGTGAAGGACGAAAAGCACTTCGACAAGTTCGACCGCGCCTTTGCGGCGTACTTCAAGGGCGTGGAGATGCTGACCGACCTGACGCAAGAAATCCCGCAAGACTGGCTGCGCAAGCTGCTGGAGCGGGAACTGTCCCCGGAAGAAAAAGCCGCCATCGAGGCCATGGGCTGGGACGAGCTGATGGAGACGCTGAAAAAACGCCTCGAAGAGCAAAAAGAGCGCCACCAGGGCGGCAACAAATGGATTGGCACCGGCGGCACCAGCCCGTTTGGGCACGGCGGCTACAACCCGGCGGGCATCCGCATTGGCGGGGCGGGCAAAAACCGCAGCGCGGTGAAGGTGTGGGAGCAACGCGCCTACCGCGATTACGACGATACGCAGGAGCTGGGCACACGCAACATCAAGGTGGCGCTGCGCCGCCTGCGCAAATTTGCCCGCCAGGGTGGCGAGCTGGAGCTGGATTTGCCCGACACCATCCGCAGCACGGCGGCCAACGCCGGCTGGCTGGACATCAAGATGGTGCCCGAGCGGCACAACAACGTGAAAGTGCTGCTGCTGATGGACGTGGGCGGCACCATGGACGACCACATCCAGCGTGTGGAAGAGTTGTTCTCGGCCGCCAAAGCCGAGTTCAAGCACCTGGAGTTTTATTACTTCCACAACTGCGTGTACGACTTTGTCTGGAAGAACAACCACCGCCGCTTTGCCGAAAAATTTGACACCTGGGACATCATCCGCAAGTACAACCAAGACTACAAACTGATTTTTGTGGGCGATGCCACCATGAGCCCCTACGAAATTTTGCAGCCCGGCGGCAGCGTGGAATACATGAACGAAGAGCCCGGCGCGGTCTGGTTGCAGCGCCTGACCGAGGCCTTTGCCCAGCACGCCTGGATCAACCCCGAGCCGCAAGGCGTGTGGCAGTACCGCCAGAGCATTGACATCATCCACCAGCTGATGGGCGGCAAGATGTACCCGCTGACCGTGCAGGGGCTGGAACAATGCATGCGCCAGTTGTCTAAGTAAGCCTTATGCGCTGGACTTCCTTTCTCCTTGCCCTGCTGACCAGCGTGCTGCTGGCCGGTTGCGGCCTGCTGGGCAAGGCCAAAAATCTGGGCACCGCCAAAGGCAAGCCCAATTTTGAGCTGGTGATTCGCGCCCAGCCCGAGGCCGCACAAGACTTGCTGCAAGCGCACCTGGAACTCAACCGCTACCGCCACTTGGAAGGTTTGCGCCGCCAAGAACTGACCCGCCTGGTGAGTGTGGCCGATGCCGACATTCGCAAACTCTTGGGCACCTTGGGCTATTTCGCCCCGACGGTGGAGCTGGTCCTGGAGGCCCCGCCCCGTGACTCTGAGGTGCTGCCCACGGTGCGCATTACCGTCGATGCGGGCGTGCAAACCACGGTGGCGCAGGCCGATATCCAGGTCACCAGCCCGCAAGAGGGTGAAAAAGCCGGCAGCTGGCAACGCCAAAGCATTGGCCGCAATTGGCCCCTGGAGGTGGGACAGCCGTTTTCCCAAGCGGCCTGGGCCAGCGCCAAGGCCGAAGGGCTGCGCAGCCTGCAAGCGCGGCGCTACCCCACTGCAGCGCTGACCACCAGCCGGGCCGAGATTGATGCCGACACCCACCAAGCCCACCTGCAGGCGCATTACGCTACCGGCCCCCTGGTGCGCTTTGGGGAGCTCACCATTGAAGGCGGCGAGCGCTACGACAACGCCGGGGTGGCCCGCGCGGCCCGCCTGCCCGTGGGGACGGAATACCGGCAAACCACCTTGCTTGATGTGCAGCAGCGCATGGCGGCCACGGGCTTGTACGACTCGGTCTTTTTAACGCTGCAGACAGACAACATCCCCCCTGATGCCACCGAAGTGCAGGTGCCCGTGCTGGCCCAGGTGCGCGAAGCGCCCTTGCGCAAATGGGTGTACGGCGCGGGCATGAGCACCGACATTGGGCCGCGCCTGTCGCTGGATTACACCCACCACCGCATTCCGGGCCTGGGCTGGCAGGCGCACAACAAGCTGCAGCTCAACGCCAAGAATCCGCTGCTCTCAACCCGCCTGTATTCCTTACCCGATGCAACCGGCTGGAACTGGTTTGCCAGCGCCAGCGCCGAACGCGCCGAACTGGCCGATTACGACACCAACAGCATCTCCCTGGCCGCCGGGCGCGGCAAGGATGAGGACAGCATCGACCGCCAGTACTTTCTGCGCTACGACCTGGCCAACCCGCAAGGCGACAAGGCCCCACCCAAAAGCTCGGCCATCAGCGCCAACTACAGCTGGACGGGGCGCTACTTCAACAACGCCAGCAACCCCACCCGGGGCCATGGGCTGGCGTTTGAGCTGGGCCTGGGCAGCACGCTGACCCCTGAGCGCACCCCCTTCACCCGCGTGCTGGGCCGCTGGCAATACTTCAAACCCATGGGCGAGCGCGATGCGACCACCAAGCGCCGCGCCCGCCTGATGCTGCGCAGCCAACTGGGCGCGGTGGTGGCTCGCAAAGGCACGGATATCCCGCTGACCCTGCTCTTCTTATCGGGCGGCGATACCACCGTGCGCGGCTACAGCTACCAAAGCATTGGCACCCGGCGCAATGGCGATGACATGATTGGCGGGCGCTATATGCTGGCCGCTTCGGCCGAATGGCAGCGCCCCATCGTGCTGGCCGGTAACCGCAAAGACTGGGAGCACACGGTGTTTCTGGATGCCGGCTCCGTCACCGATGAACCGGGCAACAACGTGCAAATCTTTGTTGGAGCTGGCTCCGGCATCCGTTGGAACAGCCCCGTCGGCCCCTTGCAAGCCGACATCGCCTATGGCTTTAAAACCCAACAACTGCGCCTGCACCTGCGCTTAGGCTTTACCTTCTAAACCTGCCATGCCTGAACGCCAAGACCCCGTGTTCGACACCCCGGCGGGGGCCCCAGCGGCTGCCCCTGCTGCCCCCAAACACCGCCCTAGGCGCCGCCGCCTGGGGTGGCTGGGCCTGGCCTTGCTGCTGGTGCTGGCCACGGGCCTAGCCAGCCTGTGGTGGTGGAGCGGGCGAGAACAATCCCTGGCGCAAACCCTGGCCGTGGCACAGCGCTGGCTGCCTGCGGGCATGCAGCTTGAGGTAGAAAACGCCCAAGGCAGCTTGCGTTTTGGGGGTGAAATTGACCGTTTACGCATATCTAACCAGCGGTTTACGCTACAAATAAAAAATCTAACGCTGGCCTGGAACCTGGGCCAGCTGCTGCAGCGGCGCTTGGCCGTTGAGCGCCTGCACGCCGCCCGCGTCGATTACCGCGCCCAGCCCGAGGCCCCGCCGGACGACACCCCCAGCCAGCCCCTGCGCAGCCTGCAGCTGCCCCTGGCCATTGACCTGCCGGTGCAGATCGACACCTTCACCTGGGCCGACGGCCCCAGCGCCCAGCTTGAACACCTGGCTGCCACCTACCGCTACGACCGCGATCAACACCGCCTGCAACTAAGCAGCCTGCGCTACGGCCCCCAGCAGGCCCAACTCAGCGCCAGCGTGCAACTGGGCGGCCAAGCGCCACTGCAGCTGACGGCCCAGGCCCAGGCCAGCGCCACCCCGGCGTTGGAACTGGCCCAGCCCTTGGCGCTGCAAGCGCAAGTGGACATCAGCGGCCAGCTCTTTGGCCCCCAGGCCCAACTGCAAGTGACCGCCCAGGTGCAGCCCCAGGCCACCGATGCCGATGCCGATGCACCCACCACTGGGGCAAACAGCGCCCTGCCCCCTTTATCCGCCCGCCTGCACGCCACCGTCACCCCATGGCAAGCCCAGCCGCTGCCGCAGGCCCAGCTGGAGTTGCAGCACGTCAATCTCGCCCTCTTTGCCCCGCAACTGCCGCCCAGCGATCTCACCGGGCAGCTGCACATCACCACCGATACCGACGGCGTTTGGCGCTTTCGCACCGACCTCGCCAACCCCCAGGCCGGCCCCTGGGATGCCCCCGCCCTGCCCCTGCAGCAACTGCAAGCCCAAGCGCAATTCGATGGCCAGGTGTGGACGCTCGACCAGCTCCAGCTGCAACTGCCCCGTGGCCCGAAAGTACCCAAGCAGACAAAAAAGACCCCCGGCACAGCGCAAGCAGATCCAGGCACCCCCGGCGGCCAGCTCCAAGCCCAAGGCCAATGGACCGTGGCCACCCAGGCCTTGAACGCCCAGGTGCAGCTGCAAGGCATCAACCCTGCCCATGTCTTGACCAGCCTGCCCAGCCAACGCATCAGCGGCAGTGCGAGCGCCGAAACGCTGCCCCCCGCTGACTCCCCCCCCGATACCGCCGATACCGCCGCTGCCAGTCCAGCCGACCCAGCCATCGACTTTCGCGTGGCCATCGCCGACCCGCAAGCCCCCCCCACCAGCTTGGCCCATGCCCGCGCCCAAGGCCGCTGGGCCGCGGGCGTGCTGACGCTGCAAGAAGTCGCCATTCGCGCCTGGGGGGCCGAGTTGTCCAGCCCCAGCCTCAGCTGGGACAGCCTGCTGCACCAAGCCAGCAGCCCCCAAACCACCCGCCTGCAAGTGCCGGGGCTGGCTGCCGAACTCACCGGCACCCTGACCGAGCACACCGGCCAAGGCCAGCTGCGTACCCAGCTGCGCGATGCCGCTGCCACCGTGCAGTGGCTGGGCCGCTTGCCGGGTGTGGGCGATCTGACCCGCCTGACCGACCTCACCGCCCCCCTGACCGGGCAAGCCCAGCTTGACCTGGCCTGGCAAGGCGGCTGGGGGCGTTTACGGCCCACCAGCCCACCAGCAGAAGCAGAAGCACAAACAGACAAAATAAACAAAACAGATAAAACAGAAGCACCCCCCGCTTTATCTATCAAGTTATTAGCAAAAATACCTAATATTTCTTATAAATTACCAGCGCAAGAAGCTACAAAAATACAAGACCTCACCCTGGCGGTCCAAGGCCCCTTAGAAAAGCTGACCGCCCATTTGCAGGGCCAACTCCACCAAGGCAGCCAGCAAGCGCACATCGACACCCAATGGCAAGCCCAATGGCACACCCCAAGCCGCTGGCAACTGCAAGCGCAAACCCTCACGCTGCTGGCCCGCCCCAGCGCAAAAAGCGGCGATTGGCGCTTGGCCCTTGCCGCCCCCGTCACCATCGGGCAAACCGGGCCAGACATCCAGGCCAGCGCCGGGGCCTTGCAGCTGACCCCCCCCGCCACCAAAAACCAAACCGAGCAGGCCCAGGTGCGCTGGGCCACCCTGGCACTGAACACCACCACCTGGGGCGTGGTGAGCACGGGCGAACTCAGCGGCCTGCCCCTGGCCTGGGCCAACCACTTCACCCCGGACGACCCCATTTTGGAGCGCGCCGGCATCAGTGGCGACCTGCGCTTGCAAGGCCGCTGGGACATCGACACCCGCAGCGCCCAGCCCAAGCTGCACGCCACCTTGGAGCGGGCCGATGGCGACATGCGCATTGCCGCCAATAT
The DNA here is from genome assembly GCF_042654745.1 of Comamonas denitrificans. Classification (NCBI taxonomy): domain Bacteria; kingdom Pseudomonadati; phylum Pseudomonadota; class Betaproteobacteria; order Burkholderiales; family Comamonadaceae; genus Comamonas; species Comamonas denitrificans. The sequence goes on from NZ_JBHSEY010000048.1 coordinate 173,295, forward strand.
TGAAGAAGCCGCCCCGGTCACCATCATCCGCAGCCAGGGCACCGACGAAGCGAGCATCCGCCTGCGCCAACCCAACCGGGGCCAGTCCATCCGGCTGCAAGCCCTGCAAGCCACGCTCGACCTCGAAGGCAGCACCTTGCGCAGCCAAGTGCTCTGGGCCTCCGAACGCGCGGGCACAATTTTGGCCACCCTGCAAAGCCCCGTGCAGCACCATCCCCGCCAAGGCATGCGTTGGCCAGACAACGCCCCCTTGTCCGGCACCGTGCAGCTGCTGCTGCCCAACATTGGTGTCTGGGCCTCGTTTGCCCCGCCGGGCTGGCGGGTAGAGGGCGGTTTTAGCGGCGCAGTGGCCATCAGCGGCACCCGCAGCGCCCCCGAGTGGGAAGGCTCCATCGAGGCCCAAGACCTGGCCTTGTCGTCCCTGCTGGAGGGCGTGAACTTAAAAAATGGCCAACTCAAAGCCCGCTTTGCCGGCAACCGCCTGGACATTGAGCAACTCACCTTGGAGGGCAGTCGCAGCGGCCAGGCCCGCATCCTGGGCCAAAGTGGCAACCGCACCGCCCCCCCGCAAAGCGGCGGGCACTTGAGCGGCCGGGGGTTCATCGTTTACGCCCCGCCCAAAGACCCGCACAGCAATGCCGCTGGCCTGCACATGGAGGTGCAGCTGCAGCTTGATGACTTGCAAGTACTCACCCGGGCCGACCGGCAAATGGGCGTAAGCGGCACCATCCACGCCAGCATCCAGCAAGAGCAACTGCGCCTGCGCGGCGGGCTGAAAGTCAATCGCGCCGCCTTGCTGCTGGCCGATGACTCGGCCCCCAGCCTGGATGAGGATGTACACATCACCTCCGCCGCGCTGCGCCAGCAAGAGGCCGAACGCCAGGCCAAAGCAGCCCGCAAAGCAGCCCGCGACCCCGCCCCGGAAGGCTCCATTCGGGCCGCACTCCAGCCCGACATCCACCTCACCCTCGACTTAGGCCCAGACTTTGCCCTGCAGGGCTATGGTCTGACAACGCGCCTGAATGGACAACTCACCATTGAAGGCGGCCCGCGCATCACTGGCGAAATTCACACCGACCAAGGCCGCTACCGCGCCTGGGGCCAGTCGTTGGACATTGGGCAAGGCACCATCCGCTTCAACGGCCCCTACAACGACCCCAGCCTGGACATCATTGCCCTGCGCCCCAACATCGCAGTGAAAGCCGGTGTCAAAGTCGCTGGCAGCGCCACCCAGCCCCGGGTGCAGCTGTATTCCGATCCTGTCATGCCCGATGGGGAAGCCCTCTCCTGGGTCGTCATGGGCCGCGACCCCACCGAAGGCGGTGCCGAATCGGCCCTGCTGCAGCAAGCGGCGCTGGCCCTGCTCAGTGGCAGCAACAGCAGCGGCAACATTGCCGGCACCATCGGGCTGGATGAATTGGGCTTCAAGGGTGCCAACGGGGCCGAAGGCGCTGCCCTCACCCTGGGCAAACGCATCTCGCAAGAGCTGTACCTGGCCTACGAGCAAAGCCTGAACGGTGCCATGGGCACACTGTTTATCTTTTACGACCTGAGCAAGCGCCTGACCCTGCGCGGCCAAACCGGCGAAAACACCGGCATGGATTTGATCTATACCCGCCGCAAAGATTGAGCCTGTTTGGCAGGCAGACAAAGCACAGGCGGCGGGCTGCCAGCCTGTGTAATGGCAGGTGGCGGGTGGAAAGTGGAGGGTGAGAAAATCTGCCGCTTGGCCCCTTCGGCAGGAATCGAACCTGCATTTGACCCTTAGGAGGGGCCCGTTCTATCCATTGAACTACAAAGGGCAAGGGCTGCGATTGTAGCGGCCCTTGTCAGGCCACCACGTGCGCCGTGATGCTGGTGGTGCCGGCCATGTTGTCGGCGATCGGGCAGCGCTTTTCCACCTCATGCAAAAAGGCCACTTTCTCGGCTTCGGTCATGTCCGCATCAATCTTCACATTCACGCGAATCGCCACAAAGCCGGCACGGCCTTCGGTGGTTTTACCCAGCAAAAAGTCCTTGTCAATATCGGCCTCAGCGTGGGCCTCCACACCGCGCAAGGCTATGCCGCGCTGCATGGCCACAATGCGTGCAATCGCGCAAATGCAGGCAGGCAGGCTGGAGATAAACACCTCCAACGGATTGGGCCCCTCGTTCTTACCGCCAGCGCCAACGGGCTGGTCAATCACGAAAGGGTTGGAGCACTGGATTTCAGTGCGAAAGCTGTCTTTCATGACAGCGCTGACGGTAACGGTGGAAAGTGCCATAAGAGATACTTCAATCAGTCCATACAAAGCATAAACAAAGGGCGGCGCAGGCGATGCTGGTCTGCCCTTGCGCAACCCCAAAGCGGAGCAGGCCAATCATAAGGGTATAAGGGCAATCATTTAGCTTTTTCATAAAGTATTAAAAAACAGACCATCGCCAGCTGCCATTGGCCTGTGGGTGCTGCCGTGGTTACATCGACTACAGCTTGTGCACCACCAAGCGAAATTCCGGGTCTTCCGGGAAGCTGCGAATCTCAAAGTCCAGGCGGCGCATGAGTTTGAGCATATTGGGGTTGTTGGTCAGCACCAGCCCTTCGATGTGTTCTAAGCCCTTGTCGCGCGCCACTTCCATGATGCTGAGCATCAAGCGTGCGCCCAAACCCTGCCCGGCCATGTCATCGGCCACGACCAAGGCGAACTCGCAGGTGGTGCGGTCGGGATTGGTCACGTAGCGCGAAACGCCCAGCAAGCGCTCGGTGACCTGCACCTCGCCCTCCTCATCGACGGTGCGCTCTTGCTTGACGGCCACCAGGGCCATTTCGCGGTCGTAGTCGATCAAGGTAAATTTCGCCAACATGGAAGGCGGCAACTCCGCCAGCTGCGAGACAAAGCGAAAGTAGCGACTTTGCGGCGAAAGGCCCTTGACCAACTGCTGCAGCATGTGCGCATCGTCCGGCCGGATGGGGCGCACCAGGTACTCGCCCCCATCGCGCAGCGGCCAGATTTGTTCGTACTTGGCCGGATAGGGCAGGATGGCCAAGTGCCCGTATTTGCCCATGCTCAGGGACTGCCCTTGCTGGGCCACCACCATGCGGGCATCGACGGCGACCGCACCGGTTTCATCGACGATCAGCGGGTTGATGTCCATCTCACGCAACTGGGGCAGGGCGCACACCATTTCTGAGATGCGCAGCAGCACCTGCTCTAACGCCTCGATCTTCACCGGGGTGGCACCGCGCCATTCGCCCAGGGTTTCAAAAACGCGCGAGCGCTCCATAAGGCGGCGGGCCAAGAATTGATTGAGCGGCGGCAGCTCCATGGCGCGGTCATCGATCAGCTCAATCATGGTGCCGCCTGCGCCAAAGGTAATGACCGGGCCAAAGGGGTCATCGCTGACCAGGCCAATACAAATCTCGCGCCCTCGGCGCGAACGCGCCATGTTTTGCACCGTGATGCCGTTAATGCGGGCCTCGGGCTTGATGCGCTTGACGCGCTGCATCATGTCGTTAAAGGCATTGCGCACGGCTTCGCCGTTGTGCAAGTTCAGCGCCACGCCCCCCACATCGGACTTGTGCGTAATGTCGGGCGAATCAATCTTCAGCGCCACCGGAAAGCCTTGCTGGGTGGCAATCATCATCGCCTCGTGGGCATTGCGGGCCAGCAAGGTGCGCGTGACCGGAATGTGAAAGGCCGCCAGCAGCGTTTTGGATTCCATCTCGGTGAGCACGTTGCGCCGCTCGGCCAGCACGCTTTCAATCACCAAGCGGGCCCCGGCAATGTCGGGTTTGGCCAGATTGCTCAAAGGCGGCGGGGTTTGCTGCAGCAGCTGCTGGTTCTCGGTGAAATTGGCGATATTGCCAAACGCACCGACGGCCGCCTCAGGGGTGCGGAAGGTGGGGATTTGCGCCTTGTGCAGCACCTCGCGGGCCGCGCCAACGGTGGTGTCTCCCATCCAGCAGGTCAGCAACGGTTTGGCGGCGCGGCGTTTGGCTTCGGCCACCGCCTCGGCCACGGCGGTGCTATCAATGCCAATGCGCGGCGAGAAGATGACCAACACCCCGCCAACCTGCGCATCGTTCAAGGCCGCTTCAATGGCCAGCCGAAAATGCTCCGGCTGGGCAAATTCTGAGACATCCACCAAATCGCTCAAAGCCGCCAACGGGGGCAATTGGGGGGCCAGCTGGGCCGCCACCTCGGGACTGAGGCGGCCCAGCTCCAGGTGGATTTCATTGATCCAGTCGGCCGCCAGCACCCCGGGGCCACCGCCGTTGGCGATGATGGCCAGGCGCTTGCTCACTGGGCGGTAGCGTGCCGCCAGGCATTTGGCGGCAGAGAACAATTCGGTAAACGAATGCACGCGCACGGCACCGGCGCGGCGCAGCACCGCATCAAACACGTCATCGCTGCCCACAATGGCGGCGCTGTGCGTTAAAGCTGCAGCACTGCCCGCAGCTTTGCGGCCAGATTTCAGCACTACGACTGGTTTTGCTATGGCAGCACTGCGCAAAGCGCTCATAAATTTACGAGCATCCTGGATACCTTCCATGTACACCACGATGCTTTGCGTGCGCCCATCGCTGGCCAGAAAGTCCAATGCTTCGGGCAGGCCCAGGCTGGTGTGCGGCCCCAGCGAAATGACTGAAGAAAAGCCCACGCCATTGCTGGCGGCCCAGTCCAGGATCGACGCGGTCAATGCGCCGGACTGGCTGACCAGGGCCAGTGGCCCTTCTTTGGCCAGGGGCCCCATCACCCCGGCGTTGAGCTGCAAATGCGGGCGCTGGATGCCCAAGGAGTTGGGCCCCAGCAGATGAATATGGTTGTCGTGCGCAGATTCGCGCAGCGCACGGGCGTGCTCGGCATCGACCCCGCTGGACAAAATCAGGGCGGTATCGCAGCGGATGCGCCCGACCAACTCCAGCGCGGCCAATTGCTCTTCTTGCGGCAGGGCAATGACCACCAGATCGGCCTTGACCTGGGCCAGATCGCTCAAGGTGCCCATCATCTTGGTATTCACAAAGGTGAGGGTGCCGGTAAACCGCTGGGCCTTGAGCAGGCCGTGCAAGGCCTGGGCATAGGGGGTTTGCGCATCCGGCGTTTCAGGATCACCGGCCAAAACAATGATCGATTGCGGGGCGAACAGGGGGGTCAGGTAATGCTTGTCCATACGGCGTTTTGAGCAACTAATAACAAAGCACACTGTAGCGCCTAAGTCAGGCGGCCTTGGCAAGTCAGACTGGGCCAGTCTGGTTTGGCTGGTGTGCCGCCGGATGGGCTGCAGGCCAGGCCAATTGCACCGTACACCCCTGCCCCGGCTGGGCCGCAATACGCGCCTGCGCCCCGTGGCGCACAGCCAGGGTCTGCACCAAGGCCAGGCCGCAGCCCAAGCCCGCAAATTGGCTTTCGCGGTGCAAGCGGGCAAAAGGCTGAAACAGCTGGGCAGCCTGCTCAGACTCAAACCCCACGCCGTTGTCGCGCACCGCGCAGTGCCATGTGGCACCGTCTGCCACGGCCTGCAGCTGCACCCGCGGCGTGGGGGCCGCAAATTTGCAGGCATTGGCCAAGAGCTGCTGCAGCACCTGCGTGAGCGCCTGGGCATCGGCCTGCAGCCACACGGGCGCAGCGGGCAGCGAAAACTGCGCTTGCGGGTACTGCTGCTGCAGCGCGGGCAGCAAGGCTTGGCACGTGGCCACCAAATCCACCGCTTGCAGATGCAGCGGCATCCGCGCCGCACGCGAGAGCCCGGCCAGCGCCTGCAGCATCTGCCCCATGCGCTGGGCCCCTTGCTGCATGAATTGGGCACATTCCAAGGCATCGGCGGCGGCCTCGGCGGCGTGGGGTGCGGCTGCGGCCAAGGTCTGCACGGCCTCGACCAACAAGGGGGCAAAGGATTGAATATGGCGCAGCGGCGCGGGCAGGTCGTGCGCAATGGCCCGCAGCAAAGCCTCGTGCTGCTGGCGCAGCAAGTGCAGCTCTTGTTCCGGAGGCAGGGCCGTCATGGGCTAGCCCTTGGACTGTTTGGCGGGGCGGTGCCAGTTTTCTTTGACCATTTGTTTGCCCCGGGCCACCGCCAAGGCCTGGGCAGGCGTGCTTTTGGTAATGGTGGAGCCGCCACCCACCGTAGCGCCCGCACCAATCGTGACCGGGGCCACCAGCACGCAGTTGCTGCCAATGTGCGCATCGGCCTCAATCACCGTGCGGTGCTTGTTCGCACCGTCGTAGTTGGCCGTGATGCTGCCTGCGCCGTAATTCACGCGCTCGCCCACCGTGGCATCGCCCAGATAGGCCAAATGGTTGGCCTTGGCCCCAGCCGCGAGGGTGGAGTTTTTCACCTCGACAAAATTGCCAATATGCACCTGGGCCCCCAATTGCGCCCCCGGCCGCAAACGGGCAAAGGGGCCAATCAACGCCCCAGCGCCCACGCTGGCACCGGCGGCTTCCCCATCAATATGGGTGAAGGGGTGAATCACCGCATCGGCCGCAATCACGGCGTTGCTAATGTGGCAATGCGCCCCGATGCGTGCGCCTGCGCCAATCTCCACCTGGCCAGTGAAGATGCAACCCACATCAATCTCGACATCCTGCCCACACACCAAGTGCGCCGGCGTGCCATGGGCATGGTCACGCAGATCAAAACGGGCCGGATCGGCCAGACGCACGCCTTGCTCCATCAGCCCATGCGCTTGGCGCTGCTGGTGGGCACGCTCCAACGCGGCCAGTTGCACGGGGCTGTTCACACCGGCCACCTGCACCGCATCGGCAATGCAGTGCCCCACCACCGCCACGCCTTGGGCCACGGCCATGGCGACCACGTCCGTGAGGTAGTACTCGCCCTGGGCGTTGTGATTGGTCAGCGCTGCCAGCCAAGGGCGCAGCAGGCGGGCAGGCACGGCCATGATGCCGCTGTAAATTTCGTCAATACCACGCTGGGCTGGCGTTGCATCTTTGTGCTCGACGATGCGCTGCACCCGGCCATCGCTGCCGCGCACTATGCGGCCATAGCCCGTGGGGTCCTGCAAACGCACCGTAAGCAAAGCCAATTGGTCATGGCCAGCGGCCGCGACCAAGGCTTGCAAAGTGGCCGCCTCGGTCAATGGCACATCGCCCGAGAGCACCACCACCACCCCATCATCGGCCAGCACGGGCAAGGCTTGCTGCACGGCATGGCCCGTACCCAACTGGGGTTCTTGCCGGGCAAAATTTAAGTCAAATTGGCCTAAAACACTTGCCATGCTTGCGCTAGCAGCTTCTACTTCAGGAGCACCATGCCCCGTAATCACAACCACTGAACGCGCCTGCAATTGCCCCGCCGTGGCCAGCACATGGCCCAGCAGCGGGCGGCCCGCCAGTTTTTGCAGCACTTTGGGGATGCGGCTTTTCATGCGCGTGCCTTTGCCAGCGGCCATGATGACGATATCCAGGGGGAGCAATGTGGTCATACCAATTCAAAAAAATATGTAAACGCAACCGCCTGTGCCCCGGTGCGGGTTGCAGCGATTGCCTGGGCGGCCATGGGGCCTGCATTATCTGCCGCAGGCGATGCGACCAGAGGTCTTGCTGTGCGGACTGCCAACCTTGACCCGCATCAAAAAGCCATGGGTACACGGTAATACCCTTAAATTTATCAAGGGAATTCATCTCTATGCTTATGGCTTTGCATAGGAGTTGCTAGCCATGACTTTTATCCCTTGGACCGCAGCGCTGAAGCTGGGCGTACCCATCATTGATGAACAGCACCGGGTCCTGGTGGACTTGATCAACGCACTGCATGCCGCCATCTCGGACGCTGCCGGTGCGCGCGATGCCATTGCCGATATTTTGGAAGGGCTGCTGGACTACACGCACAACCACTTTATTGTTGAGGAAGTGCTATTTCAAAAGCACGGTTACCCCGATGCGGACAAGCACCTGTCCGAGCACAGTGGCTTCACCGGAAAAATGATGGGCTGGCTGACCCGTTTTGAAGACGGTGAAGACGTTAATTTAGAGGTGCTGGACTTTTTAAAAGACTGGCTGGTACACCACATCTGCGAAGAAGACCGGGCCTACCTGCCCTTCATGCGTGCGGCCCTGGCCAAAGAAGCCATGGCCGCTTGAGCGGGCTTGGGCAGGCCAAGCGCCAGCCCCCTGCGCTTTAGCCGCTTGAACCGTTTTACCCCAGCACCACCCGGGCGAACTTGCGCTTGCCCACTTGCAGCACAAAGCTGCCTGCCTCCAGCTTCAAGCCTTTGTCACTCACCACGCTGCCATCAATGCGCACGCCGCCACCGTCAATCAGGCGGTTTGCTTCGCTGGTGGAGGGGGCCAAGTTGGCTTGCTTGAGAAGAGCACCAATGCCCAGCGGGGCACCGCTGAGGGTGATCTCGGGAATGCTCTCAGGGATGCCCCCCTTGCTGCGGTTGATGAAATCTTGCTCCGCCGCATCCGCTGCTGCCGCACTGTGAAAGCGCGTGGTGATTTCCTTGGCCAAGAGCACCTTGGCATCTTTGGGGTTGCGGCCCGCAGCAATCTCGGCCTTCAACGCAGCAATGTCTTGCAGGCTTTGAAACGACAGCAAGGTGTACCAGTCCCACATCAGGTCGTCAGAAATGGAGAGGATTTTGGCGAACATGGTGTTGGCCTCGTCCGTAATGCCCACGTAGTTGTTCTTGGATTTGGACATTTTTTGCACGCCATCCAAACCCACCAGCAACGGCATGGTGAGCACGCACTGCGGCTCTTGCCCATACTCTTGCTGCAAGTGACGACCCATCATCAGGTTGAATTTTTGGTCGGTACCGCCCAACTCCAGGTCGGCCTTGAGGGCCACCGAGTCATACCCCTGCAGCAACGGATACAAAAACTCGTGCAGGCTGATGGAGTTGCCCTCGGTAAAGCGCGTATGAAAATCGTTGCGCTCCATCATGCGGGCCACGGTGTACTTGGCCGCCAATTCAATCATGCCGCGGGCCCCCAGCGCGTCGCACCATTCGCTGTTGTAGCGCACCTCGGTTTTTGCCGGATCGAGCACCTTGGCCGCCTGGGTGTAATAGGTTTCGGCGTTGGCCTGGATCTGCGCGGCTGTCAGCGGTGGGCGCGTGCTGTCGCGCCCCGACGGGTCGCCAATCAGCGTGGTGAAGTCACCAATCAAGAAAATGACCGTATGCCCCAAATCCTGCAACTGGCGCAGTTTGTTGAGCACCACGGTGTGGCCCAAATGGATGTCCGGGGCGGTAGGGTCCAACCCCAGTTTGATGCGCAAGGGCGTTCCGGTGGCCTCGGAGCGGGCCAGTTTTTTGGCCCATTCGCCCTGGGGCAGTAGCTCATCCACCCCACGCAAGGTGACGGCCAGGGCGCTTTGCACCGCCGGTGTCATGGAGATGTCAGAATTGGTAACAGCAACTTGATTCATAAGGGTTTTTTCTAGCGAAATCAGTAAGGGGAAAGATATAATCAGCGGGTTTTTTATCGACCGTCAGGGCTGATTTTAGTCAGCCATTTTTTTGACGCAGTGCAAACTGCAGGTTTTCCCAATCTGCACAATGCTTTAGTCGAATGACTTTCAAACGCTTTCGCGTTTTTCCTGTTTTCCCCCACCGACTGGAAGCCGTTTTGAATACCCGTTTTATTTCTGCCAGCCATTCTTTGCTCGCACGCTTAGCGCAATCTGCCAAACACCACCCCAAACGCATCGTGGCCGCCATCGCCAGTCTGTTACTGACGGCTGGCGGTGGCGCTTTTGCCGTGGCTTCGCTCGATCAGGAAACTGAGAATCTGCCCATCCACACCGTGATCACCCCGGTCGATTCCCTGGTGCAGGGCAGCACGCTGGCCCAGCTGACCAGCGACACCCGTTTTTCACTCTACCGCAGCGAATACACACGCAACACGGACACGGCCGCCTCGCTGCTGCAGCGCCTGGGCATTGCCGATCCGCAAGCGGTCAGCTTTCTGCGCAACAACCCCCAGGCCAGCGAAAACATCCTGGGGCGCACCGGCCGCCTGGTGACAGCGCAAGCCAGCAATGACCACCAACTAGAAAAGCTCATCGTGCGCTGGGTGGTAGAAGGCAACAACACCGATTTCCAACGACTGACCCTGCAGCGCAATGCGGCAGGGTCTTTTGATGTAGTGATCGACAGCGCCCCGCTGGAAGTGCGCACGCGCATGGCCGGTGGCACGATTCAAAGCACCTTGTTTGCCGCCACCGATGCCGCTGGCATCCCCGACCACATTGCCACCCAGGTGGCCGACATCTTCCCCGAGATCAACTTTCGCCGCCTGTTCAAAGGCGACCGTTTCACTTTTGTCTATGAAACCCTGGAGGCAGACGGCGAACTGCTGCGCTCCAATCGCGTGCTATCGGCGCAATTTGTCAATCGCGGCAAAACCTACGAAGCCATGTGGTTCCAAGAGCCCGGCCAGCGTGGCTCCTACTACGCCATGGATGGCTCCAGCCTGCGCCGCGCGTATTTGAATGCCCCGCTGGAGTTCACCCGCATCAGCAGCAACTTCAGCAACCGCTTTCACCCCATTTTGAAAACCTGGCGCAAGCACCTGGGCACCGACTACGCAGCCCCCACCGGCACCAAGGTGCGCACCGTGGGCGATGGCGTGGTGGAGTTTGCCGGCTGGCAAAACGGCTTTGGCAATGTGGTGTACATCAAGCACACCAATGCCAGCCACGTCACCGTCTATGGCCACTTGAGCCGCATTGACGTGCAAAAAGGCCAACGCGTTGAGCAAGGTGATGGCATTGGCGCTGTCGGCTCCACCGGCTGGTCCACCGGGCCGCACCTGCACTTTGAATTTCGCGTCAATGGCGTGCACCAAGACCCACAAAGCATCGTGGCTGAAAACGTGAACAATCCGATTTCAGAAAAAGTCAAAGCCGCCTTCAAGGTGCAAGCAGACCAGATGCGCGATCAACTGGCCTCTGCCGACCTGATTTACAACACCACGGCGCAATAAACCCTTTCTTCTCCTTCACCTGCCTGCGCACGAGCCTCTTTGGAGGCTCGTGCTGCCTTCTAAAACGTGCTTTTGACTGCCCGCCCTGCCCCTGCTTTGTTGATCGGCCTGATGTCGGGCACCTCCCTGGACGGGGTGGATGGGGTGGTGGTGCAGTTCTCCCAGGACGGGGCGCTGCAGGTTCTGGCCCACGCCAGTAGCCCCATGCCCCCCAACGTGCGCGATGAGCTGCTGCGCCTGAACAGCCGCCAAGGCCAGGACGAACTGCACCGCGCCGCTTTGGCGGGCAATGCCATGGCGCTGCTGTATGCCCAGGTGGTGCAGCAGCTGTTGCAGGCCACAGGATTGGCGCCGCACGCCATCACCGCCATCGGGGCCCATGGCCAAACGGTGCGCCACCAGCCGGGGGCGCATGACGGCGTGGGTTACACCCTGCAATTGCTCAATCCGGCCCTGCTGGCCGAGCGCACCGGCATCACGGTGGTGGCCGACCTGCGCAGTCGCGATGTGGCCGCCGGCGGGCAAGGGGCTCCCTTGGTGCCGGCCTTTCACCAGCAGGTCTTTGCCCCACCTGCGGGGGATTGGAGCCTAGTGCTCAATATCGGCGGCATTGCCAATATCAGTGTGCTACCCCCGCCCGACCAGCCAGCGCCGGTACGCGGCTGGGATTGCGGCCCGGGCAATGCCTTGATGGATGCCTGGTGCCAGCGCCATACAGGCCAGCCCTTTGACCAAGATGGGCGCTGGGCCGCCAGCGGCCACGTTCTGCCCGCGCTGTTGGCGCAATTGCTGCGCGAGCCATTTTTGCAGCAAGCGCCACCCAAAAGCACGGGGCGCGATCTGTTTCATTGGGCGTGGCTGGAGCAGCAACTCTGTGCTTTTGGCGATGCGGCCGCGGCCGATGTGCAGGCCACCCTCACCGCTTTTACCGCCCAGGCCTGCGCCGACAGCGTGCGCCCGTTCAGCGATGGTGCGCACACCCTGCTGGTGTGCGGCGGCGGGGCCTTGAATGCGTATTTGATGGCCCAGCTGCAGCAACGCCTGCCGCAGCTGCAGGTGGTTTCCACGGCTGCGCGTGGTTTGCCCCCCCTGCAGGTCGAGGCCGCGGCCTTTGCCTGGCTGGCCCGCCAGTGCTGGCTGGGCCAGGCGGGCAATTTGCCCGCCGTCACCGGAGCCCAAGGGCCGCGCATTCTTGGGGCCATTTACCAGGCATAAAAAAGGAGCTGTTTGCGCTTATTTTCAAAGGTTTTCAGGTGTAAAACACTCTGAAAACCTTATCAATACAGCGCAAACAGCTCCTTAAGTCAAGAAAGCCTAGCCGACCGCTTAGAACGTGAACACGTTCTTACACCGAGAAGCTTGAGCCGCAGCCGCACGAAGTTTCGGCATTGGGGTTGCGAATCACAAACTGCGCCCCTTGCAGGTCTTCTTTGTAATCAATCTCCGCGCCCACCAGGTACTGGTAGCTCATGGCGTCGATGAGCAGGGAGACACCATTTTTGGTCATTACGGTGTCGTCCTCGTTGGTTTCTTCTTCAAAAGTAAACCCATACTGAAAGCCCGAGCAGCCGCCCCCTTGGACGAACACGCGCAGCTTCAAATCAGGGTTGCCTTCCTCGGTAATCAAATCGGCCACTTTGGCGGCAGCGCTGTCGGTAAAAATAATCGGCTCGGGCAGAGTGGCCTCGGTGCTCATACGGGATGCTCCCAAAAAAGAAAGAATGCAAACAGGCCCAAATGGTAGCGCAGCCCCCGTTTGCAGGGGGTGGGCATAAAAAAACCGCCTCGCAAGGAGACGGTCTTTGGGCAGCAGAAACTGCGCGAAAAATCCAGGAACCAGGTCCGCAGGATTAACGCTTGGAGAACTGCTTGGCGCGGCGTGCAGAACGCAGACCGACCTTTTTACGCTCCACTTCACGGGCATCGCGGGTGACAAAGCCAGCTTGGCTCAGCACGGGCTTGAGGCCTGCGTCATAGTCGATCAGGGCGCGGGTGATGCCGTGGCGGGCAGCACCGGCTTGACCCGATTCACCACCACCATGCACGTTGATTTGAATATCGAAAGCTTCGGCATTGTTCGTCAGCACCAGGGGCTGCTTGGCGATCATGATCGAAGTTTCACGGCCAAAGTATTCTTGAATGTCTTTGCCGTTCACGGTAATTTTGCCGCTGCCTTTTTTCAGGAAGACGCGAGCGACGCTGGACTTGCGACGGCCTGTGCCGTTGTTCCATTCACCAATCATCTCAAGACTCCTTAGATATCCAGCACTTTGGGCTGTTGGGCGCTATGGGGATGCTCAGCACCGCCGTAGACCTTGAGTTTTTTGACCATGGCGTAACCCAGGGGGCCTTTGGGCAGCATGCCTTTGACAGCTTTTTCCAAAGCGCGGCCAGGGAATTTGGCTTGCAGATCGCGGAAGTTGGTGGCTGTGATGCCGCCAGGGTAGCCCGAGTGGCGGTAGTAAATCTTGTCGGTGTTCTTGGTGCCAGTGACTTTGAGCTTGGCAGCGTTGATCACAACAATGAAGTCACCGGTATCGACGTGAGGCGTGTAAATGGCTTTGTGTTTGCCGCGCAGACGCAGGGCCACTTCGCTGGCGACCCGGCCGAGCACCTTATCGGTGGCATCAATCACAAACCACTCGTGTTGCACCTCAGCGGGTTTTGCGCTGAATGTAGACATGAGGTTTTCTCTTTTAAAAAAGTTGAAAAAGAACCCTTTTCTGCGGTCGGTGCTTCTTCTGGTACAGGGCTTGCGCAAAGCACGTCCTATAGTGGAAGCCTCTTAGGCAGTAAAACAAAACCCAAGGGCATTCGCGCCTTGGGGTCTGCCTTCGTCGCGGGGTTCATAAAATCGCTACGAAGCCCGCAATTATACAAAAACCTACTGGCTTGCGCCAGATACCCGCACAGATAACCGATTGCTCTATGTTTAGCTACCGCCACGCCTTTCACGCCGGCAACCATGCCGATGTGCTCAAGCACACCACCTTGATCGCCATTGCCCAGTATTTGGTGCAAAAGGACACGCCGCTGTCCGTCATCGACACCCACGCCGGGGCCGGGCTATACCGCCTGGATGGCGACTTTGCCCAAACCAGTGGCGAAGCCATGGAGGGCATTGCCCGCATGCTGAGCGCCGACCCCGCCACCTTGGCCCCGGCACTGCAGACGTATTTGGCCATGGTGCAAAGCTTTAACCCCGGCGCACACCTGCGCACCTACCCCGGCTCACCGGCGCTGCTGCTGCAGGTGCTGCGCCCGCAAGACAAGCTGCGCTTGTTTGAGCTGATGCCGCAAGATGCCCGCGCCTTGCTGGGCAATGCCGAGCAGCTGCTGGAGGGCCGGCAAGCCCAGGTCTTGATGGAAGACGGCTTTGCCAATGCCAAAAAATTTCTGCCTCCACCCGACCGCCGGGGCCTGCTGCTGTGCGATCCCAGCTATGAAATGAAGACCGATTACGCCAAGGTGGCGACCTTCATCGACGACAGCCTGCGCCGCTTTGCCACCGGCTGCTATGCCGTGTGGTACCCCATCATTGGCCGCCAAGAGGCGCACGACCTGCCCAAGCGCCTGAAGTCCTTGGCCGCCAAGGCGGGCAAAAACTGGCTGCACGCCACGCTCACCGTCAAATCGGGCAAGCTGCAAACCCTGGCCGATGGCAGCGTCAAACGCCCGGGGCTGCCGGCCAGCGGCATGTGCATCATCAACCCGCCGTTTACCTTGCATGCAGCACTTGAAGCAGCTTTGCCGCAGATGGTGGCGCTGATGGGGCAAGATAAAAATGCCGGTTTTACCCTGGAGAGCACGGGGCGCTAAAACCGCGCTCACACCTTAAAAAAAGAGCTGCTACCGCTTGATTTCATGGGCTTTCAGATAGATTGCTATCTAAAACCCTTGAAACACCAGCGGTAGCAGCTCTTTTTGTTAGCAGCTCTTGTTGATTAGCCCGCTTCGGCTGCTGCGGCCAGCACATCCAGGCGGTCGTCGCAGGTTTCCTCGGCATCGAGTTTCCACAATTGCACGCGGCGCACGCCGCTATCGACCATGTCCAGCGCCTCGGCCGCTGCGCGGCTGAGGTCGATGATGCGGTTTTTCGCATACGGCCCACGGTCATTCACCCGCACCTCCACGGCCTTGCCATCGCGGCTGAGGACGCACAGCCGCGTTCCAAACGCATAGTGCGGATGGGCCGCCGTGAAGTCATAGGCATTAAAGCGCTCGCCGCTGGCCGTGCGCCGCCCGTGCAGGCCGGGCCCGTACCAGGAGGCAATGCCCTGCTCATCGACCATTTCATCGCGCAGTGCCTGGCGCGCGGCCCGCAAAGGGTCGGGCAGCTGCAGGCCTGGCGCGGGGGCCATGCGGCGCAGCTGCTGCAGCGGGGTCAGGGCCGTGGGCGCTTGCAGATGCGCCCCCGTGTCCACGGGGGTGAGGGGCGCTGGCGCGCAGCCAACAAGCACAACCGCTGTGGCCATGCTGACCAGGGCTGCCCATGGCCAGGGTTGTGACCGCTGCATGCAGCGGCGGGTGGGGACTGCAGGCACGCCCACAATGGGGCGGGTGGATTGGTGTCCATCCATACGATTCCTTTACGGTGGCAGCACAGCCTGGCGGCCACCGCTGAGGAAAAAGGGGCTGTTTACAAGCCCAAGCGGTCGCACAGCGCCAAGGTGGCTGTACTTTGGTTCATCGTGTAGAAGTGCAAACCGGGGGCCCCTAAAGAGCGCAGCTGTTCACACAACCGAGTGACCACATCCAGGCCGAAGGCGCGGATCGAGGCCGTATCGTCGCCAAAGGCCTGGAGCCTGAGGCGTATCCAGCGGGGGATTTCTGCGCCGGTCGCATCGGAAAAGCGCATAAGCTGGGTTGCGTTGAGGATCGGCATGATACCCGGAACTACGGGAATACCCACCCCCAGCCGTTGCGCATCGTCCACAAAGCGGGCATAGGCATCGGCATTAAAAAAGTATTGGGTGATGGCCGAGTTGGCCCCGGCCTGGGCCTTGGCCGCAAGGGCGCGCAGGTCGGCCTCGGGGCTGCGGGCCTGGGGATGCACCTCGGGGTAGGCGGCCACTTCAATGTGGAAAAAATCCCCAAACTCAGCACGGATAAAGGCCACCAGATCGCTGGCGTACTGAAACTCCCCACCCAAGCCATAGCCGCTGGGCAGATCGCCACGCAGGGCCACCAGACGGCGCACGCCCATGTCTTTAAGCTGCTGCAACTGGCTGCGCACGGATTGGCGCGTGGCACCAATGCAGGAAAAATGCGAGGCGGCGGCCACGCCTTCTTGCTGGATGGCCTGCACCATGGCAAAGGTGCCCGACTGGGTCGAGCCGCCTGCGCCGTAGGTGACCGAACAAAACTCGGGCTGGCGTGCGTACAGCGCCTGGCGCACCTGCACATGCTTGGCCGCACCTTCGGCGGTTTTGGTCGGGAAAAATTCAAAGCTGATGGGAAAACTGGCGTTCTGGGCCATGCAACGTCTCCTGGGCACCCCAGCGCTGTGACCGGGGTGGTAATGGTGATTGGTGATGGTTTAGGCAGCTTACTTTTTGCGCTTGGGGCGGGCCGGGCCGGGGACGTTGTAGTACCCCTCTTCGTCGCCATTGATCACATCGGCACGCTTTTGCTCGCGCAAGACGGTGCGCGAGACGCGGGCCGGCTTGGTGGCCGGGGCCTGCTCTGGCAACGCAACATCCAGATGCTGCACCTGCGCCCCTTGCTGGGCATGCACAAAAAACTCGTGGTTGCCGTCGCCGCCGGTGATGGGCGAATCCAGCCACGCTTTGACCTCTAGGCCCAAATCGCCCAAACAGCGGCGAATGCGCTGCTCGATCTCGGCGTACAGCGCCGGCTCGCGCACGATGCCGCCTTTGCCCACTTGGCCAGGCTGCAGCTCAAACTGGGGTTTGACCAGCATGAGCAGGTGGCCATGGGGCTTCAAGAGGCGCACCACGGCCGGCAGCACCAAGGTGAGCGAGATAAACGACAAGTCGCCGGTGACAAAGTCAAACTGCGGCGTGATGTCCACATCGGCAAACTCGGCCTTGCGGCGCAGTTGCGTGGGCAGCACCCCGGCCTGCAGGGCCTTGGCGCGGGCTGCGCGTTCGGCCTTGAAGGCTTCGATGTCCGTCTCTTTGGCATCGTTGCTGTCGTCGTAATCTTCGTCGATTGCGCCACCATTGCGCATCCAGGCGTAGGGGGCCTGGGGCTGGGTGTCGTTGTCCTCTTCTTCCTCCCAGCGTTCAGAGAGCACTTCTTCGCACGCATCCTGCAGGTCTTGGGCGCTCATGTGGCGGGCGTTCAGGCCCTCCACACACACCACCCGCGCATCGCTGCGCAGGCGTTCGTGCAGCTGGCCCTGGCCCACATCCACGCCAATGACTTGCGCCGCACCGGCTTGCAGCAGGCAGTCGGTAAAACCGCCGGTGCTCTGGCCCACATCCAAGCAGCGCAGGCCGGCGACCTGCAGGCCAGTGGCGGCCAATGCGCCCTCCAGCTTCAAGCCGCCGCGCGAGATGTATTTGGCCTCGTCCAGGTTCAGCAGTTGCAGCTCGGCCCCGACGGGGATGTCGTCGCCGTTTTTCTGCACTTTTTTCCAGGGCAGCAAGGGCGAATTGCGCCATTGCACGCCCGAGGCAATCAGCCGCTGTGCTTGGGAACGGGTACTGGCATGGCCGTGATCGACCAGAAAAACATCTGCACGCATAAAGGGGGAAGGAAAAAGAAGAAAAATTGTTATTTTTTTGATAGCTGCTTGCGCAGGCAAATAAATACAATTTGATATAAAAATATCTATATTTGTTTATTTACCAGCGCAAACAGCTATTTTTTTAATAACGGTAGGTATCCGGCTTGAACGGGCCGGTTTTGGCCACACCAATGTAGTCGGCCTGGGCATCGGTCAGCTCGGTCAGTTGCGCCCCGACTTTTTTCAGGTGCAGGCGCGCGACTTTTTCGTCCAGGATTTTCGGCAGCACATAGACCTTGCCGACCTCGTAGGCATCCGGGCGGGTGAACAGCTCAATCTGCGCCAGCGTCTGGTTGGCAAACGAGTTGCTCATCACAAAGCTGGGGTGGCCCGTGGCGCAGCCCAGGTTCACCAAACGGCCCTTGGCCAGCAGGATGATGCGCTTGCCGTCGGGGAAGATCACGTGATCAACCTGGGGCTTGATCTCCTCCCACTGGCAACGCTCTTCCAGCTCAGCCACCTGAATTTCGTTGTCAAAGTGGCCAATATTGCAGACGATGGCCTCGTCCTTCATGGCCTGCATGTGCTCAAAGGTGATCACGTCGCGGTTGCCGGTGGTGGTCACGAAGATGTCGGCCTTGTCGGCGGCGTATTCCATGGTGACAACACGGTAGCCTTCCATCGCGGCCTGCAGGGCGTTGATCGGGTCAATTTCGGTCACCCACACCTGGGCCGACAGGGCGCGCAGCGCCTGGGCCGAGCCCTTGCCCACATCGCCATAGCCGGCCACGCAGGCCACCTTGCCGGCAATCATCACGTCGGTGGCACGCTTGATGCCGTCCACCAGCGATTCGCGGCAGCCGTACAGGTTGTCGAACTTGGATTTGGTGACGGAATCGTTCACGTTAATGGCGCGGAACAGCAGCGTGCCCTTGGCCGACATTTCGTTCAGGCGGTGTACGCCGGTGGTGGTCTCTTCGGTCACACCCAAAATCTGGGCGCTCTTGCGGCTGTACCAGGTGGCATCCTCAGCCAGCTTGGCGCGGATGGCGGCGAAGACGATTTTTTCTTCTTCGCTGCCCGGATTGGCCAGCACGGACAGGTCTTTTTCAGCGCGTTTGCCCAAGTGCATCAGCATGGTGGCATCACCGCCATCGTCCAGGATCATGTTCGGGCCTTCGCCGTCACTGCCCTTGGGGCCAAACTCAAAAATCTGGTGCGTGTAGTCCCAGTAGTCTTTCAGCGATTCGCCCTTGATGGCAAACACCGGCGTGCCCGTGGCGGCAATCGCGGCGGCGGCATGGTCTTGGGTGGAGAAGATGTTGCACGAGGCCCAGCGCACCTGGGCACCCAGGGCTTGCAGGGTTTCGATCAGAACGGCCGTCTGAATCGTCATGTGCAGGCTGCCGGTGATGCGGGCACCTTTCAGGGGCTGCTGCGCGGCAAATTCTTCGCGCACCGCCATCAAACCGGGCATTTCGGTTTCGGCAATGCGGATTTCCTTGCGGCCCCAATCGGCCAGGGAAATATCGGCAATCGCGCTATCAGCGGCGTTAAAGGCAGGATGGTTGCTCATGGTTGCTCCAAGCAAAGTTTGGGATAACAACCACACTGACGGCAAAAGATGGGGTTCTGGCCTCACCGCACCGCAGCGTGGGTGAGCGTCGTTGCCAGACAAGCAGCGGGCCAGCAGCCCCTGTTGTCTTTTCGAGCCTCACGCACCCTGGCTTGGCTGCGCTGCAACGCTCCTCGAAAAGATAAGCCCGCAATTGTATGCGAGCGCTCAAAAACCCCGACGCTACTCAAGGACTGGAGGCCGCGCCAGGGGGTGCGATGCGCAGGGGAATGGTCACCGGCCCATCGTTGATCAGGTGCACCTGCATATCAGCGGCAAAAACCCCAGTGGCAACATTTGGATGCATTTTTTGTGCCTGCTCGACCACATAGTCGTACAAACGCTGGCCTTCTGCGGCAGGGGCCGCCTGGGTAAAGCTGGGCCGGTTGCCGCCCGAGGTATCGGCCGCCAAGGTGAATTGACTGACCAGCAGCAGCCCCCCTTGCACGTCTTGCACGCTGCGGTTCATCTTGCCCTCAGCATCCGCAAAAATGCGTATTTTTAACAATTTAGCCAGCAACTTATCGGCCTGCTGCTCGGTATCCCCCTGCTCGGCACACAGTAAAACCAAAAGACCTTGGGCAATCTGCCCAACCACGGCACCATGCACTTCAACCCGTGCGCTGCGCACCCGTTGCAAGAGGACGTACATAAACTTCCAACTCCTTCGTAACCACAAGCAAGGCAAACACTAGGGTTTTCATATCAAGTTTGGACAAATAATTTCCGCTATAAAACGCCCCATGCAAAATCGGCCCGCTGACTGGCAAGCCCCCTCTTCTGAATCTTCTTCCGGCCTCACGCCTGCACAAGCGTCGCTGCTGCAGGCACTGGGCACGGCCACACCGGGTCAAATCGCGTATTTCTCGGCCCCTGATTTGCGCTGCCTGTTTGCCAATCAACGCTACGCCCAAGCCTGTGGCCACACGCCGCAGTCCATCCTGGGGCAGCCTTTGCAAGACATTGTGTCGCCTACCACCTGGCAAACCCACAGCACGCAAGTGCAGGCATGTTTGGCCGGGCAGGAACAGCACTACACCTGCACCGCCGAAGGCCTGCGCGGCGACACCCGCCACCTAGAGGTGCACTTGGTGCCCCATTGCGAGCAGCCTACCGCCGCCGACACCCCAGCCAGTGGCGTGGCGGGCAGCGTGGTGGGCCTGGTGGCCCTGATACTGGACACCACGCACCGCTGGGCCGCCGAAAACGCGGCCCAGGACCACGCCCAGCGCCTGCGCAAATTCAATGACGCTTCGCAAGAGGTCATCATCTTTCACCAAGGCGGCGTGATTTTGGATGCCAACCAGGCCGCCGAACGCATTACCGGCTACAGCATTGAGAGTTTGCGCGGGCGCAGTATTTTTGATTTAGTCCACCCCCAGGATCGGGTGCGGGTCATCGGGCTGTCGCGCCAACTGTATGAAGAACCCTACGAGGCCATGGTTCTGCGCCGCGATGGCAGCTGCATTGATTTGGAAATCACCGGCAAAAACCTGCCCCAGCCCGATGGGTCGGTGCAACGCATTGTGGTGGGCCGTGACATCAGCAGCCGCAAACAAGCGCAAGCCCAAACGGTTTTTATGACCCAGCACGACCTGCTCACCGGCTTGCCCAACCGCCAGCATTTGCTGCACTACGCCGAAAAAATGCTGCAACAACTGCCCAGCCAAAAAATCAGCACGGCACTGTTTTTTATCAATCTGGACCACTTCAAAACCATTAACGACTCGCTGGGCCACTTCATGGGCGATGAAGTGTTGCAAACCATGGCCCAACGGCTCAAGGCCAGCATGCGAACCGAGGATTTCGTCGCCCGTTTAAGCGGCGATGAATTTGTCATTCTGCTCAGCAGCGTTCAGGACGAAAACCAAGTCAAAGCCGTGGCCGAAAAACTGCTTTTGACGATTGCCGCCCCCCACACACTGGCGGGCATGCCGATCTCTTTATCGCCCTCCATCGGTATCAGCCTTTACCCCAACCACGGCCTGCGTGCCGAAGAGCTGCTGCGCCACGCCAACCAGGCCATGACGGCCGCCAAAGAATACGGCCGGGCTAATTACCAAATTTATGCTCCCTTCATGACGGGCAGCACCCCCTACGAAGAGCTGCTGCTGGAACGGGAGCTGCGCGAGGCCTTGGAAAACCACCAACTGCAGCTGCACTACCAGCCACAAATTTGTTTAAAAACAGGGGCTTTGGCTGGGTTTGAGGCCTTGGTGCGCTGGCAGCACCCGCAGCGCGGCATCTTGGGGCCGCTGCAGTTCATTCCTTTTGCAGAAAAGCGTGGCCTGATCGCCAGCATTGGCCGCTGGGTTTTGTTTGAGGCCTGCCGCCAGCTCAAAGCCTGGCACGATGCCGGTTTGCCCAAAGTGCCCGTGGCCGTCAATCTCTCGCCCCTTGAGTTGCGCCAGCGCGATGTTTTGGCCGATATTCAAAAAGCCCTCGCCACCACCGGCTTGGCAGCCCAGTACCTGGAAGTGGAAATTACCGAATCGGTGCTGATGCAGCAATCCAACCCAGCGCAGCACAATATCTTGCGGGCCTTGCAAGCCTTGGGGGTCGGCATTGCCATTGATGACTTTGGTACCGGCTATTCCTCGCTGGCGTACTTAAAACGCTACCCGATCGACAAGCTAAAAATCGACCGCTCGTTTATCACCGACACCCCCCACAGCGTGGACGACGTGGCCATCGTCACCGCCATTATTCAAATGGGGCGCAGCTTGCAGCTCCAAGTCTTGGCCGAAGGGGTGGAAACCGCCGAGCAGCAGGCACTGCTCACCCATTTGGGCTGCGATCTGGTGCAGGGCTTTGGCTTGTCCCGGCCTTTGCCAGCCCACCAAGTGCCCAGCTGGTGGCACCGCTGGGGCACACAGCCCTTGCTTGCATAAGGCGGTCAGGGCAATACGTCCATGCCATTGCCAAGGAACAAAAAAAGGGTGCCCACCAAGGCACCCCATCAAGCTTGATAGCAAAGTTGCAGCTTACGCGGCCACAGCGCAGTCCTCGCGCAGCAAGGCAGCCGCTTCACGGGCGGCCACTCGGCCTTCGTCGGTGGGAATCACCCAAATTTCGATGCGGCTGTCCGGCGCATGCACCGCCCAGGCGTGCTTGCCATCGGCCTGGCGGTTGCGCTGCGGGTCAATGCGCAGCCCCGTCCACGCCAAGCGCTCGCACACTTGCTCGCGCAAGACGGCATCGTTTTCACCAATGCCGCCGCTAAAGGCGATCAAATCCAGCCCACCCAAGCAGGCCGTGAGCGCCCCAGTTTCACGAATCACCCGGTGGGTAAACTGGTCAATGGCCCGCGTGGCATCGGCATTGCCCTGCGCCGCCTCGCCGCGCAGGGTGCGCATATCGGCCGAAATGCCCGACACCCCCAACAGGCCCGACTCTTTGTAAAGCAGCTTTTCAATGCGCTTGGCATCCCAGCCCTGCTCCAGCAAATAGAGCAGCACCCCTGCATCCAGGCTACCGCTGCGCGTACCCATCATCAGGCCATCAAGGGCAGAAAAGCCCATGGTGGTGGCCACACTGACACCACCAACAGCGGCGCACAGGCTGGCCCCATTGCCCAGGTGGGCCATCACCACCCGGCCCCGGCCTCGGATGGTCTCCTGCTCCAGCACGGACATGATGTACTGGTAGGACAGGCCGTGAAAACCGTAGCGGCGCACACCCTGGGCCTGCAGCGCTTTGGGCAAGGCAAAGGCGTAATCCACTTCCGGCATTTGGGCGTGGAAGGCCGTATCAAAGCAAGCGATTTGCGGCACTTGCGCAAAGGCTTGGCGAAACTGGCGAATGCCCTCCAAGTTGTGCGGCTGGTGCAGCGGTGCCAGCGAATTAAAGCGCGCCAGCTGCTCCAGCACCGCATCGGTCACACGCACACTGGCACTAAAAACCCCGCCACCATGCACCACCCGGTGGGCCACGGCATCCAGGCCCTGTGCCTGCGTCAGCTCCTGCACCAGGCTGCGCAAGCGGGCCAGCGCTACTTGAAATGGAGCACCATCGGCAGGCACCACAATGGTTTCTTTGTGTTTTTTACCTTGATGCTTCCATCCCAGAATGGGCTGCCCGCCCGGCTCCAGCCCTTCAAAATTGCCCGACACCGTGTGCGGCAACACCTGCCCGCCTTCATAGGGATGCAGGGAAAACTTCAGCGAGGACGAGCCTGCATTGACCGCCAAAATGGCCATGGCTGTGCTCCTTAACCTTGCTTCCAGGCGTTGGCCTGGTTTTTACGGCGGTTGTCGTGCGCGGCCAGTACGGCCAGCACGGTCGAGGCGACGCGGGCCATGGGGCCATCGGCACGGCTGGTCAGGGCGATGGGCACACGCGCTCCCAGCACCAGGCCCGAGCCACTGGCACCGGCCAGGTATTCAAGCTGTTTGGCAATCATGTTGCCGCTTTCCAGATCGGGCACGGCCAAAATGTCGGCCTGCCCGGCCACTTCAGAAACGATGCCTTTGATCTGCACCGCATCGGGCGAGACGGCGTTGTCAAACGCCAGCGGGCCATCGAGCAGGCCACCGGTGATCTGCCCCCGGTCGGCCATTTTGCACAGGGCGGCCGCATCCAGCGTCGAGGGAATCGAGGCAGTGACGGTTTCCACCGCAGACAAAATCGCCACTTTGGGCGTTTCAATGCCCATCACGCGGGCAAAGTCGATGGCGTTTTGCACGATATCGACCTTCTCTTGCAGCGTGGGCTCGATGTTGATGGCCGCGTCGGTGATGATCAATGGCTTGGGGTACAGCGGCACATCGAAGCGAAACACGTGCGAGAGGCGACGGCCCGTGCGCAGCGCTTTGTGCGAGAGCACGGCCTTGAGCAGCTCATCGGTGTGCAAGCTGCCCTTCATCAAAATCTCAACCTCCTTGTTGGCGGCCATTTCAGCGGCCATTTCAGCGGCTGCGTGGCTGTGCTCCACCGAGATAATTTCCACCCCTTGCAAGCTGATGCCCGCTTCTTCGGCCACGTGGCGAATGCGGCCCTCTGGGCCAATCAGCACCGGCTTGATCAAGCCGTGGTTGGCCGCATCCATCGCGCCAGACAGCGAGCCGGCATCGCAAGGGTGCACCACCGCGCAGCGCACAATGTCCAGCCCCTGCACCTGGTCCAGCAGAGTGCTGAAGCGGGCCTCGGGGTCGTAGAGCTGAATTTGCGGCGCATCAATGCGCTGCACGCGCACTTTTTTCGTCGGCGGCATCAGGTTGGCCTCGCCTTTGAGCACCGTCTCGCCGCTTTGGTTGGTCACCAAGCAGTCCATCTTGATGCGCTTTTTCTCGTCGTTTTTCTCCGAGACGGTGGCCAGCACAGTGAGCGTGTCACCAATGCGCACCGGTTTGGTGAATTTGAGCTCTTGGCCCAAATAAATCGTGCCGGGGCCCGGAAATTGCGTGCCAAACAGTGCCGAAATCAGCGCCGCACCCAGCATGCCGTGGGCAATCACGCCGTGGAACATGGTGGCATCGGCGTACTCTGGGTTCAGGTGGGCGGGGTTGATATCGCCCGAGACTGCAGCAAACGCCTGGATGTCCTGCAAGGTCACGGTGCGCACCAGACGGGCACTGTGGCCCACGGACAGTTCGTCGTAGGTGATGTTTTCCATCCACAGGCCATCGGTGGTGGTGGCTTCAATAGTCATGAGAAAGCTTTCTTAAGGGGAACAAAGGGGGCGCACAAGCGCAGCCCCGCTGAAATAGGAGTGGAGCTCAGGCACCAGGCTTAATCCATGGCGTGCACACCACCGTCCACGTAAATTGTCTGGCCGCTCATGCCGCAGGCTGCATCCATGCACAAAAAGGCGCTCAGTTGCGCGATTTCTTCCAGGGTAACCAGGCGCTTGAGCGGGGCCTTATCGCGGTTGATGGACAGCAGCTGGTCAAACTCAGCAATGCCCGAAGCGGCGCGGGTCAGGATGGGGCCGGGGGAGACAGCATGCACGCGGATGTTTTGCGGGCCCAACTCCATGGCCATGTAGCGCACCAGCGACTCCAGCGCGGCTTTGACCGGGCCCATGACACCGTAGTTGGGCACCACCTCACCCGATCCCAGGTAGGTCATCGACAGCATGCTGCCACCAGCGGGCATGTGCGGGGCGCACAGCTTGGCCACTTCGGCAAAGCTGTGGCACGAGACGCTCATG
Source organism: Comamonas denitrificans (assembly GCF_042654745.1). Lineage (NCBI taxonomy): Bacteria > Pseudomonadati > Pseudomonadota > Betaproteobacteria > Burkholderiales > Comamonadaceae > Comamonas > Comamonas denitrificans. The sequence continues at coordinate 198,686 of NZ_JBHSEY010000048.1, forward strand.
GCGCGGGCAAAACCATCGCGCGAGCTATCGACCACTTGGCCATGCAGGTCTGCCAGCGGTGCCCAGGCGATGGAGTGAATCAGAAAATCAATCTGCCCAAACTTGTCCACGGCATGGGCCACAGCCGCTTCGAGCTGGCCGGGCTCTTCCACATCGCAATTGAGCAAATCCACGCCCACCGCGTCGGTGAGTGGCTGCACATATTTGCGGGCCTTTTCATTCAGGCACGTAGCAACAACATCTGCCCCCAACTCACGAAACAGCTTGGTACAGCCCCAGGCAATCGAGCGGTCATTGGCGACCCCCAGGATCAGGCCTTTCTTGCCAGCCAAACTAAAAAGAGGTGCAGCGGAGCTTGTCATCAATATTCCTTGATCAGATAAAAAGAGAGAGGTCTAAAAAATTAATGGGCGCAGGTTACTTCATTAACAAAATGAAGCAGAACAGCGCATTCTCAGGATAAACCCTAGTCTCGACAAACCTTTTACACAACCCCAGCAGGGCACTCAAGTTTTAGTCGCCTAGCGGATAGAGGAAAACAAAAAATTTGAATAGGATGTTTGTTTTTCTCAACCAACAACCCTCAACCTTCCAGGAATTCCTTATGCAAATTCAAACCGTCGGCATTATTGGCGCGGGCACCATGGGCAACGGCATTGCCCAAGCGTGTGCCACTTCGGGCATCAACGTGGTGATGGTCGATATTTCTGAAGCCGCTGTGCAAAAAGGCTTAGCCACCGTGGCAGGCAGCCTGGATCGACTGATTAAAAAAGAAAAAATCAGCGCCACCGATAAAGAAGCCGCCCTGGCAAAAATCAAAGTCAGCACCGATTACAGCGCTTTGAAGGCAGCCCAATTGGTGATTGAGGCGGCCACGGAAAACGAAGCCCTGAAAATCAAGATCCTGCAAGAAGTCGATGCCCTGGTCGGCCCCGAGGTGCTGATTGCCTCCAACACCTCGTCCATCTCGATCACCAAACTGGCGGCCGTGACGGGCCGTGCCGACAAATTCATCGGCATGCACTTCTTCAACCCCGTGCCCATGATGGCGCTGGTGGAAGTGATTCGCGGCCTGCAAACCTCGGATGCCACCCATGCGGCGGTGCAGGCCTTGGCCCAGCAGCTGGGCAAGACCCCCATCACCGTGAAAAACGGCCCCGGCTTTGTCGTCAATCGCGTGCTCATCCCCATGATCAACGAAGCCTTTTTTGTGCTGGCCGAGGGCTTGGCCACGGCCGAAGACATCGACGCGGGCATGAAGCTGGGCTGCAACCACCCCATCGGCCCGCTGGCGCTGGCCGACATGGTGGGCCTGGATGTGTGTCTGGCGGTGATGAACGTCTTTCTGGAGCAGTTTGGCGATAGCAAGTACCGCCCCTGCCCACTGCTCAAAGAATACGTGGCCGCTGGCCGCCTGGGCCGCAAGACGGGCCAGGGCGTTTACACCTACTAATTTAATAGTAGCTACTACCGCATAAAAATAAAGGGATTGACGTTGATTTTCAACTCAATCCCTTTTATTTAAAGCGCAAAGCGCTATGGTTAAATATTGCCTTCAAAAAATATTTTCCAGCCTTGGCCTTTGGCAAAACGCCAGTACTGGCGCAAGGTGCTGCCGCTGCGCTCGCCTTGCGGCACTGCGCCAAAGGTGACGACCATGGTGTCTTCCTCGTCTTGCCAGTGCATCAAGGACAATTCTTTGAGTACCAACGGTCGGCCTTTTTGTTTGGCCATGTCTGCGGCCAGTTGCTGGCTCCATGCCTGCCGGGTGATTTTTTTCAGGCCTTGAAAATCGTCCGTATAAAAGCTGAGCAAGGCCGATAAATCGTTGCCGCTTTTGGCCTCTTGCCAGGCGGCCAAGGTGGCCACAAAGCTGTCGCGCAAAGGGGCCAGGTCGTCGGCGGGCACCCAGGTCAGCGAGGGGGCAATCACCACCGCGGTCGTGCGTGTTTGCACGGTGCGCAGCAGGCGCTCTAAGTCGGGATTGGCCAGGGCCACACAGCCATCGGTGGCTTGCGGTGCGCGGGAAAATTGCTCTGGCGGCGTGCCATGCAGCCAAATGCCGTGGCCGGTTTTGCCCCGGCGCACGTCCAGAGGATTGGGGTAGTTCAAAGACAAGGCACCAGCGCCGTAAAACTTGTCCAGGGTTTTGGGGTCGAGATTGCTGGTGATGAAGTACACACCCAAGGGGGTGCGCTGGTCACCTTCGGTGGTTTTGTCGAGGCCCATTTTGCCGACCGAGGCGTAGTAATCGGCCACGATGCGCAGCCCTTGGGGGCCGTTTTCCAGCAAGTACAAGCGCGACAGTGCCGCATCAATGGCGATGGCGTGGCGGTAGCTTTTGGGCAGTTGCAGCAATTGCGCCGGCACTGTGCCCGGCGGGGGGATCAGGCCTTGTTTCTGGGCGGCCACACGGCGCAGGGATTCGACTCGCAGGGCATTCAAGGTGTCACGCGCTTCGCTGGTCGGGGCGGTGGTGTTGCCCAGGGTGGCCAATTGCCCGGTTTGGGCCAATAGCAAATCGCCCAAGGCCAGTTGGGCCAGCTGAAAGTTAGGGTAGTCACGCACCAGGTCTTCGGCCAGTGGCAGGGCTTGCTGGGTCAAGCCGGCGCTGGTCAGGGCCAGCACTTGCATTAAGCGCTGTTCGGCCTGGCCGTCACGCAATGGCGTGGCCGCACTGTGGCTCCAAAGGGGAACAAGGCACAGGGCCAAGACGGCGCTCCAGCAACAACGGCGCAATAAAGAAAGCAAACGCAACAAAATCAACTCAAAAAAAGAACCGCGCCCAAAGCGAACGCGGCAGAGAAAGGGAGGGGCGAAACTTGTTAGCTTCCAGTGGTTTCGCTCACGATCAACCATTGGCCTTTGCGCAGTTCGAGCTGCAAGGTTTTGCGGCTGCTCACGTTCAAAGTGTCTGCGCGGTATTGTTGGCGAAACCGGGCCGTGGCGCGGTCGTTCTGGGTGGTAATTGTCAGGTCGGCCAAGTTTACGCTGATGCTGCGCTTGCCGACGATGCGGGCGCGGCGCTCTGCCTCCCAGGCTTTGCGGCTTTGTTTGCCCGGGGTTTGGAAGTTGGGGCTGTAGGCGGCCAGGTAGTTGGCCATGTCTTTGGCTGCCCAGGCTTTGGCCCAGGCGTGCACGGCAGCTTCCACCTCGGCCACGTTTGCTGCGGTTGGCGTGTCTGCTTTGGCGGCCTGCCCAGCGTCCGCTGTCGCCACCGCCTTGGTTTCTGCTTTGGTTTCTGCTTTGGTTTCGGCTTTGGGTTCTGCTTTGGCGATGGTTTTTGTCTCTGCTTTCGGCTCGGTCGCGGGGGGGCTGGCGGTTTCGGTCACCGGGGTTGCCGTCGCCGGTTGTGCGCTCGCCACAGGTTGCGCCGTGGCTGCAGCCGCTACCACCGAGGCTTGCGCCGGGGCCGTCGTGCTGCTGCTGACGGCTTGGGTGGCCGTGGCGGTCACAGGGGCCGGTGCGCTGGGTGCTTTGGCCAGCGCCTGCGCCTGGGCTTGGGCCTGGCCGGTGCTGAACAGGTCGTGGATCAAGGCCAGCTTGGGTTGCACCGATTGGGCGTGGCTGCCATCGAGCTGCAAGGCTTTGCTGTAGGCCTGGCTGGCCAGCTTGGCGTAGATGTCGCCCAGGTTTTCATGGGCGGTGGAATAGCTGGGATTGGTGCGAATGGCCTGCTCCAGTGCTTGGCGCGATTTGTCCAGCTGGTTCTGGTTGGCGTAGAGCACGGCCAGGTTGTTGTACGGCTCGGGCAGCTCCGGGAATTCTTTGGTCAGCTGGGTGAAGGTGTCGATGGCTTCTTTGTTTTTATTGGCCATGGCAAAAGCCACCCCTTGCAAAAAGCGCAGCTGGGGGTCTTTGGGCGTGGCGCTGAGGCGTTGGTCAATCAACTTCAAGGCCTGCTCGGGCTGGCTGCCTTGCAGCAAGCTGGTGATATCGGCGTTGTTGGCGTAGGCCGTGCTGGCCCCCACGAGCAATGCCGTCGCCACCGTGGCGGTCACCCTGCGGCGCAGCAAATGCAAAGGTTGGGAAATTTTTTTCATAGCAGGAGCACCAGACAAATAAAACGGGCTGATTGTAGTAAGGGCGGCACTGGCTTTTACCTTTTATTTTTTACAGATTGTTAAGGTTTTGCGCACTACCGCCACCTGCCGCCGTGAGACTGGCAAGGGTTGGGCAATACCGTGCAGACGGAGATACCAGCCCCCGGGCTCTGCAAATTCCAGGCGTTGCAAAAAGGCCGGATTGACCAAGCAACTGCGGTGAATGCGCAGCACGTGTTCGGGGTAACGCTGCTCCAGATCGACCAAGCTGCCTTCCAGCACATGGCAGCCCGCCGTGGTGTGGACGGTGAGCATTTTGAGCTCGGCCTTGATATACACCACCTGCGCCCAAGGCCAGCGCGGGCCGCAGGGGGCAATGGCCAGCTGCGGGCCAGGGTCGCTGGGGGGGAGCTGTTTTTTGGCCTTGGCCAGCGCCTGCTGCAAGCGCTCCAACCGCACGGGTTTGGTCAGGTAATCGCAAGCCTGCACGTCAAAAGCTTGGGCCGCATAGTGGCTGTGGGCGGTGACAAAAATAATCGCTGGTGGCGCTGGCAATTGCTGCAAAGTAAAAGCAAAGCTCATGCCATTGGCACCGGGCATTTGAATGTCCAGCAACACAATGTCCACCGGCAGCGGGCCGGACAACAGGGGCAGCGCTTGGCTGGCGCTGGCCGCTTCGCTCATCGTCCAGTGCTCGCCGTGGGGGGTGCAATCGCCCAGCAGGTGGCGCAGGCGGCTGCGGGCCAGGGGTTCGTCGTCAATGATCAGGATGTGCATGGGCAGTGGGCACGGCGGGGGTGCGGTTGAAGGGCAAGCGCAGTTGCACCTGAAAGGCGTGCGCTTTGTGGCGTTGCTCCATTTGAAAATCCATGTCGTACAACAACTGCAGGCGGTGGCGCACATTGGCCAAGGCCATGCCCAAGCCTGGGGCGCTGGGGCCGGCCTGGGTGTTGGTGACGGTGAGGGTGGCGTAATTTTTGCCGTGGCGGTGCAGGCTGATGCGGATGTGCGCTGGCGTTTCCGAGGGCTCCACCCCATGTTTCACAGCGTTTTCCACCAAGGGCTGCAGCACCAAGGGCGGCACGGGCAGGCTGAGCACCTCGGGGGCAATATTCCAGCGCACCTGCATGCGCGGGCCAAAGCGCAGCTGCTCAATGTCCAGATAGCGCTTGGCCAGCTCGACCTCCTCGCGCAAGGGGATGGTGCTGCGCGGCTCAGCCAAAGTGGCGCGAAACAGGTCACTCAAGTCGTGCAGCAGTTGCTCGGCTTTATGCGGCTCGGTGGCCACTAAAGCAATAGCACTGTTCAATGAATTAAAAAGGAAATGCGGCCGAATTTTGGCTTGAAGCAGCGCCAGCTGTGCGGTTGCTGCTGCAGGCATGCGTGCATGGCTGCGCAACAGCAGCCAGCCCATGATGCCAGCGGCCAAAATGCCGCCCGTGAGCATGTTGGCCCACCAGTGCGGTGGCGGCAGATCGCTGGTGAACGCCAAGATGGCGCTGCTCGCCAGGCTGCACCCTGCCCCCAGGGCAATGCCCAGGCCCAGTTGCACGGCCACCGCGTGGTGCTGCAGCCAGCGCTTGGCCGCGCAGGTCAGCAGCAGCCAGGCCAGGCTGCCAAACAGCCCGCCACTGGTCAGCCACGCCGCCTGCAGCAGCCACTGCTCCACGCTCTGGCTGGTGTAGGCCGCGGCCAGGCACAGCAGCAATTGCACGGCCAGCACGGCACGCAGCACCACACCGAGCTGGCAGGTGTCAAAAATCCACAACGGGGCAGCACTGGGGGCTCTGGGTAGAATTTCAGGTTTTGGCATAAAGCATTGGGTCACGCCGATGTTGTGTGCTGTCTTTTGATCTAGAAATTATTGCCCCATGTCTGACCTGCCGCGCTCTGAACCCTCTTCCAACCAACTGGCCACCAAGGCCCAGGCTTGGTCGGCCCTGTTTTCTGAACCCATGAGCGATCTGGTCAAGCGCTACACCTCCAGCGTGTTTTTTGACAAGCGCCTGTGGCAGGCCGATATTGCAGGCAGCTTGGCCCACGCCGAAATGCTGGCGGCCCAGGCCATCATTGCCCCCGCCGATTACGCCGCCATCCAAAAAGGCATGGCGCAGATCACGCAGGAGATCGAAGCGGGCCAGTTCGACTGGCAACTCGACCTGGAAGATGTGCATTTGAACATCGAAGCGCGCTTGACCGCCTTGGTGGGCGACGCGGGCAAGCGCCTGCACACCGGCCGCAGCCGCAACGACCAGGTGGCCACCGACGTGCGCCTGTGGCTGCGTGGCGAGATCGACCTCATCGTCGAGCTGCTGCAGGCGCTGCAACGGGCCCTGGTGGAAGTGGCCGAAAACAATGTCGAAGTCATCCTGCCCGGCTTCACCCACCTGCAAGTGGCCCAGCCCGTCAGCTTTGCCCACCACCTGCTGGCCTATGTCGAAATGTTTGAGCGCGATGCCCAGCGCATGCTGGATGTGCGCAAGCGCGTAAACGTACTGCCCCTGGGCAGCGCCGCCCTGGCCGGCACCACCTACCCCTTAGACCGCGAGCGCGTGGCCCGCACCCTGGGCATGGAGGGCGTGTGCCAAAACAGCCTGGACGGGGTCTCGGACCGCGACTTTGCCATCGAGTTTTCGGCCGCTGCCAGCCTGGTGATGGTGCACATCTCGCGCCTGTCCGAAGAGCTGATCGTGTGGATGAGCCAGAACTTTGGCTTTATCAAAATTGCCGACCGCTTCACCACGGGCTCCAGCATCATGCCGCAGAAGAAAAACCCCGATGTGCCCGAACTGGCCCGGGGCAAAACGGGCCGCGTGGTGGGCCATTTGATGGGCCTGATCACCCTGATGAAGGGCCAGCCCCTGGCCTACAACAAAGACAACCAAGAGGACAAAGAGCCGCTGTTTGACACCGTCGATACCCTCAAAGACACGCTGCGCATTTTTGCTGAAATGGTTGGCGGGCAAATCAACCCCCACACGGGCTGCAAAGAAGGTGGCATCACCGTGAATGCCGCTGCCATGCGGGCGGCGGCGCAAAAAGGCTACGCCACCGCCACCGACCTGGCCGACTACCTGGTGAAAAAAGGCCTGCCCTTTCGCGATGCCCACGAAACCGTGGCCCATGCCGTGAAGCTGGCAGCGCAAAAAGGTGTGGATTTAAGCGAGCTGTCCCTGGCAGAACTGCAAGCCTTTAACCCCAGCGTGGCCGACGATGTGTTTGCCGTGCTCAGCCTGGAAGGCTCGCTCAACGCCCGCAACACCCTGGGCGGCACCGCCCCGGCGCAGGTGCGCAGCCAGTTGCAGCGCCACCGGGCACGCTTGGGCTAAGTAGCGCCCCCCCATCAGTGGTGCCAACGCGGGTTTAGCCCGCGTTTTTTAATTCCAACGCCCGCTCGTACAAGGCATTGCGGCTGCCGCCGGTGATCTCGGCGCACAACTTGACGGCGGTTTTGGTGGGCAACTCGGCCAGCAACAATTGCAGCACCCGATCGTGCTCGCCGCTGTCACCGGCTTCTTGCGCGCAGGGGTGGAGCACGACGACAAACTCCCCCTTGCTGCGCTGCGGCTCCTGCGCTAGCCAATCGCTAGCTTCTTGCGCAGGCAAAGTAATGATTTGCTCAAACTGCTTGGTTATTTCCCTTGCCAAGCTTACGGAACGCGCTCCTAAAACCTTTAGTTGCGCGGCCAAATCTTGAATGCGGTGCGGTGCTTCCAGCAGCACCACAGTGCGCGGCTCGTGGGCCAGGGCGGCGATGGCGGTGTGCCGCTCGCTGGCCTTGGTGGGCAAAAAGCCATAAAACACAAAGCCACTGCTCTCGCCGTGCGGCGGCACACAGCCAGCCACACTCAGGGCGCTGGTAATGCTGCTGGCCCCCGGCAGCGGAATGCTGCGCAGCCCCGCCGCTGCCACTTGGGCGCACAGGCGGGCACCGGGGTCGCTGACACCGGGGGTGCCGGCATCGCTCACATAGGCAATGCGCTGGCCCTGCTGCAAGCGCGCGATGATGCCTTGCGCCGCCTGGGCCTCATTGTGTTGGTGTACGGCCAGCAGCTGGGCGCTGGGGCGCTCTAAGCCATAACTGCGCAGCAGCCCTTGCGTGTGGCGCGTGTCCTCGCAGGCGATGGCATCGACCAGCTGCAGCACATGCAGCGCCCGCAGGCTGATGTCGGCCAGGTTGCCAATCGGGGTGGCAATGACGTACAAGGCCCCTGTGGGATAGGTTTGCGGCCCGGCAACGGCCTGGGCAGCGCTCAGGGCCGCAGCGAAAGTAACGGAAAAGGTGCTCAATGCAATTCCTTGAAAAAAAGAGGCCGCCCCCGGCCAGTACCGAACGTGGCCGCCAGGCCGAAGACCACGCCTGGGCGTATCTGCAAGCGCAAGGCCTGCGTTTGTTGCAGCGCAATTATCGAACCCCCGGGCGCGGCGGCGGCGAGATTGACCTGATTTGCCAGACCCCCGACGGCACCGTGGTGTTTGTCGAAGTGCGCAGCCGCACCTCCAGCGCCTTTGGCGGGGCCGCGGCCAGCATCAGCGCCACCAAACGCCGGCGCATTGTTTTTGCCGCCCGCCATTGGTGGCGGCTGCACGGCGGCAACCGGCCCAGCCGGTTTGATGTGGTGACGGTGCAGGGCCCGCAAGTGCAGTGGCTGCCCGCCGCATTTGATGCCGATGCCTGAAACCCCTTGGCACCAGAAGAAACAGGCGTTTACCCCGTGCCGTGCAAAGGCCTTGCTATCATCTGCGCCCTATGCTTGAGCAACGAATGCAGCAGCACTTTATTGACAGTGCCGATTTAAAGTACCAATCCGCCCAAGGCTTGGAAGGCCCTTTGGTCGCAGCCGTGCATGCTTTGGCCGCCAGCATTGTGGGCGGCGGAAAAATCCTGGCCTATGGCAGCGGCATCTCGCAAGCACATGCCCAAATGTTTGCCGCGCTGTGCGTGGCCGGTTTTGAGCGTGATCGCCCCGAGCTGGCCGCCGTCGCACTGTCGGCCGACGCTGGCTATTTTGGGAGCACCCCGCAAGCTTGCGTGCATTACCTGGCCCGCCAAGTACACGCCCTGGGCCAGGCGGGCGATGTGCTGTTGCTCATGACGGTCTCGGGCAACGAGGCCAGTTTGCTGGACGCGATTGAAGCGGCCCACGAGCGCGATTTGATCGTCGTAGCACTGACGGGTCACACCGGCGGCGCGGTGGCCGCCAAAATGCGCGAGATGGACGTGCTGGTGTGCGTACCCCACGAGCGGCCCGCCCGGGTGCGCGAGGCGCATACGCTATTAATTCATTGCCTGTGCGACGGCATTGATGTGCAACTACTAGGGGAGCAAGAGCTGTGATGAAAGCAACACCAACCACCCGCCGGGCGCTGCTGGGCACGGTGCTGGCCGTGGGTACTTTGGGGGCCAGCGGCTGCGTCCCGCTCTTGATTGGCGGGGGGGCGACCGGGGCTGTGCTGGTTGCGGCCGATCGGCGCACTTCGGGCATGCAGCTGGAAGACGAGCGCATCGAACAAAAATTTAGCGCCTTGGTGCGCGAACAAATGCCCCAGGCGGGGCGCTTGATTGCCACCAGCTTTAATCGCATCGTGTTGCTCACCGGCGAGGTGCGCAACGCCGCCGACAAAGCCCAGGCCCAAGCCCTGCTGCAAAGCGTGGAACATGTGCGCAGCGTGGTCAATGAACTGCAAATCGTGAGCATGGTCTCTGCCTTGAGCCAACGCACCAAAGATGCCTTTATCACCAGCAAAGTCAAAGCCAGCCTGATTGATGCCAAGGATTTGCAGGCCAACACCATCAAAGTCATCACCGAACAGCAGGTGGTGTACCTGATGGGCCTGCTGACCGCCCGCGAAGCACAACGCGCCGCTGAAATTGCCCGTGGCGTGAACGACGTACACAAAGTGGTGCGCGTCTTTGAGGTGATTACCGAGGAAGAACTGGCTGGCTACCAAACCCCCGCCCAGTCCCAGGCCACGCCGACAACCACTGCCCCCGTGCACACGGACACGAATCTACAAACGGCTCCGGCCAGTGATGCCGGCGTGGTGGTGCAGCCCGTGCGCTAATAAAAACCAATTTTTTGAAATACCTCGTAATTTTCAGCCTATAATCGCAGGCTTCGCGGCTGTAGCTCAGCTGGATAGAGTACTTGGCTACGAACCAAGGGGTCGTGGGTTCGATTCCTGCCAGCCGCGCCAGATCAAAGCCCTAGAGCAAACGCTCTAGGGCTTTTTCTATTGTTTTGGCTCTTTCTCTGCCTGCCTCTCCTGTCTCTAGGCTGCTGGCAGGGTGATGGTAAATACCGCGCCCCCTTCCGGGCGGTTGGCCGCCTGCACCTGGCCACCATGCTGCACCACGACCGCCTGCACATACGCCAGCCCCAGGCCAATGCAAGAAATCGCCCCGCCGCCGGGGGATGCCAGGCAGCAACGTACTGCTTTGCTGTTGCAAGGCATGCAATTCGGCTTGAAAAAACCCCAACGGCGGTGGTGGCCACGCCGGTGGCGTTGCTACCAATCAGCACATGCTTGTTGCGAAACGCGCCCGAGGGGATGCGGCCTTGCAGCACATCAATGTAGGCATAGCGGGTAAACAGCAGGTGGCGGCTGGCAAAGCCAATCAGCGATGGGGCCAGTGGCAGGGCCGGTGGGTCAGAACGGTGGCTTCTTGGCCAAAGTACACCGTCAAAATGGTGCGGTCCAGCGGTAAGGGCCAAATTGCTGCACCTCTTCGGTGCTGGCGGGGTAGGCGCGGCGCAGCTCTTTCATCAGCTGCGCCCCGGTGGGGTAGCCCACACAGGTGTGGCCCATGCTGTGCACCATTTGCTCCATCATGTGCAGCTGTTGGGGGTCATCTTCCAAAATGGCGATGCGCATGGGGCCGTTCTCCTGAAGGTGATAGATATGTTTTTTGTAGCAATAACCGCTTATTCGCTGGCCGCGTAGGCTTGTAATTGCGCCAGAGCCTGCAGCGCTTCAGCGCGTGCCGCGTCAGACAAGGCTTCGATTTGGGGCGCCAACGCCGCCAAAGCCGCAGCGCCTTGCTGCTGCAATTGGGCAATGGCGTGGCCGGCATCGCGCGGGGAGTCCAAGCCCAGGCTTTGCAACAGCAGTTTGCCCTGGGCATCGACCAGCTTGAAATAAAACTTGCCGTCTTTTTCGCGGTACTGCTTAAAGCTGGGCAAGGCCAGTTTGGCGCTTTTGCTTTTATCGGTGCTGACGGCTTGCTCGGTCAGGCGGCGCAGGCCCACCGCATGGCGCAGGCGCTGCACCAAGGGCACTGCCAAGGCGCGGGCTTTTTCCGCCCCGGCTTGCAAGATGGCTTCGACCTTTTCCGGGTGCGCCATCAAGTCTTCGTAACGCGCACGCATGGGGGCAATCTCGCGGTCGATGCAGGCAAACAGGCGCTCTTTGGCTTCGCCCCAGGCGATGCCATCGGCATAGGCTTGGGCCATGGCGGCCACTTCCTCGGGCGTGGCAAAGGCTTGGTAGAGCTGGAACAGGGCCGAGCCCTCCACCGCTTTGGCCTCGCCCGGCGCACGCGAGTCGGTAACGATGGAGCCAATCAGCTTTTTGAGTTGCGCCGACGGGGCAAACAGCGGGATGGTGTTGTCATAGCTCTTGCTCATCTTGCGGCCATCCAAACCGGCCAAGGTGGCCACCTGCTCTTCCACCAGCGCTTCGGGCAGGGTGAAGTGCTCGCCATACAGGTGGTTAAAGCTTGCGGCAATGTCCCGCGCCATTTCGATGTGCTGGATCTGGTCGCGGCCCACGGGCACTTTGTGCGCGTTGAAAATCAAAATGTCGGCCGCCATCAGCACCGGGTACATGAACAACCCGGCATTGACCCCATCGTCCAGATCGCGCCCGGCTTCTTGGTTTTTATCTTGCGCCGCTTTGTAGGCGTGGGCGCGGTTGAGCAGGCCTTTGCCGGTCACGCAGGTGAGAAACCAGGTCAGCTCGGTGATCTCGGGAATGTCCGATTGGCGGTAGAACGTGACTTTCTCTGGGTCCAGGCCGCAGGCCAACCAGCTGGCGGCAATCTCCAGTGTGCAGCGGTGAATGCGGGCCGGGTCTTGCGTCTTGATGAGGGCGTGGTAATCAGCCAGAAAATAAAAATTTTCACACCCGGTCGTGCGGGTGGCGGCAATGGCCGGGCGCATCATGCCCGCGTAATTGCCCAGGTGGGGTGTCCCCGAAGGAGTGATGCCGGTGAGAAAACGTGTGGGTTGTGCGCTCATAACAAATCAAAAAACTAGCTAAAGAAAAGAATCAAGGGCTGCAGCAGCCAAACCAGCACCTGGTTGCTGGCATCCATCAACGGGCGCAGCCAGTAGGTGCCAACAATGCCCGAAAGCACCAGCGCCAGAACGATAAAAAAGCCATACGGCTCCACCCGCGACAGGGTGGCCGCGCTGCGGTAGGGCAGCAGCCCGACCAGAATGCGCCCGCCATCCAGCGGGGGCAACGGAAACAGGTTGAACGCCCACATGACCAGATTGACCAGCACCCCGCCCTTGGCCATTTGCAGGAAAAAGCGCTCTTCCACCCCCACACCGATCAGCACGATGAACAGCGCCAGCCACAGCAAGGCCTGCACCAGGTTGGAGGCCGGCCCGGCCAGCGCCACCCAGATCATGTCGCGCTTGGGGTTGCGCAGGTTGTTGAAATTGACCGGCACCGGCTTGGCGTAACCAAACAAAAATGCCCCGCTGGTCGAAAAATACAGCAGCGCCGGCACCAAGATGGTGCCCACCGGGTCGATGTGTTTGAGCGGATTGAGCGTGATGCGCCCCAGCATGCTGGCCGTGTGGTCGCCAAAGTGGCGGGCGGCATAGCCGTGGGCGGCCTCGTGGATGGTGATGGAAAACAGCACCGGCAAGGCGTAAATCAAAATGGTTTGAAGCGTTTGTGCGATATCCACAGGCGGTACAGAGAAGTAATTAAATAAATAAAAGAGCTTGATCCGCTTTGTTTACGGTCGTTTCAAGGAGAAAGCTCAGAGAAATGCTGATCAAACCAGCGGGGGCAGCACCTATTTTCATGATTCATGCATGCTACAAACCAATGGCGGCCAAACTGCCCTGCCCCTCACGCACCACCACCGGGGCCCCATTGTTGGCCATGGCGGTTAGATCCAGCACCGTGGTGGGCTGCAGCGGGCAGGCTCCGGCATCGACGATGCCATCGACCAGGTGCTGCAATTGCTCGCGGATGTCGTCGGGGTCGTTCAGCGGCTCGGTCTCGTCGGGCAGGATCAAGGTGGTGGCCAGCAGCGGTGCGCCCAGCAACTCCAGCAGCAGCTGCGTGCCTTTGTGTCCGGGCACACGCAAACCAATCGTTTTGCGCGAAGGGTGGCTCACGCGCCGGGGCACTTCGCGCGTGGCATCCAAGATAAAGGTGTAGGGGCCGGGGGTGGCCAGCTTCATCAGGCGAAACTGGCGGTTGTCCACGGTGGCGTAGCTGGCCAGCTCCGACAGATCACGGCACAGCAGCGTCAGGTGGTGCTTGTCGTTTACCCCGCGAATGCGGCGCAGGCGCTCGACCGCATCGCGGTCATCGAGTTGGCACACCAAGGCGTAGCTGGAATCGGTGGGAATGGCCAGCACGCCGCCTTTTTGCAGCAAAGCGGCCGCCTGCTTGAGCAAGCGCGGCTGGGGGTTGTCCGGGTGAATTTCAAAATATTGGGCCATGGTGCTGTCCTTGCGGCACCGCCTCTTTGCACAACGGCCAAGAGCGTGCCAAACCGGCAATTGTCGTGGACTTGGCGCACGCTTGCAGCCATTGCAAGCAACTCACGCCACAATGCGCGGCCCCAGCAGCTGCCACACCGGCGTTAAACCACTGGGCAGCGGCGGCAAACTGCCCAAAGCACAGCGCGATTCGGCTGGGCTGTGAAAGTCACTGCCACACGAGGCGGCCCAGCCGCGCGCACGGGCCAAGGCCGCGTAGCTGTGGGTTTGTGCCGGGGTGTGGGCGCTGGTGGTCACCTCAATGGCTTGCCCACCCGATTGGGCAAAACGGTCGAGCAAAATTTGCATCGGCAAGCGCTCCAACTTGTAGCGCCCCGGGTGCGCCAGCACGGCCACACCACCGGCCGCCACAATCTGCGCAATGCCGTCGTGCAACGCGGCCCAGCCATGGGGCGCGTAGCCCGGTTTGCCCGGCACCAAATAGTGGCGAAACACCTCGGCCACCGTGGCGCAGCGCCCGATTGCCACCAAATGCCGCGCAAAGTGGGTGCGTGACAGCTGCTCAGGCTGGCCTGCGTACTGCAACGCCCCCGCGTAGGCATCGGCAATGCCCACCGCCGCCAAGCCCGCGGCCATGGCTTGGGCACGGGGAATGCGGCTGTTGCGGTGGTGCTGCAGCAGTGCCCGCAGCCCTGGGTGCTCACTATCCACCCCCAAGCCCACGATGTGAATCGTCTGCCCCAAAAAATCCACCGACACCTCCACCCCACTGACCCAGGCCAGGCCCAACGCCTGGGCGCTTTCGCGTGCTTCTTGTTGCCCAGCCACGCTGTCATGGTCGGTCAGCGCCCATAAATCCACGCCCTGGGCTGCGGCGTGTTGCGCCAAAGCGTGCGGGGTTAAAACGCCATCCGAATACACCGAATGGCAGTGCAAATCGGCACGCCCATAACGCGGCAGGGTGGCTGCGGGAGTTGTTTTATTTGACACAATTTAACAATTATTTTTTGAATCAAAGCGTGTGAATGCCGATACGTAAGGCGCAAATTGTGGGCCTTGATACTGGGGCTGATTATTGCCCTGGTGGTGGTATTGGGCGGCTTGCTGGTCTATTTACAAAACCTCAACGCCAGCGTCAGCCAAGAGCTGGAGCTAAACCAGAAACGCGCCACCTTGTCCACACAGTGGCATGGCATGGTGTCCTTGGATGCCACCCGCTTGGTGGTGCAAATGGGCACCTCCGACGAGGCCATGTCCCAGCTGATGGACCAAGAAATGGGCACCGCTGCCATCACTGAAGTGCAAAAGCAGGTTGTGGCCTTGGTCAATACGCCCGAAGGCAAGGCATTGCTTGAAAAAATTGCTATAGCACGGCAACAGGCCCTGGGCACCGTGGCCAAAGCGGCCGCTTTTCGTCAGCAACAAGATATTGAAAACGCCAGTGCAATAGTTAAAACCACCCTGCGCCCGCAAATTGATGCCTATGTGCAAGAGATTCAAAACTTCGCTGCACTGCAAGAAAAACACCGCGATCAGTTAAAGCAAGAGTCAGCGGCCATTACCCAACAAGCCCTGCTAGTCGGTTCGGCAGTGGTTGCGCTGCTGATTGTGCTGGTTTTGTTTTTGTCGGCCTGGCTGGTGCGCTCGATTACCCAGCCCCTGGAGCGGGCCGTGGACTTGGCCGATGCCATTGCCGCCGGGGATTTGACAGTAACCGTTCAAGACGACCGCCGCGATGAACTCGGCCACTTGCTGCGCAGCCTGAACGCCATGGGCGCAAAGCTGCGCGAAGTGGTGGGCGAGGTGCGCTCGGGGGTGGAGTCAGTCTCTTCGGCGGCCCACCAAATTGCCACGGGCAACCACGATTTATCGGCCCGCACCGAACAAACCGGCATTGGCCAGGTCAATCAAGCGGTGGCCAACCTGGACCAAATGACCCAGCAAAACGCCGCCCTGGTCGAAGAGGCCACGGCCGCCGCTGGCGCTATGAGCGAACAAGCACGGCGCTTGGCGCAAGTGGTTGCTGCCTTTAATGTGGGCACCGGGGCCAGCACCCAGGCGGTGCGCCCTGCCCCCGCCGCTGCGCACCGCCCAATGGCGACACCCACTGGCACCAAGGCCAGTGCGGCCCCCAGCAAAAAATTGGCCACCCACCAGCCGGTGGCACCAAAATCGGCAGCCCCAAAACCGGCCGCCCCCAAGCCCGTGGCCCCCGCCATGAAGCCAGCCGCAACGCCAACACTGCCTGCGGCCAAACCTACGGCAACCAAACCACCAGCGGCCTCCAGTACCAACGAGGACGATTGGGAAACGTTTTAACGGGTAAGCCTGAACGCAGGGCGGCACGGTGCATTGCACAATGCCGCCATGGCGCACGCAAACATGCTTTCTCACTGCGCCACCTTCACGGTGGCGTTGCGCCCGGCGCAGGCTTGAGCGCCGCAAACCCTTCTTCATCGGCTTTTTTTCACGCTTGACTGTTGCAGAAAGGGCAAGCGCATGTCCCTCCCCAATCTTTACACCCTGGCGCAGCACTTTGCGCTGTCGCCATCCCAAGCGCAGGCACTGGCCGCTTGTACCCACACCCCGCCGCATGCGGACTGGCCGCACAGGCTTTGGCGCAGCTTGGCGGTGGTAGCGGCCTTGCTGCTGGGCTGTGGCCTTATTTTTTGGATAGCAGCGCAATGGCCGGAACAAACCCGCAGTTTTAAATTGCAGGTATTGCAAGCCAGCGTACTGGCTCCCTTGGTCGTGGCCATGTGGCGGCCAAGCCTGCGCACGGCGGGCTTGTTATTGGCGACCTTGGCCTTGGGGGCTTTGCTGGCTTTTATTGGCCAAACCTACCAAACCGGGGCCGATGCCTGGCAACTGTTTGCCGTCTGGGCCGTGCTGGCCCTGCCCTGGACGGTTGTCGCTGCCAAAGATGGGCTGTGGGCGCTGTGGCTGGTGATTGCCGCAACGGGGCTGGGTTTTTGGTCGAGCGTGCAGCTGAATCTGTTTGGCATTTTTTCCCCCGGCTTGGCTGGGCTGTGGCCGCAATTGCTGCTGTGGCTGCCGCTGTGGCTGCTGCCTGGCGGTTTGCCCCACCTCAAGGTGTGCGCCATTGCACAGCCCCGCATCAGCCGCGCTGTGGGGGCCGGCATGGCGCTGGGGGCCTGGGCCGGTTTTGGGGTCATGTCCGTGCTGCAGCGCGATGCTGATTGGGCCGTGTTCGGGCTGGCCAGCGTGTTGGTGGCGGCGGTGGTGGCCGCAGCCTGGCGCAAACGCAATATTCTGGTGCTGGGCCTGGGGCTGATGGCGGCCAATGCGCTGTGGCTGGTCGCTGTGGGGCATTACCTGTTTAGCACCCTGGACTGGGCCGGGACCGGGGCGTTTTCGTTGATGACCCTGGTCATCGCCGCCAGCGTGGGGGCCAGTGCCCATGGGCTGTACCGCTTGCAAAAAGAGGGGGCCGTATGAAGCCAGATGTACCCGCCTGGTGGCACCAAGCCCAGCGCCAAGGCCTTGTGCCCGCCGATGCTCAGCCGCCCCACGCAGCGCCGTCGCCTTCGTGGGTGGTGCTGGTCTTTGGCTTTTTTGGGGCGCAGTTGGTGCTGTGGCCTTTGCTGGGCCTGTTTGGGGCGCTGTTTTCCAGCCTGCTGCATTCCGTCACCGGATCGTTGCTGGGCAGTGTGCTGTTTGCCGCCGGGGCGATCGGGCTGGCCAAGTCCAGCCGCACCTTGTTTGTGGAACAAATGGCGCTGAACCTGCTGTTTGCCGCGCAAATGCTGTGGCTGTGGGCATTTTTGCAAGAGTCTGCCAACGTCCATTGGGGGTGGGTTGCGGCCAGCTTGCTGGTGTTTCAACTGGCCCTGGCCGCTGGGTTGCCCACCGGCTGGCTGGTGCGGATTGTGGCCTTCCAGGCCAGTTGGACGCTGTTCTTTTTACCCCCGTTGCTGCACACGGTGGAGCCAAGTTTTGCTATCGACAGTGCCATGCACTGGGTGCTGACGTGGCCGCGCCACACCCTGTGGCTGGCCGCGCTGTGGGCGGTATGGGCCCATTGTGAAAGCCGTTTTCTGACCAAGCCCTGGGGCGAAAAACTGGCCCAGGGCATGGAAAGCGCCGCCGTGGGCCTGCTGCTGGCCTTGGTCGCCGCTTTGGCGGGCAAGTATTTCGTGCAAAGCCAGCTTCCGGTACAAGCGGCAGATCTGGGGCTGTCCCCGCAGTCGTGGTGGGCGTTGTCCCCCCCGCAGATCACTGCTGCCATCGCAGTGGTGGTCAGTGCGCTGTGGCTGCAAGCGCGTTGGCAGCGCCACCCCTTGCTCTGGCTGGTGTATGGCGCAGCGCTGGTGGGCTGTGCATGGCTGCCCTCGATCGGCACCATCACCTTGGTGGCCACGTTTGCCGCCGGCACAGGGCGCTGGCGCTTGCTAGGACTGGCCCTGGCAGCGCTGTTGTTGGCTATGGGCAGTTTTTATTACGACTTGCAGTGGCGCTTGGTCGATAAGGCCGCCGTGCTGGCCGGTGTCGGCATAGTGATGGCCCTGGTGCTGTGGGGGTTGCGCAGGCCCACGGCGGCCGCCTCGGCCCCCTCTACCGCACAAGCCACGCCGGTGTGGACCACAGCGGTGCTGGCCCTGGCCGGGGTGCTGGCATTGGCCAGCACGCAGTGGGATGTGCAGCACAAAGAGGCGGTGCTGGCCGATGGCCAAAAAATCTTTATGCGCTTGCAGCCGGTTGATCCGCGCTCGCTCCTGCAGGGCGATTACATGGCGTTGCGCTTTGCCTATCCGGCGCACGTCCACGAGGCGCTGAGCGCGCAGCAAACCACCGCGCCCTGGCTGCGCCGCACTTTGGCCGTAGCCCAGCTCAGCCAGGATGGCGTGGCGGAAATCACCCGGCTGGCTGCGCCCGGCGAAACGCCCGGCCCTGGCCAGGTGCTGCTGCCCTTGCAGTTGCTCAAAGGCCAGTGGGTGGTGGTGACCGATGCCTTCTTCTTCCCGGAAGGGCAAGGTGCGCCACTGGCCCAGGCCCAGTTTGGGGAGTTTCGCGCGCTGGACCAGGGGCGGGTGCTGCTGGTCGGCTTGGCCGATGGGCAGTTGCAGCCCATCGCACCCGGGCCGGCGGCTGGCACCCACTTGCTGCCAGAATGATAAAAAATAGCTGTTACCGCTTGTATTTAAATGGTTTAAAGATGATTTCATCGTTAAACGCTGATAAATAAAGCGGCAACAGCTCTTATTTAGCTCTTATTTAACTCTTATTGATTACTGGCCTTGTGCGGCAAATGCTTGCCCATCCAGCCCAGCAGGTCTTGCCACATGGCTTCCACCTCGCGCTGCTGGGGCATGCGCAGCGCGTGGTGCAGCTCAATCGTCACCACGGGCACGCCTTGTTGCAGACCGCCGTAATTGCCCAAGGAGCCGGGAAACACCCCCAGCTGGCTCAGCTGCAACATGCCCAGCTTGGAAGGCGGCGTTTGTGGGCCATCAAAGTCCAACACGCCATAGGGCGCGTGGATGCTGACCACCAAATCCGGGGCAAATTCAGCCATTTGGCGGTACAGAAATTGTGATTCCGGCTCCGACAGCGCCGCCGGCCCCGGCCAGCGCCGTGGATCGCGGCGGGTGCGTTTTTCCCAGTACTGAACCGATTCTTCGGCCCAGTTGGGCGTAGGGAAGTTGCGGTTCAAATCCACCCCCGAGGCATTGGTGCGCGTGGCGGGGCGGGCCAAAAAGCCATCGGGATTGAGCACCGGAATAAACCGCCAATGCACCGCCTGGCGGGCACTGACCTGCTCGGCCAAGGCCACCCAGTGCAGGGCCAAGGCGGCGGCGGTCAATTCATCACCATGGATGGCCCCAACCACCAACACCCGTTGCGCGGCAGCTGCGTGCTCGGCCTGCGCCGGGGCCACATCGCGCCAGGCCAGGGGCAGGCCCTGCACCGACTGCGCCCCACTGGGGGCCAGCTGGGCCGCCAAGCACAACGTGGGGGCCAGCGCCGCCCAGCGCTGCAGCCACGGGGCGCAAATGGCGGCTGAAATGGCCGGGTCATCTGGCAAGGGCAGCACCGCATGGGGCACCGGGGCGGGCGGGGTTGCGGGGGCGGCCACTGCCTGCTCGGATGGGGCGGGCGGGGCGCTGCCGCGCTCCACCCGCAAAGAATGCAAAGGCACGGGCGCGGTGTGCGGCGTAGCCTGCCATAAAGCCAGCCCACCGGCGCACAAACCCAGCCACACGGCCAGCGCCATGGCCATGGCGGTGCGCGAGGTGCGGGGTGTGGCGGCGGCGGTGGCAGGGGGTGCGGCGCTGGCAGCGGTGAAGGGGGAGGAAGATTCAGTGTTCGTCTGCATGAATGGAATGGGCCGGGGCATGGCCCCCACCCGCGTGGTCATGGTCGTGGTCGTGGCCTTGGTGGGCCAGGTCGTGGGCCAAGCTGCTGACCGTGGTGACCAGGGCAATGCCCAGCACCAGCCACAGCACCTGGGTCAGGGTTTGCCGCGCCGTGAGGTGTTTTTGCAATTGCGGAATCAAGTCGGACAGCGCCACATAGATAAAGCTGCTGCACGCCACGGTGAGGAAAAACGGCAGCCAATCGTGCAGTTGGCCCACCAAAAAGTAGCCAGCAATCCCGCCCAGCGCGGTAATCGAGCCAGCCAGAGAGACTTTGAGCATCGCCACCCCCCGCTGGTTGCCCCGGCGCATGACGATCAAATCGCCCATGTGGTGTGGCACCTCGTGCGCCAACACCGAAACGGCGGCAATCAGCCCCAGGCGCATATCGGCCAAAAAAGCCGAGGCAATCAACACCCCATCGCCAAAGCAATGCACGCTGTCGCCGGTGAGCAGCGACCAGCCGGAGGTGGGGTGGTGGTGCGCGTGGTCGTGCGCATGCGCGGGGTGGTCGTGCCCATGGTGCAGGTTTTGCACCTGCGGGGCATGGCTGTGCTCATGGCCGTGGTGCCACAGCTCGGCCTTGGTCAGCAAAAAGAAAAACACGATGCCAATCAACAACGTGGTGAATAAATGCTGGGGATTGGCCCCGCTGGCAAACGCCTCGGGCAATAAATGCATAAACGCCGTGGCCAGCAGCGCCCCGGCCGCCAGGCTGAGCAGCCCTTGCTGCGCCCGCCCTGCACTGGCGCGACCAAAGCCGATGCGCAACAGCGCGTCGGCCACCCAGACGCTGCCGATTCCTGCGACCAGGGTGGCCAAAATAATTGCTATCAATACCATTGCTAATTTCGCTTATATTTCAATGTTTTCAGGGATAAATTGCGCCAAAAATAGCGCATCCATTGCAGCGCACAGTCGCCACACATCCAGACTACACACGCTGTCAAGCCCCAGAAAACCCGCAATTGTCCCACCAGCGCGGGCCTGCAGACGGCCCGCACGGCCCTGACCTAATGCGCTTTCAATGCGCTTGCTCCCAATTGGCCCCTACGCCCACCTCGGCCAGCAGGGGCACGTTGAGCTGGGCCACGCCCGCCATCAGCGCGGGCACCTCCTGGCGCAGCCAGTCGGCCTTGTCGGCGGGCAGCTCAAACACCAGTTCGTCGTGCACCTGCATGATCAGCAGCACCTCGGGCTGGGCGGCATCCAACCGGTTTTGCACGGCGACCATGGCTTTTTTGATCAAGTCGGCCGCCGTGCCCTGCATGGGGGCGTTGATGGCGGCGCGTTCGGCCGCTTTTTTGCGCGGGCCGTTGCCGCCGTTGATGTCCGGCAAATACAAGCGGCGGCCAAACACGGTTTGCACATAGCCCTGGGCGTGGGCCAGGGCCACGGTGTCGTCCATATAGCGTTTCACACCGGGGTAGCGCTGAAAGTAGCGGTCGATGTAGGCGGCCGCGGCCTGGTTGTCGATGCCTAAGTTTTTCGCCAGCCCGTAGCTGCTCATGCCGTAAATCAGGCCAAAGTTGATCACCTTGGCAAAGCGCCGCTGCTCGCTGCTGACCTGGTCCAGCGCCACGCCAAACACCTCGGCCGCCGTGGCGCGGTGTACGTCCAGGCCCTGGTGGAAGGCGTTGAGCAGGGCCTCGTCGCCGCTCAGGTGGGCCATGATGCGCAGCTCAATCTGGCTGTAGTCGGCGCTGGCAATCACCCGGCCCGGCGGGGCGATGAAGGCCTGGCGAATGCGCCGCCCCTCGGGCGTGCGCACGGGGATGTTTTGCAAATTGGGCTCGTTGCTGGACAGCCGCCCGGTCACCGCCACGGCCTGCGCGTAGTGGGTGTGCACGCGCCCGGTGCGCGGCAGGGCCATGTGGGCCAGCTTGTCGGTGTAGGTGTTTTTCAGCTTGGACAGGCTGCGGTGCTCCAGAATTTTGGCGGGCAGGGGGTGGTCTTCGGCCAGTTTTTCCAGTACCTCTTCATCGGTGCTGCGCCCGCCAGTGGCGGTTGTTTTCACCGACCGCATGCCCAGCTTGTCAAAGAAAATTTCGCCCAGCTGCTTGGGGCTGGACAGGTTGAACGGCTGCCCGGCCAGTTCATACGCCGCTTGCTCCAGCGCGACGATGCGCGTGCCCAGGTCGTTGCTCTGGCGGGCCAGCTCTTGCGCGTCAATGGCCACGCCGTTGCGCTCCATGCGCAGCAGCGCCTCGCTGGTGGCCATCTCCAGGGCATAAATGTGCAGCAGCCCCGGCTGCGCCTGAATTTGCGGCCACAGCACGCGGTGCACGTCCAAGGTCTGGTCGGCATCTTCGCAGGCGTAGGCGCAGGCCTTGTCCAGCGGCACCTGGGCAAAAGGGATTTGGTTTTTGCCTTTGCCGCACAGGTCTTCGTAGCTCAGGCCGGTGCGGCCCGTGTGGCGCAGCGCCAGGCTTTCCAGGCCGTGCGGGCGGTGGACTTCCAGCACATAGCTTTGCAACATGGTGTCGTGCTGGTAGCCGCGCACGGTGATGCCGTGGTTGGCCAGCACGTGCTGGTCGTACTTGACATGCTGGCCCAGCTTGGGCTTGCTGGCATCCTCCAGCCAGGGTTGGAGCTGGGCCAGCACGTCGGCCAGCGGCAATTGCTGCACGGCATCCAGACCTTCGTGGCCCAGCGGAATGTAGGCCGCTTCGCCCGGCTGCACGCTCAGAGAAATGCCGATCAGTTGCGCCTGCAAGGCGTTGAGGCTGTCGGTCTCGGTATCGATGGCGGTCAGCTCTGCGGCATGGATTTTGGCCAGCCATTCGTCCAGCTGCGCCTGGGTTTGAATGCAGTGGTAGGCCACTTCGCGCTGCTGGGCGGCCACGGCCACTTCGGTGCTGGCGGCATCGCCGCTGTCAAAGCTGCTGAACAGGTCGTCGCGGCTGGCGCTGGGAGCTTCTTTTTTAGGAGCTTCAAGCGCTCTTGCCAAGCCTTTAAAGCCATATTTATCGTAAAAATGGCGCAGATTAAGCGTATCCAGCTCTTGTTTTTTTAGATCCGTCAAATCCGGCAGGCTGGGGGCATAGGCGCTCAGGTCGCAATCGGTCTTCATCGTCACCAGTTGGCGGCTCAGGGCCAGCTGGCCGCTGGCAATGGCTTCGCGCAGGTTGCTGCCGGCCACGCCCTTGATGCTGCCCGCCTGGGCAATCAGGCCGTCCAGGCTGCCAAACTCCTGCAACCACTTCACCGCCGTTTTCGGGCCCACTTTGGCCACA
Source organism: Comamonas denitrificans (assembly GCF_042654745.1). Lineage (NCBI taxonomy): Bacteria > Pseudomonadati > Pseudomonadota > Betaproteobacteria > Burkholderiales > Comamonadaceae > Comamonas > Comamonas denitrificans. The sequence continues at coordinate 222,034 of NZ_JBHSEY010000048.1, forward strand.
CCGGGCACGTTGTCCACCGCATCGCCCACCAGGGCTTGGTAATCGGCCATCAGCGCGGGCGGTACGCCAAATTCTTGCTCCACCCCGGCCACGTCGCGGCGCTTGCCGCTCATGGTGTCGATGATGGTGATGTGCGCATTGACCAGCTGGCTCAAGTCCTTGTCGCCGCTGGAGACAATGGTCTGCACCCCTTGCGCCGCCGCGATATGGGCCAAGGTGGCAATCACGTCGTCGGCCTCGACACCGGGCACGCTCAGCACCTTCCAGCCCAGCAGCCGCACCACTTCGTGGATGGGGTCGATCTGGCTGCGCAAGTCGTCGGGCATGGGCGAGCGATTGGCTTTGTAGTCGGGGTACCAGTCATCGCGAAAGGTGGGGCCGCTGGCATCGAACACGCACACGGCATAGGCCGCCTGGGCCGTTTGCGGCTCTTTGGTCAGCGCCTGCAGCATATTCACCATGCCACGGATGGCCCCCGTGGCCGGGCTGCTGGGGTCGCCTGGCACGGCCCGCAAGTCGGGCATGGCGTGGTAGGCACGGTACAGGTAGCTGGAGCCATCGACCAGCAGCAAGGTAGGGGGATGTGTCATAAGGCGCGTCATAGCCCGCAATTGTGCCCGCGCCCACCCAGCCGCATCGAAACAAGGCATCTACAATGCGCGGATGCGTGCCGCCACCTCCTCCTCATTTTTTCTTGCCAGCCTGCTCCTGAGTGGCCTGGCCTGTGCCCAAACACCTGCTGCCCAGACGGACAGCGCCGAGCCACCGGCGGCACAAGCTGCCCCCAGCGGTAACGACCGCCACAACCAGCGCATTGAGCGCATTCACCACGAGGACAAAGGCAACCACATCAACGAGCTGCGCGTGGGTGGTGAAACCAAAAATATCACCGTACAGCCCAAAACCGGTAACTTTCCAGCGTATGAAGTGGCCCCCACCAAGCCCGGCAAGGATGCTGCGCAAGACGGCACCAATGGCCGACGCACCTGGAAAGCGCTGCAGTTTTAAGCCTGCCCCCTGCCCTCCTAACCCCTCTGGCCCCTCAGCCCTGCACGCGCGGGGCTTTTCTTGACCATTGCCCCCTGCGTTGCTCCCCCATGGCTGTTTTTACCCAAGTTAGCGAAGACCAAGCACGCGCTCTGCTAGAGCGCCTCAACCTCGGCCAACTGACCGGCCTGCGTGGCATTCAAGGCGGCATTGAGAACACCAATTATTTTTTAGACACCACCCAAGGCCATTGGGTGCTGACGCTGTTTGAGCGCTTGACCGCCGAGCAGCTGCCGTTCTATTTGGAGCTGATGCGCCATCTGGCCGCCAAGGGCATTCCCGTGCCCGATCCGCAAGCCGATCGCCACACCGGGGCCATCTTGCACAGCGTCTGTGGCAAACCTGCCGCCGTGGTGCAAAAACTGCATGGGGCCAGCCAATTGCTGCCCGATGCCGCGCATTGCGCTGCCGTCGGCGACATGCTGGCGCGCATGCATTTGGCGGGGCAAGATTTTGGCCTGCACCAGCCCAATTTGCGCGGCCTGCCCTGGTGGAATGCCACCGTGCCCCAGGTGCTGCCCTTTATGGCCACCGAGGCCGCGCACCTGCTGCAAGCAGAACTGGCCCACCAAAACACCATCGCGAGCAGCACCGCTTACGCCGCCCTGCCGCGTGGCCCGGTGCATGCCGATCTGTTTCGCGACAACGTCATGTTTGAGGGGACCGCCCTCACCGGTTTTTTTGATTTTTATTTTGCCGGGGTGGATACGTGGTTATTCGACCTGTGCGTGGCACTGAATGATTGGTGCATCCACCACACCGATGGCAGCCACCACGCTGATTTGGCCCAGGCGATGTTGCATGCCTACCAAGCCGTGCGCCCACTGACCGACGCGGAGCAGCAATTGCTGCCCGATTTGCTGCGGGCCGGGGCACTGCGGTTTTGGATTTCCCGCTTGTGGGATTACCACCTGCCACGCGAAGCGGCCCTGCTCACCCCCCACGATCCGCGCCATTTTGAGCGGGTGCTGCGCGCGCGCATCACGCAGCCGCTGCGCTTGAAGTAAAAACACGGCATGCAACTTCAACTCGTTAAACCCCGCATGGGCCTGGAATGGGTCAAATTGGGTGTGCGCACTTTTTGGCGCCATCCCATCGCTTTGGCCGCTTTGTTTTTTCTGTGCATGGCTGGGATGTCGCTCATCAGCGCCCTGCCCATTGTCGGCACCATTGTGGCGCTGACCTTGCTGCCCACCTTCTCCCTCATCATGATGGTGGCCGCTGCCGAAGTGTGGAGCAACCGGGTTCCCACCCCGGTCTTGATCTGGCACATCCTGCGCCAAGGCAAAGAGCGCCTGGCCGCCTTGGCCACGCTGGGCGTTTGCTACGCCGTGGGGTTTGGCCTGGTGATGTTCCTGTCCAGCCTGGTCGATGGCGGCGAGTTCGCCCGGGTGTATTTGGGGCTGGCCCCACTGAGCCAAGAGCTGGCGCAAAGCGCCAGCTTCCAAGCCGCCATGTGGACCGCCTGCTTGCTCTACTTGCCCCTGTCTTTTCTTTTTTGGCACGCCCCGGCGTTGGTGCACTGGCACAACCTGCCGGCGTTCAAAGCCATGTTTTTCAGCATCGTGGCCTGCACCCGCAATATCGGGGCTTTTTTCATGTTTGGCGTGGGGTGGGTGACGCTGTTTTTACTGGTGGCAGCGGTGCTCACCTTGGTCACCGGCCTGCTCTCGTTGGTCGTAGGGCATATCGCCATGGCACTCATGATCGCTGCGGCCATGGCCTTGGCCGCCATGCTGTTCACCTCGATCGTGTTTACATTTCGCGACTGTTTTGCCGCCCCTGAAAAGCCCATAAGCGCTGAAAACACCGCTTAGTGTTGGTTCGCCGTCCCATCCCGGTCGGCCTGCGCCTGAAAATGGCCACACTCAGGCTATGCTATTGCCGATGATAGAAAGCTGTTCTGCGCTTTTCACAGGCTCATCTGCACCGCAATGACAACGACGACAACACCTCCCCCTCTCGCTGGCTTGGCCCGTGCCTTGATTGCTGCGGGCAAGCTCTCGGCTGCCGCTGGCGAAGAACTTTCCCAAAAAGCCTTGGCCAGCAAAACCAGTTTTGCCTCTCAACTGGTTGCATCCGGCGTGCTTTCGGCGGCCGATCTGGCCCACCATGTTTCCGGGATTTTTGGCATCCCCTTGGTGGACGTGCAAGCCCTGGATACCAACCGCATCCCGAAAGACCTGCTCGACAGCAAGCTGTGCGCCAGCTACAAAGTGCTGCCCTTGGCCAAACGCGGCAGCCGCTTGGTAATCGCTACCGCCGACCCCACCAATAAAGAAGCCGCTGAAAAAATAAAATTTACCGCGCAGGTAGGGGTCGATTGGCTGATTGCCGAACATGACAAACTAGTTGCCTTGGTCGATAAGATCACCAAAACGACCAGCGAATCTCTGGAGTCTTTCAATAGCGCGGCAGATTTTGATCTGGATGAGGTCAAAGATGTCGATGAATCAAATAAGAATGAAGCCGATGGCTCCGACGTTGAAGATGCGCCAGTCGTCAAATTTCTGCACAAAATGCTGATTGATGCTTTCAATATGCGGGCTTCAGACTTGCACTTTGAACCCTATGAGCACAATTACCGCGTTCGCTTTCGCATTGATGGCGAGTTGCGCGAAATTGCCTCTCCGCCCATTGCGATTAAAGACAAGCTCGCTTCGCGCATCAAAGTTATCTCACGCCTAGACATATCAGAAAAGCGGGTTCCACAAGACGGGCGCATGAAGCTCAAAATGGGGCCGGAAAAAGTCATTGACTTTCGGGTTTCTACCCTGCCCACTTTATTTGGCGAAAAAATCGTTATTCGTATTTTGGACCCCAGCAGCGCAAAAATGGGGATTGATGCCTTAGGGTATGAGCCAGAAGAAAAAGAGCGCCTTCTGAACGCCATCAGTCGCCCTTACGGCATGATTTTAGTAACCGGCCCCACTGGATCGGGTAAAACCGTGTCGCTCTACAGCTGTTTGAATCTTTTGAATAAGCCTGGGGTGAACATTTCAACGGCAGAAGACCCTTCCGAAATTAACATGCCGGGTGTCAATCAAGTGAACGTGAATGACAAAGCGGGCCTGACATTTGCCGTCGCTCTTAAATCCTTTCTGCGCCAAGACCCAGATGTGATCATGGTGGGTGAGATTCGCGATCTGGAAACTGCCGACATTGCTATCAAAGCTGCACAAACCGGTCACTTGGTGTTATCTACCTTGCACACCAACGATGCACCCACGACCCTCACCCGCATGCGCAATATGGGCATCGCACCCTTTAATATTGCATCCAGTGTGATATTGATTACCGCCCAGCGGCTGGGCCGCAGGCTTTGCAAAAAGTGCAAAGAACCGGTCGATATTCCACATGAAGCCCTTTTGGAAGCGGGCTACCAAGAAGAAGAGCTGGATGGCAGATGGACACCTTATAAACCCGTAGGTTGTGCTGAATGCAACAATGGCTACAAAGGCCGGGTCGGTATTTACCAAGTCATGCCCATCTCCGAGGCGATGCAAGAAATTATTCTCAAAGATGGTTCTGCTTTGGAAATTGCCAATCAAGCACGCAAAGAAGGGGTTAAATCTTTGCGCGAATCAGGGCTACACAAAGTCAAACAAGGCGTAACCTCCTTGGAAGAAGTTATCGCTGTCACCAATCTATAAAACAAACAAAGCTTAACCAGAGGTACGCATGGCTACTGGAACGATAAAAGTTAAAGAATCGGTTTTTGAGTGGGTGGGCAAGGATCGACAAGGCCGCATTGTCCAGGGTGAATTGCGTGCTGCAGGCGAGGCAACGGCACAAAATACTTTGCGCCGCCAAGGTATTTTGGTTACAAAAATAAAAAAACGCAAAATGTCTTCGGGTAAAAAAATCAAACCCAAAGATATTGCACTGTTTACCCGTCAAATGGCCACCATGATGAAGGCCGGGGTCCCCTTACTCCAGTCGTTTGACATTGTTGGCCGAGGCAACCCCAACCCCAGCGTGACCAGGTTACTCAACGAAATTCGGCAAGACGTAGAAACAGGGACTTCCCTCAGTATTGCCTTTCGTCGCCATCCCATGTACTTTGACGATCTGTACTGCAATCTGGTTGAAGCCGGTGAATCTGCAGGTATTTTAGAATCACTGCTTGATCGCTTAGCGACGTACATGGAAAAAACCGAAGCAATTAAAAGCAAAATCAAATCCGCCTTGATGTACCCAATCTCGGTGATTATCGTAGCCTTTGTGGTTGTGACTTTGATTATGCTTTTCGTGATTCCAGCTTTTAAAGAGGTATTTAGCTCTTTTGGCGCTGACCTTCCTGCTCCGACCATGTTCGTGATTGGGATGAGTGAATTTTTTACTACTTACTGGTGGTTGATTTTTGGTATTTTGGGCGGCGGCATTTACTTTTTTCTACAAGCGTGGAAGCGCAGCCCCAAAGTCCAAGTTTTTATGGATCGTGCCTTGCTCAAGCTACCCGTCTTTGGGGCACTGATTGATAAATCGTGTATTGCCCGCTGGACACGCACCCTGTCCACCATGTTTGCGGCCGGCGTTCCTTTGGTCGAAGCCTTGGATTCTGTCGGCGGTGCCTCTGGCAATATTATTTACAAAGAGGCCACTGATAAAATTCAAAAATCCGTCTCTATCGGCACCAGTTTGGCTGTCGCCATGACCGATGCCAACGTATTCCCGAGTATGGTGCTGCAAATGTGCGCCATTGGGGAGGAATCCGGCGCTATTGACCACATGCTAGGCAAAGCTGCTGATTTTTATGAAGCCGAAGTAGATGAAATGGTCGCAGGCTTATCCAGCCTGATGGAGCCGATTATTATCGTTTTCTTGGGAACTATTATTGGCGGCATTGTTGTCTCCATGTACCTGCCCATCTTTAAACTCGGCCAGGTGGTTTAATGGAGTTCTTAGCCTCATTAGGTACTACCGGTGCGATGATTGTTTTCGGTTTTTTGGGCTTATTGGTTGGTAGCTTTTTAAATGTTGTCATCCACCGCTTGCCCAAAATCATGGAAGCGCAATGGGATGCCGAGTGCGCCGAGCACATGGCAGCACAAGCAGGGCAAGAGGACTTTACCCCTCCCGCACCAGCGCTGACCCTCTCACACCCACACTCGCGCTGCCCCCAGTGTGGGCACGGCATTCGCTGGTTTGAAAATATTCCCGTGCTCAGTTGGCTGGTGTTGCGTGGGCGCTGCAGCCAGTGCCAGCACCGCATTAGTGTGCGCTACCCGTTGGTGGAAATCACCACCGCATTGCTGTTTGCCTGGAATGCCGCCCATTGGGGGCCGACTGCCGCCGCCTTGGTGTGGTGCGGCTTTAGTGCAGTCTTGCTGGCCCTGGCATTGATTGATTGGGATACCACGCTGCTGCCCGACAGCATGACCTTGCCACTGCTATGGGCGGGCTTGATGGCAACCACTTTGGGCTGGACGGGAATTAATTTACTAGATGCGGTGTGGGGCGCTGCTGCGGGTTATTTATCGCTGTGGAGTATTTACTGGGTTTTTAAATTAGCCACTGGCAAAGAAGGCATGGGTTACGGCGACTTTAAGTTGCTCGCAGCGTTGGGGGCTTGGTTTGGCTGGCAGGCCTTGGTACCGATTTTGCTGGCCTCGTCGGTCATTGGCGCAATCATTGGCATCGCTTTAAAAATCAATAGCCGCTTGCGGCCGGGTGGATATATTCCTTTTGGGCCATTTTTGGCTGGCGCCGGTTTTGCCGTATTATTTTTTGGGGCGCAAACCATGATGCAAAAATTCTTGGCTTTGCTTGGTTTGTAATGGCCGGTATTTTCAAGCTCGGCCTGACCGGTGGCATTGGCAGCGGCAAAAGCACCGTTGCCCAACTCTTGGCCGAATATGGGGCCACGGTAGTGGATGCCGATGCTGTTTCTCGCAACTTGACAGCCAGCGGCGGCGCAGCCATGCCAGCAATTGCCGACGCTTTTGGCCCCCACATGATGGCTGCGGATGGCAGCCTGAATCGCGCAGCCATGCGCAATTTGGTGTTTGAGCACCCCCATGAGCGCCAGCGCCTGGAAGCCATCCTCCACCCCCTGGTGCAAACGACCCTGGCAGCACAAATTGCCCAAGCCGAACACGCGGGGGCCAAGGTTGTGGTGCTCGATATTCCTTTGCTGGTCGAATCGGCATATTGGCGCGCGCAGGTGGATGCCATTTTGGTCGTCGATTGCAGTGAAGCCACCCAAATTACCCGTGTAATGCAGCGCAGCCAGCTCGATGAATCAGCGGTGCGCAGCATTATTGCCAGCCAAGCCACACGAGAAGCACGCCGCGCTGTGGCCGATTGGATCATCGTGAATGACGGAATCACTTTGGAGCAATTGCGGGCACAGGTGCTATCAATTTCACAAAAGTTGCCGTTATGATTAGCGCCCCTGCCCGGAAAACCTGTCCGCTACTGCCCAACCACCGCAAAGTCCCCGCGTGATTCTGTACGAATACCCCTTCAACGAGCGTGTGCGCACTTACTTGCGCCTGGAGCAGCTTTTTCGCCGTTTGCTCGAATTGATGGGCCGTGAATCGGCCTTGGACCACCATTTTGCGTTGGCCACCATGTTTGAGATTGTGGAAATTGCCTCGCGCACCGACCTCAAATCGGACGTGATGCGAGATTTAGAGCGACAAAAAAACATTCTCGATGGCCTGCATGACAACCCGGACATCGCCCAGAACATGCTGGCCAAAATCATCGACCAGCTCAACCAACGCTATGCCAGCTTGCATGCCCAAACGGGTAAATCCGGCCAAAGCTTGCTCGACAGCGAAATGCTCAACGCCCTGCGCAGCCGCCTGGAAATCCCTGGTGGCACCAACGGTTTTGACCTGCCGGCTTACCACCACTGGCAGCACTTCCCGGCGGAGCAGCGCCAGAATGATTTGCGCCACTGGGGCCAATGCTTAAAGCCCCTGGCCGATGCCATTTTTCTGCTTCTGGGCCTCTTGCGGGACACAGGAACCCCGCAAAGGGTGGCGGCCAGCAATGGGCAATTTCAGCAATCGCTGCCCTCGTCCAAAGCCTACCAATTGCTGCGGCTGCGCATTGATCCAGCGCTGGGCTTGATCCCTGAAATCAGTGGCAACCGCCTGATCGTTTCTGTGCGGCTGCAGCAAATGCAATTGCAAAACGGCCATTACCACTGGCAGACCAGCACGGTCAATGCCGATTTTGAGCTCACGCTGTGCGCCTAAAAACCCGCTCCTGCCCCGGCCCCATGACCACACCTGCCGCCCCCCAGCCACCCGCATCGACACCGCCCACAGTGGCCTGCCCAACCTGCGGCGGCCCGGCCCTGTTTGCACCCAGCAACCGCTGGCGGCCTTTTTGCAGCGAACGCTGCAAGCGCATCGACCTGGGAGCCTGGGCGGCCGAAGAGTTTCGCGTTCCCAGCCGGGAATCCGAGGCGGATAGCGCCCCCGATAGTCAGGACGCTTGATGCTTGCGCTTGGACTGTGAATTTTCTGAAGCTGCGCAGCAAGCGAAGCAGCCACGCCCAACCACAGCGCATCCGTTAGAACGTGTTCACGATCTCCTCATGGGTGTGTGGGCGCGGCTTCGGGCGGTCTGCGTCGTTGCAAATCCTCGCAATAGCCAAGCTATTGCTGTGGTTTGCGCCTCGCAACCCATCCCGAACCGCATCCCCCACACCTTCATTCGAGACCATGAACACGTTCTTAGAGCGCAGCCGCCATAACCAGCACGCCGCCTCCCGCCTGACTCACCGCAGTTGTCCGAGCGCAGCGCCGCAAAGCGGCGCGTAGCGAGTTCTGCGGTGCAAAAGCTGCGCAGCACGCCTTCTTTGCTGACTTTCTTGCGCGGGCAAGAAAGTCAGTCGCCCGCCGGGGCGAGTCCCGGCCAGCCGCCGCAAAAATCAGAAAGAAAAATAAATAAATAAATAGCTGCATCCGCAATCAAACAAACAAATTCACTATAAAAACACCTTAAATTTCAATAAATACCAGCGCAAAAAGCTTCTTTTTATCATCCACCCTAGGAACGTGTTCACGATCTAAGGCTGAAACCTGCGCAACCGCAGCGCATTGCTCACCACAAACACACTGGACAAGGCCATCGCCCCCGCCGCAAACATGGGCGACAGCAGCATGCCATTGACCGGGTACAGCACCCCGGCGGCCAGCGGAATCAGCGCCACGTTGTAGGCAAAGGCCCAGAACAGGTTTTGCGCGATATTGGCCATGGTGGCCTGGGACAGGGCAATTGCCTTGGGCACCCCGCCCAGGTCGCCGGACATGAGCACCACGTCCGCCGCTTCCACCGCAATATCGGTGCCGGTGCCAATGGCGATGCCCACATCAGCCTGGGCCAGCGCCGGGGCATCGTTGATGCCGTCGCCAACAAACACCAGCGTGCCATGGCTTTGTTGCAGGCGCTGCACGGCCTCGACCTTGCCGCCGGGCAGCACTTCGGCCACCACTTCGTCAATGCCCAGCTGGCGGGCAATGGCCTGGGCGGTGTGGCGGTTGTCGCCGGTGATCATGGCCACCTTCAGCCCCAGTTGGTGCAGCGCGGCAATGGCGGCGGGGGTGCTGGGCTTCATCGGGTCGGCCACGGCCAGCATGGCGGCCAGCTGGCCATCGATGGCGGCGTAGAGCGGGGTTTTGCCCTCTTGTCCCAGTTGCTCGGCGGCAGCAGCAAACGCGGTCACATCCAGCCCCAGCTGGCGCATAAAGCGATCGGCACCGATTTCGATGCGCTGGCCGCCGTGGTGTCCTTGCACCTGGGCGCGTACGCCCATGCCGGAGAGGTTTTCGAACTGGGCCACCGTGGGCAACGCCAGCCCTTCGTCCTCGGCGGCCTGGACGATGGCGCGGGCAATGGGGTGCTCGGACTGCGCCTCGACCGCCGCGATGGCCGCCAGCACCGGGGCGCGGTCGAAACCGGAGGCCAGGGCCAGATCGGTCAGCACGGGTCGCCCCAGGGTCAGGGTGCCGGTTTTATCGACGGCCACGACGCGGGTGGCTTTGAGCTGCTGCAGCGCCTCGCCCTTGCGCAACAGCACGCCCAGCTGCGCCGCGCGGCCGGTGCCGACCATGATCGAGGTCGGCGTGGCCAGCCCCATGGCACAGGGGCAGGCGATGATGAGCACGGCCACGGCATTCACCACCGCAAAATTCAGTGCGGGCTGCGGCCCCCACAGCCACCAGGCCAGGAAGGTGAGCAGCGCCGCCGCCATCACCGCCGGGACAAACCACATGGTGACCTTATCGACCAGCGCCTGGATGGGCAGCTTGGCCCCTTGCGCCTGCTCCACCATGCGGATGATTTGCGCCAGCAGCGTATCACCGCCGACCTTGGTGGCCTCAAAAACCAACGCGCCGTTTTGGTTCACCGTGCCGCCGACCAGCTCGGCCCCGGCCTGCTTGGCCACAGGCACGGGTTCGCCGCTGACCATGGATTCATCGACAAAGCTCTCGCCCTCCAGCACCACGCCATCGACGGGAATGCGCTCGCCGGGGCGCACCTGCACGCGGTCGCCGGCCATGACCTGCACGATGTCCACCTCTTGCCATGCGCCAGCGCCGCGCTGCACGCGGGCGGTCTTGGCCTGCAATTGCACCAGGCGGCGGATGGCATCGGAAGTCTGGCCCTTGGCCCGCGCCTCTAAAAAACGACCCAGCAAGATCAGCGCGACGATGACGGCTGCTGCCTCGAAGTACACATGCACCGTGCCCGTGGGCAGCACGCCGGGGGCGAAGGTGGCGACCACCGAATAGGCAAACGCCGCCGCCGTGCCCAGCGCCACCAGGGAATTCATGTCCGGCGCACCGCGCAGCAGGGCAGGCACGCCCAGGGCGTAGAACTGCCGCCCCGGCCCCAGCAGCACGGCGCTGGTCAGCACACATTGCAGCAGCCAGCTGGTGCGCATGCCGATGGTGGCCTCGATCCACCCATGCAGCGGCGGGAAAACATGCCCGCCCATTTCCAGAATAAAGACAGGCAAGGCCAGCACCAAGGCCCACCCCAGGCTGCGTTGCAAGCGCTGGCGCTCGGCGGCCTGGCGCTGCGCCTGGGCATCGTGGGCCTGGGCGCTGGCCTCTTGCACGACAGGGGCCGCTTCGTAACCGGCCTTGTGTACGGCAGCAATCAGCGCCTGCACCGGCGTGCCCGCCAGCAGCTGGATGCGGGCGCGTTCGGTGGCCAGGTTCACCGCCACATCCTGCACGCCGGGCACGCGGCGCAGCGTGCGCTCGACCCGGCCTACGCACGAGGCGCAGGTCATGCCCTGCACCTGCAGCTCAACGCTGGCCTGCGGCACGGCGTAGCCGGATTTTTCAATGGTGGCGATGGCCGCGGCCACGTCGGGCGGCCCGTCAAAGTGCAGGGTGGCGCTTTCGGTGGCCAGATTGACCTGCACGCTGGCCACGCCGGGCAGTTTTTTCAAGGCCCGCTCGACCCGGCCCACGCACGAGGCGCAGGTCATGCCCTGCACCGGCAGGGTGACGGCGGGAAAGTGGCGGGCCGGGGTGCTGGCAGCAGCATGCATGGCAGTGGTTCCTTCAGTCATGCCGGGACTGTAAGGCTTGCCATGGTGGCAAGGTCAAACGGTGGAGGGAGGCGGCGGCTCTGCGCGAATCTCGCAGCCAAGCTTGCGTTGTGGATCGGGATGGGCTGCAAGGCGTAAACCACAGCGATAGCCGAAGCTATCGCGAGGATTTACAACGCAGCAGACCGCCCGAGGCCACAGCGCAGGCGGCGCGAGGATTCGTGCAGAGCCTCCCTCACTAGCCCGGTTGCAGTTGCACCGGCTGGCCCTGGCGGTTGAAGGGCAGGTAGGCATTGACCATGCCGCCGCGAATGGATTCGACCATGCGGTGCAGTTGCGCATCGACCTGGGCATCGCTGGGCTCTTCATGGAGCACCCCGCCCAGGGCGGCGACAAAGACCAGCGACCAGGGCTGGGGCAAGGGGGCCTCCAGGGTGTGCGACTCTTCCAACAGGGCGGCAAACGAGGCGATTTCTGCCGGTTTTTTGTCCACGCACAGCAGCGGCTCCAGCGTGCCGCCCTGGGCCTGGGCGAACTGCGCCTGCTGGCGCGGGCTGGGCTGGTCGGGCAGGCCGGCGCTGGCAAAAACCAGCAGCAGGCGCTGCGGCTCAGGCTGGGCGCGGGCGATGCGCAGCAGGTCGTCAAAGTGTTCAATCGTGTGCATAGCGTGCAGTGCTCCTAGACGGCCAGCACCTGGCCATCGTGTTCAACATAAGGGGGGTAGGACGGGCAGGGCATGGTGCCGCTGTGCGCCGCTTGTGAGGCAGCGATAAAGCCACCGCTGGCCACATCAAAAACATACACCTGCCCCTCTTCAATCACATAGTGCCAACCGTGCAGGGTGAGCTGGCCCTGCTGCACGCGCTGGCGCACCATAGGGTAATCGAGCAGGCGCTCCAGTTGCAGCACGACGGCCCGCTGCTCGGTGCGGCGCAGCACCTGCGCACAACAGGGCTGGGGCAACACCGCCGCCCGGCCCAGGTCAAGCCAGCGGCGCAGGTTGATGGCCTCGTCCGGCACGCCCTGGTAGAGCGCCTGCACGGCCCCGCAGTGGCTGTGCCCGCAAACCACAATGCGCTGCACGTTCAGCGTGAGAGTGGCGTATTCAATGGCCGCCGTGGTGCCATGGTGGCCGTGCGAGCCGTCGTAGGGCGGCACAAACGCGCCCACGTTGCGCACCAAAAACAGCTCGCCCGGCCCCGCGCCCGTGAGCAGGTAGGGCAGCAGGCGTGAATCGGAGCAGCCAATGAACAGCGTCGTCGGGTGTTGGCCATCCTGCACCAGCGCCTGGAACTGCGCCCGGTACTGGGGGAAGGCGTTGTGGTGAAAGTGCTGGAGGCGCTCCAGCAGCTCGTCATCAGGCATACGCTTTTTGCTTGCGCTTGCGGCTTATTGCACCAGCGGGGTGCTGGCCGCGTCCAGGTCGATGCCGACCACCTCGGCCTCGCCCGCCAACAGCTGCAGGTACTGGCGCAGGGCGTTCAGCCAGGCTTGGTGGCGCAGTTGCTGGGCCACGGCGGCATGCACCTGCTCAAAGGGCTTGGCTTCGGGTTTTTGCCGGGCGCAGACCTGCACCACGTGCAGGCCAAAGCGGCTGTGGACCAGGCGGGCCAGAACGCCGATTTCTTGGCCCTCGAATACATCGCGGGCAAATTCCGGGGCGCAATCCTCGCGGGTGAGCCAGCCCAGGTCACCGCCTTCGGCCCCGCTGGGGCAGTTGGACCATTTTTTGGCCGCCTCGGCAAAGGCGGGGCCGCCCTCGTCGGCGCAGCGCAGCTCCAGCAGCAAGGCCTCGGCCCGCTGGCGCAACAGGTTTACGTTTACCCCCGGTGTGACGGCAAACAAAATGTGGCGCAGGTGGGCGCGTTCGCCCCGCGCGCCAATGGTGGGGTGGGCAGCGTGGTAGCGGCGGCAGGCTTCTTCCGATGGCTCGGGCACGCTCAAAGCCTGCTCCAGCAACTGCTCGATGGCGGCCGTGGCGGCGGCGCTGGTGGCACCGTCGTGCGGGGCCGGGTCGTCCTGGGCCAGCAAGCCTTGCTGCAGGGCCTGCTGGCGCAGCAGCTCGGTGCAGGCGCGTTGGCGCAGCAGCTCGGGGGGCAGGTGTTCGCCAGGGGCGTGCAGGGGGATGCCGTTGATGTGGGCCGCTTCGGCTGTAGCGATGGCTTGTGGCATAGCGAATCCTTTATTGATAGCTTTTTGCGCTTTTAAATACAAGGTTTTTGATGGTTTTGTTTTCAAAAATGTTTATTTGCGTGCGGTAACAGCTTCTCTTTAAGAGTATTTACGAACAATGCGGTCTTGCGGGTTGTTGGTTCCGCTGGCCGGGTCTCGCCCCGGCGGGCGACCTCCTTTCTTGCACGCGCAAGAAAGGAGGCAAAGAAAGCGTGCTGGCGCAGCTTGGGCACCGCAGAACTCGCTTCGCGCCTGCGGCGCTGCGCTCAGACAACTGCGGTGAGTCAGACGGGAGGCGGCTTGCCTGTGCTGGCCGCTGTGCCCGGACGGATGCGCTGGAGCGGAAAGTTTCTTCGCTTGCTGCGCAGCTTCAGAAACGGTTCCGGTGTGCACGGCTTCTCTCCTTAGCGGGGTTGGTTCTGGCCCGCAGGCACATTCATGCGCCGCGCCCGCACCAGTTGGTACGGCCGGGCGATGTAGGCCAGGGTGCCAAAGCCGCTCCACACATGCACCAGGCGGGTGAAAGGGAAGATCAAAAACACCGTCATGCCCAGCGCCATGTGCAGTTTGAACACCCAACTCACGCCATCGAGCAGCCCCACAGCGTTGCTTTGGAAGGTGACGATGGCTTGCGCCCAGCCGGCCAGCTGCATCATGACCGAGCCATCCAGGTGCTGGGCCGACAGCGGCAGCGTCGCCAGCCCCAGCGCCAGTTGCACCCACAGCAGCCACAGCAGCAGGATGTCGCTGGTTTTGCTGGTAGCGCGGATGCGTGCGTCGGTCAGGCGCCGGTGCAGCAACAGGCTCACGCCAATGAAGGCCAGCAGCCCGGCAATGCCGCCGCTGACGATGGCCATCAGCTGCTTGTCGCCGGCGCTGATAAAGGCTTCGTACATAAAGTGCGGGGTGAGCATGCCCACGCTGTGGCCGAAGAACAAAAACAGCACGCCAATGTGAAACAGGTTGCTGCCCCAGCGCAAGCTGCCCCGGCGCAGCAACTGCGAAGAGTCGCTTTTCCAGGTGTACTGGTCGCGGTCAAAGCGAATCCAACTGCCAATAAAGAACACGGCCAGACAGATGTAGGGGTACAGGCCGAACAAAAAGTGATCAAGCCAGGCGGTCATGGCGCAACTCCTTGGGAAGATTGAGAACGTGTTTTGCGCACCGTTTGCGGGCTGGGGCGGTTTTGCCCTTGGTTGGTGCAGCCGTCAAAGGGCTCGGGTTCGGCCCAGGCCTCGTCCATGTCCGGCTCGGGGGCCAGGGGCACGGCCTGGGCTTTTTCGCCCGCTGCCTCCAGGATGGCGGCAATCACGCTGGCGTACGGGCTTTGGCGCTGCAGCAAGGCGGTGAACAGGGCGTTCAGGATGTGCGTCATCTCGCCCAGAAACTCGCGTGCCAGCGCGGCGGGCTGGGTGGAGGCGAACTCCAGCACCACGCCCAGGTGGTCGGGCAGCTCGGGGGCGTTGAACAGCAAACCGGCTTTCTCGTAGGTTTGTGCCAAATCCAGCAGCGCCGGGCCGCGCTCGCGCGAATCGCCGTGGATGTGCTCAAACAGGTGCAGCGAGGTCTGCCGCCCCCGGTCAAAGGTTTCCACATAGCGCTCTTGCAGGGCGTACATATCGTGCTGCGCCAGCTGGCGGCCCAGGGCGTGCAGCTCGGCCAGGCGGTCTTTGCCCAGCACGTTCTCTTCGGCCAGGGCCTGCAGCAGCTCACCCACTTGCGGGCGCAGCTGGGCATCGGGGTAGTCCAGCAGCCGGGCCAGCACGCGCAAGGTGATGCGCAGGCTGGCCGGGGTGGAGGTGGTTTTCAACATGGTTACCGCTCCTTTCTTACACCGTGGCCTTGATGGGCACGGTGCGCTTTTTCTTGCTGCCAAAGATGCTGACCGGGGTGGAGCCGTCCGAGCAGCCGTTGCCAAACGAGAAGCCGCAGCCGCCCCGGATGTCGAAGGCGTTTTCGGCGTACTCGCGGTGCGTGCTGGGGATGACGAAGCGGTCTTCGTAGTTGGCAATGGCCATCACCTGGTACATGTCCTGCACGTCGTGCGCGGTCAGGCCCACTTGTTTGAGCACGGCCAGGTTTTGCACCTTGTCCACGTGGACGCTGCGTTGGTAAGAGCGCATGGCCAGCATGCGCTCCAGCGCCCGAATGACCGGGGCGGTGTCGCCGGCGGTGAGCAAGTTGGCCAGGTACTGCACGGGAATGCGCAGCTGGCCTACGTCTGGAATCTCACCATTCACGCCCAGGTGGCCGGCATTGGCCGCCGAGGTGATGGGCGACAGCGGCGGCACGTACCACACCATGGGCAGGGTGCGGTATTCGGGGTGCAGCGGCAGGGCGATTTTCCAATCCACGGCCATCTTGTACACCGGGCTTTTCTGCGCCGCTTCGATCCAGTTGTCGGCAATGCCATCGCGCTTGGCCTGGGCAATCACTGCCGGGTCGTGGGGGTCGAGGAAGATGTCCAGCTGCGCCTGGTACAGGTCGCGGTCGCGCTCCACGCTGGCCGCTTCCTGGATGCGGTCTGCGTCGTACAGCAGCACGCCCAGGTAGCGGATGCGGCCCACGCAGGTCTCGCTGCACACCGTGGGCTGGCCCGCCTCGATGCGCGGGTAGCAGAAGATGCACTTTTCGGCCTTGCCGGTTTGCCAGTTGTAGTAAATCTTTTTGTACGGGCAGCCCGAAACACACATGCGCCAGCCCCGGCATTTGTCCTGGTCGATCAGCACAATGCCGTCTTCCTCGCGCTTGTAGATCGAGCCGCTGGGGCACGAGGCCACGCACGCCGGGTTCAGGCAGTGCTCGCACAGGCGCGGCAGGTACATCATGAAGGTGTTTTCGAACTGGCCGTACATCTCCTTTTGCACCTGCTCGAAGTTCACGTCGATGCTGCGCTTGGCGAACTCGCCGCCCAGGATTTCCTCCCAGTTCGGGCCCCACTCGATTTTTTCCATGCGCTGGCCGGTGATCAGGCTGCGCGGGCGGGCGGTGGGGGCGGCCTTCATCTCGGGGGCCGACTGCAGGTGGTCGTAGTCGAAGGTGAAGGGCTCGTAGTAGTCGTCAATCTGCGGCAGGTTGGGGTTGGCGAAGATCTTCATCAGCATCTTCCACTTGCCGCCCTGGCGCGGGGTGATGGAGCCATCGGCGTGGCGGCTCCAGCCACCGTTCCATTTGTCCTGGTTCTCCCACTCCTTGGGGTAGCCGATGCCGGGCTTGGTCTCAACGTTGTTGAACCAGGCGTATTCCACGCCGGGGCGGCTGGTCCAGACGTTTTTGCAGGTGACCGAGCAGGTGTGGCAGCCAATGCACTTGTCCAGGTTCAGCACCATGCCGATTTGGGCACGAATTTTCATTGTGTTCTCCTTCTTTTTCAGGCGTGTTGGGCCGCTGCTTCGGTTTCAGCATCCAGCCAATCGACGCGGCGCATCTTGCGCACCAGCACGAACTCGTCGCGGTTGGTGCCAATCGTTCCGTAGTAGTTAAAGCCGTAGCTGTACTGCGCGTAGCCGCCAATCATGTGCGTGGGCTTCAAGACCACCCGGGTGACCGAGTTGTGGATGCCGCCGCGCGTGCCGGTGATTTCTGAGCCGGGGGTGTTGATGATCTTTTCCTGCGCGTGGTACATCAGCACCATGCCGTTGTTCACCCGCTGGCTGACCACGGCCCGGGCGGCAATCGCGCCGTTGGCGTTGAACAGCTCGACCCAGTCGTTATCGACAATGCCGCCGCGCTTGGCATCGTCTTCACTCAGCCAGATCACCGGCCCGCCCCGGTTGAGGGTGAGCATGTGCAGGTTGTCGCTGTAGGTGCTGTGGATGCCCCATTTCTGGTGCGGCGTGATGAAGTTCAGCGCGATCTCGGGGTTGCCGTTGGGCATCTTGCCTTGCACCTCGTGCAGGGCCTTGAGGTGTACCGGCGGGCGGTAGCTGACAAAGCCCTCGCCAAAGTCGCGCATCCAGGGGTGGTCTTGGTAGAACTGCTGGCGGCCCGTCAGGGTGCGCCATGGAATCAGCTCATGCACGTTGGTGTAGCCGGCGTTGTAGCTGACCTTCTCGCTCTCCAGCCCGCTCCAGGTGGGCGAGCTGATGATCTTGCGCGGCTGCGCCTGGATGTCGCGAAAGCGGATTTTCTCGTCCTCGCGGTGCAGCGCCAGGTGGACGTGGTCGCGCCCGGTTTGCTTGCCCAGCGCCTCCCAGGCCTTGCAGGCCACGTGGCCGTTGGTCTCGGGGGCCAGCATCATCACCACCTCGGTGGCATCAATGTCGGTGACGATTTTTGGGCGGCCCTGCGTTACGCCTTCTTCGCGCACACGGCCATTCAAGTCGCCCAGCTGTTCCACCTCGGTCTGCGTGTTCCAGCCAATGCCCTTGCCGCCGTTGCCCACTTTGTCCAGCAACGGGCCCAGGGCGGTAAAGCGCTTGAAGGTATTGGGGTAGTCGCGCTCGACCACGGTGATTTGCGGCGCGGTCACGCCGGGGATCAGGTCGATCTCGCCCTTCTTCCAGTCTTTCACATCAAAGGGCTGGGCCAGCTCGCCGGCGGTGTCGTGCATGATGGGGGTGAGCACCACCTCTTTTTCCACGCCCAGGTGGCCTACGCACACTTCGCTGAAGGCTTTGGCAAAGCCTTTGTAAATCTCCCAGTCACTGCGCGCCTGCCAGGCCGGGTCCACGGCCGCCGACAGCGGGTGAATGAAGGGGTGCATGTCGCTGGTGTTGAGGTCGTTCTTCTCGTACCAGGTGGCCGTGGGCAGCACGATGTCCGAATACAAGCAGGTGGTGCTCATGCGAAAGTCCAGCGTCACCAGCAAATCGAGTTTGCCCTCGGGTGCTTTGTCGTGCCACTTCACTTCCAGGGGCTTGGCCTCGTCCTTACCCAAATCCTTGCCCTGCACGCCGTGGGTGGTGCCCAGCAGGTGCTTGAGGAAGTATTCATGCCCTTTGCCCGAGCTGCCCAGGATGTTGGAGCGCCAGACAAACATGTTGCGCGGCCAGTTCAGCGGGTTGTCCGGGTCTTCGCAGCTGAGTTTGATGCTGCCGTCTTTCAGCCCCTGCACCACGTGGTCTTTGGCATCCACGCCTTTGGCGGCCGCGTCTTTGACGACTTGCAGCGGGTTGATCTCCAACTGCGGGGCGCTGGGCAGCCAGCCCATGCGCTCGGAGCGCACGTTGAAGTCGATCATGCTGCCCTGGTAGGCGGCCTTGTCGGCCAGGGGCGAGAGCACTTCTTCCACGCCCAGTTTTTCGTAGCGCCACTGGTCGGTGTGGGCGTAAAAGAAGCTGGTGGAGTTTTGCTGGCGCGGCGGGCGAATCCAATCCAGCGCAAAGGCCAGCGCCGTCCAGCCGGTTTGCGGGCGCAGTTTTTCTTGGCCCACATAGTGCGACCAACCGCCGCCCGATTGGCCGATGCAGCCGCACAGCATCAGCATATTGATGATGCCGCGGTAGTTCATGTCGCAGTGGTACCAGTGGTTCATGGCCGCGCCAATGATGACCATGGACTTGCCGTGGGTCTTGTCCGCGTTGTCGGCAAACTGGCGGGCAATGGTGACGATTTGCTCGCGCGGCACGCCGGTGATGCGCTCTTGCCAGGCCGGGGTGTAGGGGGCGTTGGCATCGTATCCGCCGTCGGCCCCCTCGCCCTCCAGGCCCCGGTTCACCCCGTAGTTGGCCACTTGCAAATCAAAAACCGTAGCTACTGCCACACGCCCAGTAACGCCTTCGCCGCTTAAATCCAAATAAGTAATGGGCACGCGGCGCAGCATTACATCGTTGCCCTGGTCGTTGGCGTTGAAGTTGGGGGTATCAATCCCGCCAAAGTAGGGGAAGGCCACATCGGTCACTTCATGGGCTTGCGCCCCGTCTTCCAGCACCGAGAGCTTGAGCTTGACGGTGTTGCCCTGGCGGGCATCTTTGTTCTCCAGGTTCCACAGCCCTTGGTCATCGCGCCCGTCTTGGCCCCAGCGGAAACCGATCGAGCCATTGGGCAGCGCCACCTGGCCATCGACGTTGTAGGCCACGGTTTTCCAGTCCGGGTGGTTGGCCTGGCCCAGTTGGCCGACAAAGTCGCTGGCCCGCACGTAGCGGCCCGGCACCTTGACCACGCGGCCATCGGGCAGGGTTTTGTCCTCCAGCACGACCAGCAGCGGCAGGTCGGTGTAGCGGCGCGCATAGTCGTCAAAGTAGCTGCTGCGCTTGTTGAAGTAGAACTCTTTCAAGATGACGTGGCCCATGGCCATGGCCACCGCCGCATCCGTGCCCTGCTTGGGGTGCATCCACAGGTCGGCGAGCTTTGCCACCTCGGAGTAATCGGGCGTCACGGCCACGACCTTGGCGCCCTTGTAGCGCACCTCGGTGAAAAAGTGGGCGTCGGGCGTGCGCGTCTGCGGCACGTTGGAGCCCCAGGCGATGATGAAGTTGGAGTTGTACCAGTCGGCGCTCTCGGGCACGTCGGTCTGCTCGCCCCAGGTCTGCGGGCTGGACGGCGGCAGGTCACAGTACCAGTCGTAAAAGCTCATCGACACGCCGCCGATCAGGCTCAGGTAGCGGCTGCCGGCGGCATACGAAATCATCGACATCGCCGGGATGGGCGAAAAACCAATGATGCGATCCGGGCCATGCTGCTTGATGGTGTACACGTTGGCCGCGGCAATCATCTGGTTCACCTCGTCCCAGGTGCTGCGCACAAAGCCGCCCAGGCCACGCTGCTTTTGCCATTCCTGGCGGGCTTCCTGGTTTTGCACGATGGCGGCCCAGGCATCGACCGGGCTGTTGGCCACGGCCAGCGCCGCGCGCCAGTGCTTCAAGAGGCGGCCGCGCACCAGGGGGTATTTCACGCGGTTGGCCGAATACAAATACCAGCTGTACGACGCGCCCCGGGCGCAGCCGCGCGGCTCGTGATTGGGCAGGTCGGGGCGGGTGCGCGGGTAGTCAGTCTGCTGGGTTTCCCAGGTGACGATGCCGCCCTTGACGTAAATCTTCCACGAGCAAGAGCCCGTGCAGTTCACGCCGTGGGTGGAGCGCACGATCTTGTCGTGCGCCCAGCGGTCGCGGTAAGCGTCTTCCCAGGTGCGGTCTTCACCGTTGGTTTCGCCGTGGCCTTGGGCAAAGGTCTCGCGCGGTTGAGAGAAATAAGTGAGTCGGTCGAGAAAATGGCTCATCGTGGGCTCCAGTGAGTTTTCTTGGGGTCAGCAGGGATTGGCAGCGCCGCGGCGGGCATACATCCACCAGTTCAGCACGACGTTGAAGGCGAAGAAGGCGGCCAGGCCGTAGAACACCGGCGTGGCGGATTTGAAGGCGCCGAAGGAGGCGGCAAACAGCATGCCGAACAGGAAGGGCCCGTAGGCGGCGATGGCGGCGGTGAAGCCGATCACACCACCGGCCTGGCGCGGCTCGAACAGCATGGGCATCTGCTTGAAGGTGCTGGCGTTGCCCACGCCGGCGAAGAAGAACATGGTCAGCATGCCGGCCACGAACATCGGGAAGCTGTCCAGACCGGTGGGGCTGGTGAGTGTGGTCACCCAGACGGTGGAGGCGAGCATCCCCAGGCCAGCCCAGTGCGTGACGCGGGCACCGCCGAGCTTGTCGGACAGCGGACCGGCCACCACGCGGGCAGCGGAACCCACCAGCGGACCGTAGAAGGCCCAGGCCAGCGGATCGGGCGCACCTTCGAAGCCGCCATAGATCTGCTTGATCAGCAGCGGGAAGGTGGCGGCCAGGCCCGAGAAGGCACCGAAGGTCATGACGTACAGCGAGGTCATGCTCCAGGTGTGGCGCGAGCGGAAGATGTCGAACTGCTGCGCGAAGTTGGCCTTGACCGGCACCGACTTGAGCATCAGCCAGGCGCTGACACCGAAGACGAAGGTGAAGGGGATCATCACGGCGGCAGCGTTCTGCAGGTAGACCTGGCTCTGCACGCCCGCCTTGGTCAGCGTCTGCGAGTCACCCATGAAGGCGGCGCCACCCATCAGCGCGAAACCGATGATCCAGGGCGTGACGAACTGGACGATGGACACACCGAAGTTGCCGATACCGGCCTGGATGGCCAGCGCCGTGCCCTGCAGCCGCTTGGGGAAAAACAGGCTGGTCGACGGCATGAAGGACGAGAAGTTGCCGCCGCCCAGACCGGCCAGGAAGGCCAGCAGCATCAGCATCCAGTACGGGGTGCCCGGATCCTGCACCGCGTAGAACCAGCCCACCAGCGGGATCAACAGGCTCAGGGTGGACAGGCTGACCACCAGGCGCGTGCCGAACATGGGCGTGAGGAACATGTGCACCAGACGCAGGGTGCCGCCAGCGAGGCCGGGCATGGCCGCCAGCCAGAACAGCTGCTGCGGCGTGAACTTGAAACCGATCTGCGGCAGGCGAACGACCAGGGCCGAGACCAGGAACCAGACGATGAAGGCCATCGTCAGATTCAGGGTGGTGATGGTCAGTGTTCGCCAGGCCAGTCTGGACGCGCCGGCGCTCCAGAATGATGTGTTTTCGGGCTCCCAGCGCGACAGCCAGGTGCCATCGGTGGTGGCCGAAGGATTGAGGGTAGCCATGGTGTTTCCTTGCGGGTGAATGGGGGTGTGAAGCGTCACTTGACCGTCTAGGCCAACGGCGAGGCAGCGGCGTTGCTGCCCATGACCTCGGTGCGGCGCACTTCGGTCCAGTACATCCAGATCAGCGAGACCCAGACCACGCCATACATCAGCATGAAGGCGCTGGAGCGGATGCCCGTCCAGTCCATCAGCGCGCCGAACATGATCGGCAGGATGAAGCCGCCCAGGCCACCGGCCAGGCCGACGATGCCGCTGATGGCGCCGATGTTGCCGGGGTAGTCGTCGCTGATGTACTTGAACACGCTGGCCTTGCCGAAGGCCCAGGCGATGCCCAGCACGAACATCAGCGCGGTGAAGGCGTAGACGTTCAGGCCGATGTGGAAGGTCCTGGGCCCGTCGACGGTGGTGACGGTGAAGTCGGTCTGCGGATAGGACAGCAGGAACAGGCAGATCCAGCTGACCCACATCACCCACCAGGTGACCTTGTGCGCACCGTATTTGTCGGACAGCACCCCGCCGATGGCGCGCAGCACGCCGCCGGGCAGCGAGAAGCAGGCGGCCAGCAGGGCCGCGACGCGGATATCCAGCCCGTATTCACCCACGTAGTACTGCACCATCCACAACGAAAGGGCCACGTAGCCGCCAAACACGATGCTGTAGTACTGGCAGTACTTGAGCACCTTGGGGTCCTTCAACGCCTTGAGCTGGTCGGTGAACTTGACGTTGCTGGGCACCAGGTGCGACGGATCGCTGTGACTGAACAGCCAGAACAGCACCAGCGTACCCAGCATGATGGCCGCATACACCTGAGGCACCATGGCCCAGCCGAAGGCCACCAGCAGCACCGGCGCGACGAACTTGTTGACCGCGGCGCCCGAGTTGCCGGCACCGTACACGCCCATGGCCATGCCCTGGCGGTTCTTGGGGAACCAGCGGGCCACATACGGGGTGCCCACCGAGAAAGAACCACCGGCCAGGCCGACGAACAGGCCGATCACCAGGAAGTGCCAGTATTCGGTGGCGTAGGTCATCAGCCAGATGGCTGGCACAGTGATGGCCATGACGCAGGCCATGACGATGCGGCCGCCGTACTTGTCCGTCCAGATGCCCAACGGCACGCGCACCAGCGAGCCGGTTAGCACGGGCATGGACATGAGCAGACCGAATTGCGTGGAATTCAGGTTCAGCATCTTCTTGATGGGGATGCCGATCACACCGAACATCATCCAGACCATGAAGCACACGGTAAACGCCAAGGTGCTGGCAATCAGCACCGACCAAGCCTGGCGGCTGTAACGCTCAGCACTGACAGAAGGGGTAGAAGCGAAGGCCATTGCAAAAATCCGGTAGAGCAGCAATGGCCTGCATCCTCCCCGTTCGCCCTGGCGCTGCCTATCCGCCAGTGGGGCTAAAAGGCAAGGCAGAAGAACGATAGGGCTGCAGGTACCCTCGTTCCAAAGGAGTAGTCCCTTGGAATTAATTTTTCAATAAAAACCGCTTTAACTGCTTATGTGTAAAGCGGATGCAGCTATCAATTATTCACTGCGTATGCGGTCAGAGGCGTACACCGCCGCCTGCACCCGCGAAGACAGGCCCAGCTTGCGCAAAATGTGCTGCACGTGAATCTTCACCGTGGTTTCGGCAATATCCAGCCGCCGGGCAATTTCCTTGTTGCTCGCACCCTGGGCAATTTCGCGCAGCACCTCCTCTTCGCGCGGCGACAAAGGCGAAGGCGAAGCCGCTGCGGCCGGTGTGCCCTGCGCCCCCTCGGCCACGGCGGCGGGTTCGGGGGCCCCTTGGCTTTGAAAGGCGGTCACCAGCTTGCCCAGCAGCTCGGGGCTGACCACCGGCTCGCCCCCCGCCGCGCGGCGGATGGCTTCAAAGAGCAGTTCGCCATCCATGGTTTTGAGCAAATAGCCCTGCGCCCCATTGCGCAGTGCCGTGGCCAAATCCTGCCCGTCTTCACTCACCGTGAGCATCACCACCCGGCTGGTGGGGCTGGCCTGGCGCAGCCCGGCAATGGCATCCACCCCCAGCACGCCGGGCAGGTGGTTGTCCAGCAAGATGACCTGCGGCTGCAGCTGTGGCACTTGGCGCAGCGCCTCGCTGGCATCGCTGGCATCGCCAATCACCTGCAGCCCGGCATCCTGCCCAATCAAGGCCATCAGCCCCCGGCGAAACAAGGTGTGGTCATCGACAACAAAAACGGTGATCGGGTCAGGGTAAGCAGGCATGGCGGTCAAAAATCAAAGGGGGTCGCCCAAGGCGGGCAAAGCGGCTAAAGATGGCAGCTGCAACCGCACGGTAGTACCCGATCCTGAGGTGGAAATCACCTGTAAATCAGCATGAATAAGCGCAGCGCGCTCCTTCATTATTCCCAGGCCCACGTGCAAAGAATCTGGTGCCACTTCTTGCGAGGCAAAGCCGCAGCCATTGTCGGTAATGCTGAAAGTCCACACCGGGTGGCGCTGCACGCTCATCGTGACCTGGGTGGCCTGGGCGTGCTTGCGGATGTTGGACAGCGCCTCTTGCACGATGTGCAGCACCTGCACTTGCACATCGGGGGGCAGCGGCAAGCCTTCGGCGCTGCCCATGATGAGCACCCCTTTCAGGCCGGTTTGGTGCTCAAACTTGGACAAGGTGGAGCGCAGGGCATGGCCAATGTCTTCATCGCTGGTGCGGGTGCGAAAGTGCACCAGCAGCTCGCGCACATCGGCGTAGCACTCGCGCACGCCCACCTCCAATTCACTCACGCTGCGGTCGCGGGCGGCGGTGTTGCCTTTGGCAATGGCATCGCGCAGCAGCTGGGTTTGGATTTTTAAAAACGCCAGCGATTGGGCAATCGAATCGTGCAACTCGCGGGCAATCAGGCTGCGCTCTTGCGCCACGGCGGCCTCGCGCTCCAGGGCCGTGACGCGCAGGCTCTCCATCGCACTGGCCAAGTGCTCGGCCATGGCTGTGAGCAGGGCATGGGTTTCGGGGGTCAGGGTTTGCTCTTGCACGAAGTACAAATTCACCTCGCCCAGCAGGCGCTGCTGGTGGCGCAGCGGCACCCCCACCAGGGTGACGTAGCCGGCCTCGCGGCAATGGGGCAGGGTGACGACCTCGTCCGTGTGCAGGCGAATCACCCGCGCTTTGGCCCCCTCTTTGGGCGGCGCACAAATGCACGCGCCCGTGGGCAGGCAATGCTCTTGGGTGCTCAGGCTGGGCGGCAGGCCCTCGCTGGCCAGCAGCACGTAGCGCTCATTGGCCTCGTCCGACCAGCGCACCGCCACGGCATCGGCCTGCACGCTGGCACGCACTTGGTGGACAAAGCCCTGGGCCAGCGTCTGCAGGTTGTCGGCCTCGGCCATTTGGGCGCTGACGGTGTACAGCGCCTGCAACTGGGCGTGCTGGGCCTGCAGGCTGGCGGTTTTCTCGCGCACTTTGAATTCCAGATTCTCCCGGGCCGATTGCAGCGAAGCGGCCATCAGGTTAAAGCCCGAGGCCACGCGGCCAAACTCCCCGCTGGACTCCAGCTGCAAGCGCGTTTGCAGCTGCCCCTGGCGGATATGGGCCATGCCGCCTTCCAGGCGCTCCAGGGGGTAGAGCACCTCCCAGTAACTCATCATCCAGAACACGATGGTCGCCCCAATCACCAGCGCCACCATCATCAGCAGGAACAGGTGCAGGCCCGCCGTCCAGCGCACCATTTCGCGCTCCAGCAACGTCACCAAGTCATCAATCACCTGCACCAGGGCATCGCCCTGGGCGCGAAACTCGGGCAAGGTGGCCGCCGTTTGCATGCGGCTCAGGTGCTGCCAGCCCTCTTCGATGCGGGCAAACTGCGCGCGCAGCGGCGGTGTCCACAAAATTTGCAAAGGCCGCGACGGATCGCCCTCGCGCAGCAACTGCAGGCTGGCGCTAAACCGCGCATTGCCCTGGTCAAGCAAGTGCTGCTCATGGTTTTGAAACGACAGCTGCATGCGAAACACCTGCATGCGCAAGCGCCCCGCCTCATTCACCGCCGCCGCGCCGCCTTCAAGCTGCCAGGTCACCCACAAAGTAATGCTGACCGAGGCCAACCCGGCCAGCAAGAACACCAAGCTCACGGCTTTGATCTTGGCCGACAGCGACAGCAAACGAAACATGGGCGGCACCTTGCGCACGGCGTGCGCCAGAGAAGTGGAAAATGAACAACAGCGCAAAAGCGCAGCACGCTGGCGCTGTGCATTGTCCCCAACCCAGCCCCAACCCCGCTAAGCTTGGGCCACTTTTTTGTACTGAAAATATTTTTCCTATGCCGCAATTCAGTGCCAACCTGAGCATGCTGTTTCCTGAGCGCCCCTTTTTGCAGCGCTTTGCCGCCGCCGCCCAGGCCGGATTTAGCGCAGTGGAGTTCATGTTTCCCTACGCTTTTGCCATCGCCGACCTGCGCGATGCCATCGCCCACAGCAAGGTGCGTGTGGTGCTGCACAACCTACCCCCCGGCGATTGGGATGCCGGTGACCGGGGCATTGCGTGCCACCCCGATCGCATAGAAGAATTTCGCGACAGCGTGGCCCAGGCCATCGCCTACGCCAGCGCACTGCAGGTGCCGCGCCTCAATTGCCTGGCCGGCTGCACTCCCGCCGATACCGATCCGGTGCTGGTGCGCCACACCCTGGTGGCCAATCTGCGCTTTGCCGCCGAGGCCCTGGCCCAGCACGGCATCGGCCTGGTGGTGGAGATGATCAATACCGTGGACATGCCTGGCTTCTACTTGCACCGCAGCGCCCAGGCCCTGGACGTGCTGCACGCCGTGGCCCACCCCAACCTGCAACTGCAGTACGACATCTACCACATGCAGCGCATGGAGGGCGAGCTGGCCACCACCTTGCAGCGCCTGCTGCCGCACATTGGCCACATCCAAATTGCCGATACCCCAGGCCGCCACGAGCCGGGCACAGGCGAGATCAACTACCCCTTTGTGCTGCGCCACCTGGATGCCATCGGTTACCAGGGCTGGGTCGGCTGCGAATACCACCCCCTGGGCGATACCCAGGCCGGGCTGGTGTGGTTGAAAAATTTTTTGCACTCCAATTGAGTTTTCACCATGCTGCCACCTGACCTGCTCCAGCACCTGTTCGCCGCCGCCATCGCCAGCGCCCAGCCCGCACAGTGCGTACCGCCCTATTTGCCCCGGCCTGAGGAGGTTAAAGGCCGCTTGGTCGTCCTGGGCGCAGGCAAAGCCTCGGCCGCCATGGCCCAGGTGGTCGAGCAACACTGGCCCGGGCCCTTAAGTGGCCTGGTCGTCACCCGCTACGGCTACCAAGTGCCGTGCCAGCGCATTGAAGTGGTGCAGGCCGCCCACCCTGTGCCCGATGCCGCCGGGCTGCACGCCGCCCAGCGCATGCTGGCCCTGGCCGAGGGCCTGACGGCGGACGATGTGGTGCTGGCGCTGATTTCGGGCGGCGGCTCGGCCCTGCTGCCTTTGCCGCTGCCGGGCATCACGCTGCAGGACAAGCAGGCCATCAACCGCGCCTTGCTGGCCAGCGGGGCCAGCATTGGCGAGATGAACACCGTGCGCCGCCACCTTTCGGCCATCAAAGGCGGCCGCCTGGCCGCCGCCTGCCACCCGGCCCGGGTCATCACCCTGCTGCTGTCAGACGTGCCCGGCGACCACCCGGCCGACATTGCCTCTGGCCCCACTGTGGGCGATGCCAGCACCTGCGCCGATGCGCTGGCCATCGTGCAGCGCTATGGCCTGCAGCTGCCGCCCCAGGTGCTGGCCGCACTGGAAAGCGGCGCGGGCGAATCCATCAAACCGAACGACCCGCGCCTGGCCACTGCCCGCACCCACCTCATTGCCGCGCCCCAGCAGGCCCTGGAAGCGGCCGCCCGGGTGGCGCAGCAGCACGGCATTGCCTGCCACATCCTGAGCGATGCCATCGAGGGCGAGGCCCGCGATGTGGGCCAAGTGCTCGCCGCCCTGGCCTTGCAAGTGGCCCAGCGCGGCCAGCCTTTTCAGCCGCCGTGTGTGCTGCTCAGTGGCGGAGAAACCACCGTCACCCTGCGCAGCACCCCGCAAGCGGCGGGCCTGGGCGGGCGCAATGTCGAATGCCTGCTGGCCTTTACCCTGGCCACGCGGGGGCATCCGCGCATCCATGCCCTGATGGGCGATACCGATGGGGTGGATGGCGGGGCCGAGATTGCCGGGGCCAGCAGCGGGCCGCACACCTTGGCGCAGGCTTTTGCCCAGGGCCTCAGCCCCTTGGCCCACTTGGACGGCCACGATGCGCACCGCTTTTTTCAAGCCCTGGGGGCCAGTGTGGTGACGGGGCCAACGCTGACCAATGTGAATGATTTCCGGGCGATTCTGATCTTGAACAAATAACCAAATCAATAGCTATTGGCGCTTTATATATAACAAAATCAAGGCTTTTTTTTATATTTTTCTAGGTATCCGTGCGGGAAGCGCTATCACATTCTTAAAGATGCGCCAGCGGCAGCGCCGTCTTGTAGCGCACCTGCTTCAAGGCAAAGCTGGAGCGAATCTTTTCGATGTCCGCAATCGGCGTGAGCTGCTCCAAGATAAAGCGCTCTAGCGCGGCAATATCGGGCAAGGCCACCCGGATCAGGTAATCCGAATCGCCGCTCATCAAATAGCACTCCATCACCTCGTCGTGCTCGGCGATGCGCCGCTCAAAGTCGGCCAGCACCTCCTTGCTTTGGGTTTTCAGGCTGATGCTGATGAACACGTTCAGCCCCAGCCCCAAGTTTTTGGCATTGACCAGGGCCACATAGCGCTCGATCACCCCGGCGGACTCCAGGGCTTTGACCCGCGTGAGACAGGGCGAGGGCGACAAATGCACGCGCCGGGCCAGCTCCACATTGGACAAAGCGCCATCGGCCTGCAACGCCGCCAAAATACGCAAATCGGTGCTATCCAGCTTCATATGCTTTCAATCCTTTTTTTTGCGGCATATTGTGCTGCAAACCAGGGCAGCCACTGCGTTTTCAGTAGCCTATTTCGGAGATTTTTTGCTACAGTTTTTCTCACTATTGGAGAATTTCATGGCCCTCTTACCTGCCCCCGCTGCCCTGGATACCGACGGGCAAGAAACCGCCGAGTGGCGCGATGCCTTCACCGCCCTGGTGGCCACCCACGGCCCGGCCCGCGCCCGGTTCATTCTGGACACCCTGGCCGATGCCGCCCACCGCGCCCAGGTGGGCTGGCAACCGGCGCTGAACACCCCCTACGTGAACACCATTGCCGCGCCGGCGCAGCCCGCCTTCCCCGGCGATTTGGCGGTGGAAGAGCGCCTGGCCAGCCTGATGCGCTGGAACGCCCTGGCCATGGTGGTGCGCGCCAACAAAGCCTATGGCGAGCTGGGCGGCCACATTGCCAGCTACGCCAGCGCCGCCGATTTGTTTGAGGTGGGCTTTAACCACTTCTTCCACGCCCGCGAGGGCCTCGATGCCGGTCAGCACCGGGGCGATTTGGTGTTTTTCCAGCCGCACAGCGCCCCTGGCGTGTACGCCCGCGCGTTTTTGGAAGGCTTTTTGACCGAGCAAGACCTGCTGCATTTCCGCCAAGAAATCACCGCCCCCAGCGCCGGGGCCCGTGGCCTGTGCAGCTACCCGCACCCCTGGGCCATGCCTGATTTTTGGCAGTTCCCCACCGGCTCGATGGGCATCGGGCCGATCAGCAGCATTTACCACGCCCGCTTCATGCACTTTTTGACCGACCGGGGCCTGCTCGATTGCGCAGGCCGCAAAGTCTGGGGCGTGTTTGGCGATGGCGAGATGGACGAGCCCGAAAGCACCAGCGCCCTGACCCTGGCCGCGCGCGAGGGGCTGGACAACCTGGTCTGGGTGGTCAATTGCAACCTGCAGCGCCTGGATGGCCCGGTGCGCGGCAATGGCCGCATCGTTGATGAACTCGAGCGCCTGTTCACCGGCAGCGGCTGGAACGTGATCAAGCTGCTGTGGGGCAGCGACTGGGACGGCCTGTTCGCCCGCGACCTGACCGGCACCCTGGTGCGCACCCTGGGCGAGACGGTGGATGGCCAAATGCAAACCTTTGCCGCCAAGGATGGGCGCTACAACCGCGACCACTTCTTTCACCAACACCCCGAGTTGGAGCAGTTGGCCCAGGGCATGACCGACGAGCAAATCGACCGCTTAAAGCGCGGCGGCCATGATTTGGTGAAGATTTACGCCGCCTACGCCGCTGCCGCCACGCACCGGGGCCAGCCCACGGTGATTTTGGCGCACACCAAAAAAGGCTACGGCATGGGCACCGCCGGCCAGGGCAAGATGACCACGCACAGCCAGAAAAAGCTCGATGACACGGAGCTGATCGCCTTTCGCAACCGCTTTCACCTGCCCCTGACCGACGAACAGGCGCTGAACCTGGAGTTTTTGCAGCCCGGTGCCGACAGCGCCGAAATGCGCTACCTGCACGCCCAGCGGGCCAAACTGGGCGGCTACCTGCCCCGGCGCCAAACCCAGTGCGCCACCGTACCCGTGCCGCCGCTGGCGCAGTACGCCCAGTTCGCCCTGGCCCCGCAAGCAAAGGAGATGAGCACCACCATGGCCTTTGTGCGCCTGCTGACCAATTTGCTCAAAGATGCCACGATGGGCCCGCGCATCGTGCCCATCGTGGCCGACGAGGCGCGCACCTTTGGCATGGCCAATTTGTTCAAGCAAGTGGGCATTTACAGCAGCGCTGGTCAGCAATATGCGCCCGAAGACATCGGCTCCATCCTCGCTTACCGCGAGGCCAAAGATGGACAAATTCTGGAAGAAGGCATCAGCGAAGCCGGTGCCCTGGCCAGTTGGACGGCCGCTGCCACCAGCTACAGCGTGCACGGCCTGGCCATGCTGCCGTTTTATATCTACTACTCGATGTTTGGCTTTCAGCGCGTGGGCGATGCCATCTGGGCTGCTGCCGACCAACGCGCCCGGGGTTTTTTGATCGGGGCCACCAGCGGGCGCACCACCCTGGGCGGCGAAGGCCTGCAGCACCAAGACGGCACCAGCCACCTGGTGGCCGCCACCATCCCCAACTGCAAGGCCTACGACCCGGCCTTTGCCGGGGAGCTGGCCGTCATCATCGACACCGGCATGCGCGAAATGCTGGTCGAGCAGCGCGATGTTTTCTACTACCTCACCACGATGAACGAAAACTACGCCCAGCCCGACCTCCCAGAAACCGCCCATGCCGGCGTGCTGCGCGGCGCTTATCTTTTTAAGAGCTATCTCCGCAATACCAGCAACGGCTCAGGCGCTATTTCATCCGAAAAACACGTCACCCTGCTGGGCTCTGGCGCCATCCTGACCGAAGTGCTGCAAGCGGCCGAGCAACTGGCCGCCCAGGGCATCAACGCCCACGTGGTCAGCGTTACCAGCTGGAGCGAGCTGGCCCGCGACGGCCAGGCCTGCGAGGGCCATGCAGACGGTGCCGCCACGCCCTGGCTGGCCCAGGTGCTGGCGCACACACAAGGCCCCATCGTGGCCGCCACCGACTACGTGCGCGCCGTGCCCGAAACCGTGCGGGCCTACCTGCCCCCAGGCCGCGCCTACCGCACCCTGGGCACCGACGGCTTTGGCCGCAGCGACACCCGGGCCGCCTTGCGCCAGGCGTTTGGCGTGGATGCAAAAAATATTGCTGCCACGGCACAGGGCTTGCTCAGGGGGTAATCCGTTCTGGTACGTCAGCCTTGCAGCAGCTGCAAGACGTTTTGCGGAATCTGGTTGGCCTGGGCCACCATGGCCATCCCCGCCTGTTGCAGGATTTGCACGCGTGCCAGGTTGGCGGTTTCCTTGGCAAAGTCGGCATCCACGATGCGCCCACGGGCGGCAGAGAGGTTTTGGTTGGTTGACCAGCAGGCCAGCGAAGCAGAGCGCCAAGCGAAATAACGCCACGATAGGCATACGCAGTTGGCTGGGCTGCACCTTTTGAAACTGCGTAGCAAGCGAAGAAGCCCTGCACAACAGCACATCCATCAAGGCACAGCGGTTAGATAGCGCAAAGCGCCTCCCGTCTGACTTGCTGTGGCTGTCTGAACGTAGCGCCGCAGGCGCGAAGTGAGTTCCACAGCGCCCAAGCCTGCGCAGCAGCGCTTTCTTTGCTGACTTTCTTGCGCGTGCAAGAAAGTCAGTCGCCCGCCGGGGCGAAACCCGGCCAGCAGACCTCAATCGAACAAAACCAGCAGCAGTACTGCCCCTCACTCCACCGTCACGCTTTTGGCCAAATTGCGCGGTTGTGGCTCCAGCACGCTGCTACGCAGCTTCACGTCGGCTACGCCGACATGAGCTTACGCCGCAAGCCCATCAACCTTGCGCCTGCGGCGGGGCACTACGCGCCCCCAAGAGCGCGACGGTTATTCAACCGTCACACTCTTGGCAAGGTTCCTGGGTTTGTGCCGCCGCATAACTTCGCTGCGCGAAGTGAGCGGCGTCCAAACCGCGCAATTTGGGCGCTACGCGCAGCGGCTATGCCGCTTCAAAAGCGCAACGGTCATTCGACCGTCACGCTTTTGGCCAAATTGCGCGGTTTGTCCACATCCGTCCCGCGGGCCACGGCGGTGTGGTACGCCAGCAGCTGCAGCGGCACCACGTGCAGGATGGGCGACAGCGCCCCGTAGTGCTCGGGCATGCGAATCACATGCAGGCCCTCGGCGCTTTCAATGTGCGTGTCGGCATCGGCCAGCACATAGAGCACGCCGCCGCGTGCGCGCACTTCTTGCATATTGCTTTTGAGCTTTTCCAGCAACTCATCGTTGGGCGCGACGGTCACCACCGGCATGGCGGCATCGACCAGCGCCAGCGGGCCGTGTTTGAGCTCGCCAGCCGGGTAGGCCTCGGCGTGGATGTAGCTGATTTCTTTGAGCTTCAATGCCCCTTCCAGCGCAATCGGGTAGTGGCGGCCCCGGCCCAGGAACAGGGCGTTTTCGCGCTTGGCGAAGTCTTCGGCCCAGCTGACGATTTGCGGCTCCAGCGCCAGCACAGCCTGCAGGGCCATGGGCAGGTGGCGCATGGCGGTTAAATAGTCCTGCTCTTGCGCCTCGGTCAAGC
The DNA here is from genome assembly GCF_042654745.1 of Comamonas denitrificans. Lineage (NCBI taxonomy): Bacteria > Pseudomonadati > Pseudomonadota > Betaproteobacteria > Burkholderiales > Comamonadaceae > Comamonas > Comamonas denitrificans. The sequence continues at coordinate 255,366 of NZ_JBHSEY010000048.1, forward strand.
GGCCCTTGGTTTGCGCCAGCACCAGCGTCAGCAAAAACAGCCCGGCCAGCTGGGTGGTGAAGGCTTTGGTGCTGGCCACGCCAATTTCGACCCCCGCGCGGGTGATGTAGCGCAGCTTGCACTCGCGCACCATGGCGCTGGTGGCCACGTTGCAGATGGTCAGCGTCTGCGTCAGGCCCAGGCTTTGCGCGTGGCGCAGGGCGGCCAGGGTGTCGGCGGTTTCGCCCGATTGGCTGATGGTGACCACCAGGGTGCGCGGCTCGGGCACGCTGGTGCGGTAGCGGTATTCGCTGGCCACCTCCACGCTGCAGGGGATGCCGGCAATCGACTCCAGCCAGTATTTGGCGGTGCAGCCGCTGTAGTAGCTGGTGCCACACGCCAGGATGAGCACGCGGTCAATGTCTTTGAACACGCGCCAGGCAGCGTTGCCATCGGCCCCATCGAACAGCTCCGGCACGATGGCGCTGATGCCGTCCAGCGTGTTGGCGATGGCATCGGGTTGCTCAAAAATCTCTTTTTGCATGTAGTGGCGGTACGGCCCCAACTCCACCGCGCCGCTGAAGGCCTGCACGGTTTTGACCGGGCGCTGCTCGGGCAGCAGCACATGGCCGGTTTTATCGGCCAGCCAGTAGCGGCCCGGCTGCAAATCGACCAAATCGCCCTCTTCCAGGTACACGATTTGATCGGTCACCCCGGCAATGGCCATGGGGTCGCTGGCCAGGAAAAATTCATTTTCATCGCGCCCCACACCCAGCACCAGGGGCGAACCGGCACGCGCCCCCACCACGCGGTGCGGCTCGTCCTTGTGCAGCACGGCAATGGCGTAGGCCCCGCGCAGTTCGGTGCGGGCGGCTTTGACGGCCTCAAACAGGTCGCCGTTGTACAGGCTATCGACCAGGTGGCCGATGACTTCGGTGTCCGTCTGGCTGCTAAACACATAGCCCTTGGCCTGCAGCTGGCGGCGCAGTTCCTCGTAGTTTTCGATGATGCCGTTGTGTACCAGGGCGACGCGCGCGGGCACGCCGCTGCCCGCATCCAGGCCGGGGCCGTAGCTAAAGTGCGGGTGGGCATTGGCCACGGCCGGTGCGCCGTGCGTGGCCCAGCGGGTGTGGGCGATGCCGGTCAGGCCCTGAAAATCCTCGGTCTGCACCTGCGCCAGCAATTGCGCCACCCGCGCCGTGCTGCGGGTGCGCTCCAGGCCCTGGCTGATGGGCGAGCCACTGACCATGCGGTGTACGGCCACGCCACAGGAGTCATAACCCCGGTATTCCAGCCGCTGCAAGCCCTGCACCAGCAGGGGCACGATGTTGCGATTCGAGACAGACGCGACGATGCCACACATACAACCATTCCTTCCAAGAAAGCCAAAACCACGCGAAAAGCGCACAAAAACCGCATAAAAACTGCAATGTGCGCCATCCTAGAAGAAGCCAAAAGAAATAAAAATTAACTTCTCTAGCGAAGATGAAATTTAAATTCAAGTACCCTTGATTCTGAAAAATAATTTCATAATTAGTTTATGGATGAAATTAAAAACACCGATTTCGATGCCATCGACTTGCAATTGCTCACCCTTTTGCAAACCGATGCCAGCCGCAGCAACCAAGCGCTGGCCGCCGCCGTTGGCATCTCGGCCCCCACCTGTTTGCGCCGGGTCAAACGGCTGTGGGAGCGCGGCGTGCTGGAGAAGCAAGTGGCCATCCTCGCCCCGCAGGCCCTCAGCGCGGTGCACGGGCCGGGCCTGCAGGCCCTGGTCGAGGTGACGCTGGAGCGCCAGCACGCCGAGGCGCTGGATGCTTTTGAGCACCTGGCCTGCGCCCACCCGGCGGTGCAGCAGTGCTGGCGCGTCAGCCCCGGCCCCGACTTTGTGCTGGTGCTGGCCTGCCGCGATATGCCCGATTACCTGCGCGTCAGCCAGGCGCTGTTTACCCAACCGGCCAATGTGCGCAATGCGAAGGCGTTTTTTGCGACCAAGCGGGCGAAGTTTGGGACGCAGTGGGACTTGGGGTGAGCAGGGGTTTATTATGTTTTTTGCAGCTTGTTGCGCTTGTATTTATTAGTTTTTTTGCTTTTTTTCTTTGAAAGCTAATGGTTGTGTGCGGTAGTAGCTTTCTTTTTTGATTGTTTGTCTGCTGGCCGGGACTCGCCCCGGCGGGCGACTGGCTTTCTTGCACGCGCAAGAAAGTCAGCAAAGAAAGCGTGCTGGCGCAGCTTTGGCACCGCAGAACTCGCTACGCGCCGCTTTGCGGCGCTGCGCTCGGACAACTGCGGTGAGTCAGACGGGATGCGCTCGATGCGGCTTGGACGGCTGCGCTCTTACCGATGCGCTGTGGTTGTGGGGGAGCGGCTTTGCTGGCTGCTCCGCTGCAGCCGGGCTGTTTGTTGTGGTGCGTTGGCGGCTGATGCCGATCAGCAGCACGCCGGACAGCACCAGGGCGGCACCGCCCAGTTGCCACCAGGACAGGGCTTCGCCCAGCAACCAGGCGCTGAAGAAAATCGTCATCACCGGCCCCAGCGAGCCGACCAGCGCCGTGCGCCCTGCGCCAATGTGGCGGATGGCGGCCGAGGTCATCAGCACCGGCAGCACGGTGGAGAACACCGCCATGCCCAGCGCGTGGCCGTACACCGGCAGCGGTTGCTGCAAGGCGGCCAGCGGCTGGGTGGCGGCAAAGTGCGCCAGGGTGGCGAAGGTGGACACCAGCAGCGCCAGGGCGCTGAAGCGCATGGCCCCCAGCCGGGCAATGGCCGGTTCGCTGCCCGCCTGGTAAAACGCATAGGACAGGGCCGAGCCCAGCACCAGCGCCGACCCCAGCAGCACGGTGCGCATATCGGCGGCCAGGTGCAGGTCGTGGGCAAAGGCCAGCCCAATCCCGGCATACGACAGCAGCAGCGCTGCGCCCTCTGGCCACCCCAGGCGCTTACCAAAAAAGAACACGCCAATCAGAATGGTCAGCAGCGGGTAGGTGAACAAAATCAGCCGCTCCAGGCTGGCGCTGATGTATTGCAGCCCCAAAAAATCCAGAATGCTGGCACCGTAGTACCCCAGCAGCCCCAGCGCCACCACCCACACCAGGCTGCGCCGATCCAGCCCGGCACCACCGGCCGCCCGGTGCGCACGCCAGCCCATCCAGGCGAAAAATGGCAGCGAAAACGCCATGCGCAGCGCCAGCAGCGTGACCGCATCGACGGCCACCGGCTGAGGCACGGCATAGGCCAGCTTGACAAAAATGGCTTTGAACGAGAAACCCAGCGCCGCCAGCACGGCAAGCGCCAGCCCGAGGCGTTCGGCAGACCAATGTTTCCAAGGCATACGAGAACAGTGCAAAAAAATCCGGGAACCATCCGCCGACCACCCAGCGGACATACGATGGGCGCGAATGGTGCCCGCCCGCCACCCATTGCACAATTGCCCATCACCCAGCACAGAATTCGTCAAAAACGAATGCTTAGCCACTTAATGCTTAGCCACTTAACCACCAGCTTCACCACCCAGCACCGCCATGCACTACGACCTGACCGACCTGCGCCTGTTTGTCGCCATTGCCGAAGAGGGCAACCTCACGCGCGGTGCAGCGCGGGCGTTTTTGGCCCCGTCCTCGGCCAGCCACCGTTTGCAACGGCTGGAGGCGGCCCTGGGGGCCCAATTGTTTCAACGCCAGGCCCGGGGCGTAGCCCTGACCCGCGCCGGGGAGGCCCTGCTGCGCAATGCCCGGCAGGTGTTGGCGGCGCTGGAGCAGATGCACGCCAACCTCTCGCCCTTTGCCAGCGGCGTGCGCGGCCATGTCAGCCTGTGGGCCAACACCCATGCCACGCACACTTTTCTGCCGGACGATCTGGCCAGCTTTTTGCGCCAGCACCCCCAGGTCAGCGTGACGCTGGAAGAGCGCACCAGCAGCGACATTGCCCTGGCCGTGGCCCACGGCGATATCGAGCTGGGCGTGCTGGCCGATAGCAGCGCCATTGATGGCAGCAGCGTGCAGTTGCAGCCCTACCGGCGCGACCGGTTGGTGCTCATCACCCCGCAAGACCACGCCCTGGCCGGGCGCGGGCCGCTGCGCTTTGCCCAGGTGCTGGAGCATCCTTTTGTCATGCTGCACACCGGCTCGGCCATCCACACCTTCACCATGAACGCCGCTGCCGCGCTGGGCCAGCATCTGGATGTGCGCATTCAGGTGCGCAGCTTCGAGGCCGTCTGCCGCATGGTCAGCGCCGGGGTGGGCATCGGCATGGTGCCGCGCAGCGCCTTACCAGCCACCAGCGCACGCCATCCGCTGGCGGTGCTGGAGTTGCAGGAGCCCTGGGCGCAGCGCGACTTGCATATTTGCACGCGCCAAGGCCGGGCGCTGTCCGGCTTTGCTGCAGCGCTGGTGGCGCATTTGCAGGTGTGCGCCCAGCCCCTGGAGCACCCTGCGCTGGGCTGAGTCGGCAGGCAGGCAGACAGGCATCACCCAGCAGCCCGCTCACCCAAGCACATGCCGATGTCCCGCGCCATGACCAATAGCTCATGGTCCAGCGGCACCTTGCGCTGGGTGTTGGCCACCTGGGCAATCGGCACGCTGCCGATCTGGCCGTTTTGCAGGGTCACCATCTGGCCAAACTGCCCGGCCAGCACCAGTTGCGCGGCTTTGTGGCCGTAGCGGGTGGCCAGCACGCGATCGTAGGGCGTGGGATCACCGCCGCGCTGAACGTGGCCCAGCACGGTGGTGCGCACCTCGCTGTTCAGGTAGGGCTGCAATTGCTCGCGCAAGACGTGGCCAACACCGCCCAGGCGTACTGGGTCGGGGCTGCCTGGCACGTGCGCTTGCACGGTTTGGCGATCACCGCTTTGCTTGGCCCCTTCGCCAATGCAGATGATGGTGTAGCGCTGGCGCTCTTCACGGCGGCGGCAGGTGGCAGCGATGGTGGGCACGTCGTAATCGAGCTCGGGCAGCAAGATCACATCGGCCCCGCCGGCCAGCCCTGCCTCCAGCGCCAACCAGCCGGCGTGGCGGCCCATGGTTTCGACAATCATCACGCGGTGGTGGCTGTTGGCCGTGCTTTCGACGCGGTGCAGGGCCTCAGTGACGGTGGCCACGGCCGTATCAAAGCCAAAGCTGCGCTCGCAGTGGGCAATATCGTTGTCAATGGTCTTGGGCACGCCCACGCAGTGCATGCCCGTGGCCTGGGCCACGCCGTGTGCCAGGCTCATGGTGCCATCGCCGCCAATGGCCACCACCACCTGCAGCCCCAGCGCCTGCACATTGGCCTGCACCTGGGCCAAGGTGGCGGCATCTTTCAAGGGATTGGCGCTGTTGCTGGTGCCCAAAATGGTGCCGCCCCGGTGCAAGATGCCCGAGACATCGTCCCAGCGCAAAGGCCGTGCCTGCGGCTGCGGGGCCATCAGGCCTTCAAAACCGTCGGCAATGCCCAGCACCTCGCACTGGCCATAGCCAATCAAGGATTTGGTCACGGCGCGGATGACCGCGTTCAGTCCGGGGCAGTCGCCGCCGCCGGTGAGGATGCCTACTTTCATGGGGGAAGTCTTTCTTATTCAAGGGCTGGGAGTAAACGCAGCGCCTGCTGGTAACGCGCATCCTGCTGCAAGGCAGCCCAATCTTGCGCCGGGGCCGTGGGCCGCAAGCGGGCCATGCGCTGGGCGCTGGAGGCGCTGGGCTGCCAGCGCCCAGCGGTTTGCGCGGCGGCCAAACCGGCCAGCAAGGCATCGACCGGCTGGCCATCGCCCACGCTTTGGTTGCACAGCAGCACGGCATCGCAGCCCGCGTGCAAGGCGGCCAGAGCGGCGGCGGTGTAGCTGACGGGTGCGCCGTCAATGACGCGCGCGCCCTCCATGCTCAGGTCGTCGCTGAAGATCACCCCGTCAAAGCCAAGCTGGCCGCGCAGGATGTCTTGCAGCCAGCGGGCGCTAAAGCCAGCGGGGCGGCTGTCCACCTCGGGGTAAACAATGTGCGCGGGCATGACGCTGGTGAGCACCTGCGCCAGCCAGGGATAGGGGGCAGCATCATCGGCCAGGATGGCCGCAAGGCTGCGCTCATCCACCGGCATGGCCACGTGCGAATCGGCTGCGGCAAAGCCGTGCCCCGGAAAATGCTTGCCGCAGTTGGCCATGCCCGCCTGCAGCAGGCCGTGCATCAGGCTTTGCGCCAGGCTGGTGACGGTGGCCGGGTCGCGGCCAAAGCTGCGGTCGCCAATGATGCTGCTGGTGCCCCAGTCCAAATCCAGCACGGGGGTAAAGCTCAAATCCACCCCACAGGCGCGCAATTCGGCCGCCAGCACGTAGCCGCAGGCCAGCGCTGCCTGGCGGGCGCGTTCGGGGCTGGCCTGCGTCCACAACTGGCCCAGCACACCCATGGCGGGCAGGTGGGTGAACCCATCGGTGCGAAAGCGCTGCACGCGCCCGCCTTCGTGATCGACGCAAATGAGCAGGTCGGGCCGCAGCGCCTTGATCTGGGCACACAGGGCCGTGAGCTGGGCACGGTCGTGCCAGTTGCGGCCAAACAAAATCATGCCGCCAACCAGCGGATGGGCCAGGCGTTGGCGGTCGATGTCCGTCAGCGCAGTGCCCGCAATATCAATGATCAACGGGGCATGGCAGGCAGGCGGGGCAGCAAAAGCAGTGGGCATAAAAGCATCCGTAAGTCGCAAAAAACGAAGCCCGCAATGGTACGCCAGCGCTGCACGCTGGCGCGGATGTAAAGAGTTGGCAAATCTTTGTAGATAGGATTCATTTTCATTTAGATTCGCTAGAATGCACGGCTTTGCACGCTGATTGCCCACCTTTTTTGCATGACCACCTCTGCCCCCTCTGTTCGCGCCCGCTGGCTGAAAACTTTGCACCAATGGCATTGGGTCAGCGCCGCCGTCAGCCTGGTGACCATGCTGCTGTTTTCCATCACCGGCTTTACGCTGAACCACGCCGCCGATATTGAGGGCCGCCCCCAGGTGACCCAGCGGCAGGCGCAGGTGCCCGCCGCGCTGCTGCACGATTTGCCCACCGGCCCTGCCCCCCTGCCCCCGGCCTTGCAGGCCTGGCTGGACAGCACCTGGCAGATTGCCACCGCCGGGCGCGAGGCCGAATTCTCTGAGGACGAGGTGTACCTGTCCCTGCCGCGCCCCGGTGGCGATGCCTGGCTGCGCATCAGCCTGCCCGATGGCCAGGCCGAATACGAGCGCACCGACCGGGGCTGGATTTCGTATTTCAACGACCTGCACAAAGGCCGCAACACCGGCGCAGCCTGGCGCTGGTTTATTGACATTTTTGCCATCGCCTGCGTGCTGTTCAGCGCCACCGGCGTGGGCATCTTGTACCTGCACGCCAAAAACCGGCCCATGGCCTGGCCGGTGCTGGGCCTGGGCCTGCTGCTGCCGGCGCTGCTGGCGCTGCTGTTTATCCACTGATTGAAAAGAAGGAAAGCGAACCGATGACCCCCCTGCACCTGCGCTTTGGCACTGCGGCCCTGGCCGCTGCCGGTTTTACCGCCCTGGGCACCCCGGCCTTGGCGGCCAGTTTGACGGTGGGCGTGGAAATTCCCCGCCTGCAAGTGGCTGAATACCACCGCCCCTACGTGGCCGTGTGGATTGAGCGGGCCGACAACAGCGTGGCCAGCACCCTGGCCGTGTGGTACGACCTGAAGCTGAAAAACGCCGAAGGCACCAAATGGCTCAAAGACATGCGCCAATGGTGGCGGCGCACCGGGCGCGAGCTGGACCTGCCCATTGACGGCGTGACCAGCCCCACCCGCCCGGTGGGCAAGCACACCCTGGAGTTCACCGAAGGCAAAGCCCCCCTGGCCGCCCTGCCCGCCGGCCACTACAAGCTGGTGGTGGAGGCCGCCCGTGAAGTGGGCGGGCGCGAGCTGGTCAGCATCCCCTTCACCTGGCCCGCCGCCCAGGCCACCAGCCTGCAGGCCCAAGGCCAGACGGAGCTGGGGGCCATCACCTTGCAAGTCAAACCGTAAATTTGTCCCCTTCCCTGGAGTTCACGATGAAGAAAACCCTCACCCGCCTGACCGCCGCCGTGGCCCTGGCCTGCGCAGCCACCCTGCCTGCCCAGGCGCACAACGCCTGGCTGCTGCCTTCCACCACGGTGCTGTCCAAAGCCGACTGGATCACCGTGGATGCCGCCGTCTCCAACGACCTGTTCTTCTTCAACCACGTGCCGCTGAATGTGCAAGGCCTGCAGATCACCGCCCCCGACGGCAGCGCCCTGCAGCCACAAAACCCACACCAGGGCAAGCTGCGCAACGTGTTTGACCTGCACCTGCAGCAGCCCGGCACCTACCGCATCGCCACGGTAAACAGCGGCCTGTTCGCCAGCTACAAAGATGCCAAGGGCCAGCCCAAGCGCTGGCGCGGCACCCCGGAGAAATTCGCCGCCGAAGTGCCCGCCGATGCCCAGGAGCTGAAAGTCACCCAAGCCGTGGGCCGTATCGAAACCTTCGTCACCCTGGGCAAACCCAGCGCCATTGCCGCCACCGGCCAGGGGCTGGAGCTGCTGCCCACCCCAGGCCACCACCCCAACGATCTGGTCGCCGGTGAAGCCGCCACCCTGCGCTTGACTGCCGACGGCCAGCCGGCCGCCAACATCACCGTCACCCTCACCCCGGGCGGCTCGCGCTACCGCGACAGCATCAATGAGATCAAAGTAACCACCAATGCCCAAGGCGAATTCACCGTCACCTGGCCCACGGCCGGTGCCTACTGGCTGGAAGCGGAGCTGAAGGACGATAAAACCAGCCTGCCCCAGGCCAAAGAGCGCCGCCTGACCTACGCTGGCACGCTGGAAGTGCTGCCCTAAAAGCCTATAAAAGTGAGCTTCTAGCGTGCGCATTCATTACTCTTTAGAGGCTTTAAAGCTTGAAAACCCCGTAAATTCAGCGGAACAAGCTCCTCTTTTAAAGAACGTCAGCTTTGCGCACGCAGCACCCGCCTTGCCCACCTTGGCAGCCCCCCAGCGCCTGCGCCGCGCCGACCCGGACACGCTGCACAGCCTGAACGGCACCAGCATGGGCACGCATTGGCGCGTGCGCGTTGGCAATCCGCAGTTTTTGCCGCTGCAAACCCTGCGCAGCGCCATTGAGGACGTGCTGGCCAGCGTGGTGCGCCACATGAGCCACTGGGCTGCCGACTCCACCCTCGCCCAATTCAACCGCGCCCCGGCCGATACCTGGCACGCGTTGCCCGCCGATCTGAGCACCGTATTGCACGCGGGCCTGCACTGGGCCCAGGCCAGCGGCGGCGCATTCGACCCCACTCTGGGCGCTTTGGTGGCCGCCTGGGGCTTTGGCCCGCACGCGCCCCTGGATGCTGCCGATTGGCGGCCCGCCAGCCCGCACGCCATCGCTCAGGCACAAGCGTGCAGCGGCTGGCAAGGCCTGCACTACCACCCGGAACGCGGCTGGCGGCAACACGGCGGCCTGCAGCTGGATTTAAGCGGCATCGCCAAGGGCTACGCCGTGGATGCCGTGCTGCTGCGCCTGCACGCCCTGGGCCTGCGCAACGCCCTGGTCGAAATCGGCGGCGAACTGCGCGGCAGCGGCCAGCGCCCCGATGGCCAGCCCTGGCGCGTGGCCATCGCCCCTGTACCTGCTGCTGTCGGCCCGGCCCCCGATGCGCCGCCACAAGCCATCGCCCTGCGCGACTGCGCCATCGCCACCTCGGGCAGCCTCTACCACTGCCACCAGTGGCAGGGGCGCAGCTATTCGCACACCCTCGATCCGCGCACCGGCGCACCCATTGCGCACGCGCTGGCCAGCGTCACCGTGCTGCACGCCGAATGCCTGCACGCTGATGCCCTGGCCACGCTGCTGACCGTGCTCGGCCCCGAAGCGGGCTGGGAATTTGCCGAGCAGCATGGCATTGCCGCCCTGCTAAGCAGCCCCGCAGTCACCCGATGCAGCCGCGCCTGGGAGGCAGCGCTTGGGAACCCCCCCTTCGCGCCAGCCCTTGAGCCCCATGTCTGACCTGCTCACCCCCGACCCCACCCGCTGGGCCTGGGCATTGGCCCTGCTGCTGGCCTACGCCCTGCTGTGCCTGGTGCTCTACCAGCGCCACCGCCGCGCCCGCCTGCACGCCCAGGCGCAAGCCGCCGCGCTGGCCAGCGGCCATCGCCCCATCCTCATCGCCTACGCCAGCCAAACCGGGCAGGCCCAGCAGTTGGCCGAGCAATGCGCCCAGCCACTGCACGCCGCTGGTTGGGCCGTCACCGTGCAGGCGCTCAACCACACTACGCCCGCGCAACTGCAAGCGGCCACGCACGCCCTTTTTATCGTCAGCACCTATGGCGAGGGCGATGCGCCCGACAATGCCGCCCTGTTCCAGCGCCAGTGCATGGCGCAAGCGTTCGATTTATCCGCGCTGCAGTACAGCCTGCTGGCCCTGGGCGACCGCCACTACCGCCAGTTTTGCGGTTTTGGCCGCACGCTGGATGCGTGGCTGCAGGCCCAACAAGCCCAGCCACTGCACGAACGCCTTGAGGCCGACCAATCCGGCAACGCCGCTGCCACCCTGACCCACTGGCAAAACACCCTGGCCGCCGCGCTGCACCTGGATGCCAGCGCCCTGGCCAACGCCCCCGGTGCCCCCGCCCCCGCCCGCTCCACCTGGACGCTGGTGCAGCGCCAGCACCTGAACCCCGGCAGCCAAGGCGGCGCCGTCTTTCACCTGGAGCTGGCCACGCAGGCGCCGAACACCACGTGGGAATCCGGCGATTTGGTCGAGCTGCTGCCACCACTGGCAACAGAGGCAACAGAGGCGCAAGAGCCGCCTGCGCCGCGCAGCTACTCCATCGCCTCCATCCCCGCCGATGGCCGCCTGCACCTGCTAGTGCGCCAAACCTGGCGCGACGACGGCACACCAGGGCAGGCCTCGCACTGGCTCACCACCGGCTTGGACGTGGGTGCCACGCTCACCCTGCAACTGCGGGCCCACCCCGGCTTTCGGCTGGAGGGCAACGCCCAGCGCCCGCTCATTCTGATTGGCAATGGCACCGGATTGGCCGGGCTGCGGGCCCACCTGCGCACCCGCGCTGCGCAGGGCCAGCACGCCAACTGGCTCATCGCCGGGGAGCGCCAAGCCGCACACGACCAGCTCTACGGGGCCGAACTGCACGCCTGGCACGCCACTGGCCACCTGCAGCACCTGGATTGGGCCTTTTCGCGCGATGGTGACGCAAAAACCTATGTGCAAGACCGCCTGCACCAGCACGCCAATCGCTTGCGCGAATGGGTACAAACCCGTGGCGCCGCCCTGTACGTGTGCGGCAGCCTGCACGGCATGGCCGAAGGGGTGGATACCGCTTTGCGCAGCATTTTGGGCAGCGCTGCGGTGGACGACCTGCTGCAGCAAGGCCGCTATCGGCGCGATGTGTATTAAAAAAATACCGGCGCACCCTTGCTGCTACGGGCTTGCCCAGTAACCGCCCGGCGCAAAGCGCTCGCACAATCACGGGCATCAGCACAGTAACAATCCGCAATACCAACTATGATCTGCGGCTAACCGCCCGCTGCCCTTGCAGGAGAACTGACCATGAGCACACACCAATCCGATATCGACGAACGCACCAACCTTGCTGGCTCCAATAAATTTGAAATGCTGATGTTTCGCCTGGGCAAAGACAAAACGCTGGGGCAGTCGGAGCTGTTTGGCATCAACGTTTTCAAAATCCGCGAAATCATGGCCATGCCCCAAATCACGCCCGTGGTGGGGGCCGACCCTTCCTCCCTGGGGGTGCTGAACCTGCGCGGGCAAGTGATTCCCGTGTTTGACCTGCCCGCCATCGTCGGCTGCAAGCCCGAGACCGGCCTGAACATCTTGCTGGTCACCGAATACGCACGCACCGTGCAAGCCTTCGCGGTCGAATCCGTGGAAGACATTGCCCGACTGGACTGGACGCAAGTCGTTCCTGCCGAATCGAGCGGCTCTGTCAAATCCCTGGTCACCAGCTTTGCCCGCATGAAAGACGAGGCCACCGGCGAACAGCGCCTGGCCCAAGTCCTGGACGTAGAGGCCATCGTGAACATGGTCACCCCAGAAAAAGAGCGCCCCTCCGTGGCCGGGAAAAACATTGGTGCCAAGGTCAAAATGAAAGGCAACAGCATCGTGTTGGCCGCCGACGACTCCTTTGTGGCCCGTGCCTTGATTGAGCAAACCCTCAAAGAGCTAGAGGCACCCTTTGAAATCGTCAAATCGGGCAAAGAAGCCTGGGATCGCCTCAATGCCCTGGCCGACCAAGCCGCCAGCGAAGGGGGCAGTGTTTATGAAAAAGTCGGCATGGTGCTCACCGACCTGGAGATGCCCGAAATGGATGGCTTCACCCTCACCAGCCAAATCAAACAAAGCTCGCGCCTGTCCCAATTGCCGGTGCTGATTCACTCTTCGCTCTCAGGCACCACCAACGAAGACTTGGTCCAAAAAGTCGGTGCCAACGGCTATGTCTCCAAATTCCAGCCCGCCGAGCTGGCCTATGCCATTCGTGAAGCACTGGCCAAAAATCCGATGATGGCCGAATAAACCCAGCCACTTCAAAAAAAGCTGCCCAGCTGCTCCTGAGGCAGCTTTTTTTATGCCCCATGCGCTATCGGTTTTGCGGTAATACATACACCCGAATGTGCTGCACATCCCACCCTTTACTGCGCAAATGGGCGGCAAAGGCCGGCAGCAACTGGCGCAACTTGGCCGCCGCCGTGGGCGAGGGCACATGCACGCTCCAGGTGCTGCCCTCAATCGGCCCCGCCTGCACGCTCGCACGCAGCCCCGGCGGCACCAGGGCCATGATGCTGCGCAGCCGCTGCTGCGACTCTTGGTTCAGGCGCAACAGCTGCACCAATTCAGGCGCTTCTTGGCTGGCTTGTTGCACACTAATGGCATGGTGTCGTCGATGCTGCATAGCCCCATTATCCGAGGCAGGTAGAATTACCGATTGGCTTTTTGCCAGATAACCCGCTTGCAACGGCGCAATACATCCCCACTTTTGAACCGTTGCAACCGTAAACACAACTCGTAAAGGATGGCCCCTGAGCCGCAGCGATCGAAGGCGATTGGCAGCGCTTGGCGGGCTGAACGTGCATGGCCAAATTCCTGACCTCCATCTTTGGTAGCCGCAATGACCGGCTGCTCAAGCAATACCGCAAAACCGTTGCCCGCATCAATGCGCTAGAGCCTGAGTTTGAAAAGCTCTCCGACGAGGCCTTGCGCGGCAAAACCCAAGAATTCAAAGACCGTTTAGCCCAAGGCCAAACCCTGGACGATTTGCTGCCCGAAGCCTTTGCGGTGGTGCGTGAAGCCTCCAAGCGCGTGCTGAAAATGCGCCACTTTGACGTGCAAATGATGGGTGGTATCGGCCTGCACCAAGGCAAGATTTCCGAAATGCGCACCGGCGAAGGCAAAACACTGACCTCCACCTTGCCCGTGTACCTGAATGCACTGACCGGAAAAGGCGTGCACATCGTCACAGTAAACGACTATTTGGCAGCCCGCGACGCAGAAACCATGCGCCCGCTGTACAACTTTTTGGGCATGTCGGTAGGGGTGAACCTGCCCCAAGCACCGCGCGAAGAAAAGCAGCTGGCCTACCTGGCCGACGTAACCTACGGCACCAACAACGAATACGGCTTTGACTACCTGCGCGACAACATGGTGTACGACGCAGGCGACCGGGTGCAGCGGGCGCTGAACTTCGCCATCGTCGATGAGGTGGACTCCATCCTGATCGACGAAGCGCGCACCCCCCTGATCATCAGCGGGCAAGCCGACGACAACACCTCGCTGTACCTGGCCATCAACCAAATCGCCCCACAGCTCACCCGCCAAGAAGGCGAAGCCGACCCACGCACTGGTGAGGGCGTGACCAAACCTGGTGACTTCACGGTGGATGAAAAATCCCACCAAGTTTTCTTGACCGAGCAAGGCCACGAAAACGCCGAAGCCATCTTGACCAAAGCAGGTCTGCTGCCCGAAGGAGCCTCACTCTACGACCCCGCGAACATCGTGCTGGTGCACCACCTGTACGCTGCGCTGCGGGCGCACCACATCTACCACCGCGACCAGCATTACGTGGTGCAAAACGGCGAAGTGGTGATCGTCGATGAATTCACCGGCCGCCTGATGTCGGGCCGCCGCTGGAGCGATGGCCTGCACCAGGCCGTCGAAGCCAAGGAAGGGGTAAACATCCAGGCCGAGAACCAAACCATGGCCTCGATCACCTTCCAGAACTACTTCCGCCTGTACAGCAAACTCTCGGGCATGACCGGCACGGCCGACACCGAAGCCTACGAATTCCAGCAAATCTACGGACTGGAAACCATCGTCATCCCGCCCAACAAACCCAGCCGCCGCGAGGACCAACTCGACCGCGTCTACAAGACCACCCCCGAGAAGTACAAAGCCGCCATCGACGATATCCGCGCCTGCCACGAGCGCGGCCAGCCGGTGCTGGTGGGCACCACCTCGATCGAGAACTCGGAAATCATCGACGAACTGCTGACCAAGGCCGGACTGGCGCACCAGGTGCTCAATGCCAAACAGCACGCCAAAGAGGCCGACATCATCGCCCAGGCTGGCCGCAAGGGCATGATCACCATCGCCACCAACATGGCCGGTCGCGGCACCGACATCGTGCTGGGCGGCAATATCAGCCAAGAAGTTGCCGCCATTGAAGCCAACGCAGAACTGACTGAAAGCCAAAAACAGCAACAAATCGAAGCCCTGCGCAGCCAATGGCAAAAAGACCATGAAGAGGTCAAAGCGCTGGGCGGCCTGCGCATCATTGCCACCGAACGCCACGAAAGCCGCCGCATCGACAACCAGCTGCGGGGCCGCTCGGGCCGCCAAGGCGACCCCGGCTCCTCGCGCTTTTACCTCAGCTTGGATGACCAGCTCATGCGCATCTTCGCGGGCGACCGCGTCCGCGCCATCATGGACCGCCTGAAAATGCCCGAAGGCGAGGCCATTGAGGCTGGCATGGTCACACGCAGCATCGAAAGCGCCCAGCGCAAGGTCGAAGGCCGCAACTTTGACGTGCGCAAACAACTGCTGGAATACGACGACGTGGCCAACGAGCAGCGCAAAGTCATTTACGAACAGCGCAACGCCATCTTGGACACGCCCGATCTGACCGGGCTGATAAAGAAAATGATAGCTGGCTGCGCAGAAGACTTGGTGCGCCAATACGTTCCAGAGGAATCAATGGAGGAGCAGTGGGCGCTGCCTGCTCTCGAAAAAGCATTGGGTGAATGGCATTTGCAGCTCAACCTGCAAGAACAAGTGGCCAAAAACGAAAGCATCACCGACGAAGATATTCTGGAGCTGGTACAAAAAGCCGCCATCGCCCAGTACGAGAGCAAGCTTGACTTGGCAGGCAGCGAACAATTCATGCACTTCCAACGCGCCGTGATGTTGCAAAGCTTTGACACCAACTGGCGCGACCACTTGGCCGCACTGGACTACCTGCGCCAAGGCATTCACTTGCGCGGCTTTGCACAAAAACAGCCCAAACAAGAGTACAAGCGTGAAGCGTTTGAGCTGTTCAGCCAACTCATCGACGTGGTAAAGAACGAAGTCACACGCGTGCTGCTCACCGTCCGCATTCGCGAACCCGAAGCCCTACAGCAGGCCGCCGACAGCATCGAAGACCGCGCCGGCCATATTCCCGGCATGCAATACGCCAGCGCTGATGGCGACAAGAGCGACACCCCTGCAGACGACGAACTCCCCCCCCTGCCAGCAGGCGTGCGCGTAGGTCGCAACGACCCCTGCCCTTGCGGCAGCGGCAAGAAATACAAGCAATGCCACGGCAAGCTGTCGTAATCCAACCCACTGCTAAATAAAAGATTCGCTTCAACCCACAATGCCAGTCAGTTCACCACTGACTGGCATTTTTTTGTCGGGGAGGTTACCGGATTACCCAGGGGCTAGCGCAGGAAATTAACTCAGGGGATGAGCGCTGCAGCATTTTCTCAATAGCTATTTGCGCAGCTCCTTAGCCACTTTTAGTGCCCAATAAGCCCTGAACTCTTACCCAGCAAGCGCAAGGCGCTACAAAAACAAAACCCCCAGTCTTTTGGGACTGGGGGTTTGCTTTGCTATA